>NZ_MACM02000051.1:0-63742 GCF_001675465.2 Pseudomonas sp. AU12215
GCTGCGGTTCATCAGCCGGGCAAGCCTGCGCTGGCTGAAGCCATTGCACAGGCCRATCTGGATCGTGACGCGCTCTGTGGCGCTGAGTTCGTGATAGGACATGGGGCAACACCTTACCGAAATGGTCGGGTGTTGCACTCAGTTTTTGCGGCCGCCGGGTTTTCCTACGTAACATCTAAATAATTCCTACAAGAATCTCTCTCAGCTCCACCACTCGCCTCCCTTCCGCAAGAATATTCCGACTCCAAACAGGAGAAAATCTGACTTGGAGCCCTGATAAACCTCGGCACTATCTCCGCATACTTCATCTAGCTGGCTCCAGGTATGCATTTCTTCTTGTTTACAGGCAACAATGGATACGCCTCTCCACCATGTCGACCTGTAGGATGCCAAAAATCAATCGAAGACCTCTGCCTAGGCCATTCCGGACACGAAGAGGCGTTCGATTCTGCGACCTGTGCGGCAGCAGATGCCAGACTTAAACTCTATCCATCGTGGGGTTATTCACGGAAAAGCCTGATGATAATCACTTTCGCCAGAAAAGCTGGTGAACACTGAATAAAAACTCACATTTCCTAGGAGAGTTGAAGTCCAACCGGCACAGTGCAATAGATAATAGTCAGAGACCATTGAAGATCAGCCAGACCAGATAACAATCACGCTTCGCTCAACACAGAAGCCAAAATAGCTCCAGAGAAATCGACCTAACCTTTCATCCGCAATAGTACCCAGAACAAATACAAAGAAGATATTTAAAACCTGAGCACACATATGAAGGCACACACTAAAACCTCCAAAATAAAATTATTAGACACCTGTGCTTGCCTGTGAAAAAGCATCAGCGAAGTTCATCAGCTGCATCCGGAGTTTTCAAGGAGCTCGTCATGCAGGACAACAAACTCAGCATCCTGGTCGTCGAAGATCATCCCTTCCAGTTAATCGCCACCCAAATGCAATTGAACCGCTTGGGATTCTTCAGGCTGACTCCTGCACTGGACGCCACGGAAGCGCGCGAAGCGTGCGCACGTCGCAGAGAACCATTCGACTTGCTTCTCTGCGACATAAATCTGCCGGACGTCAATGGAATCGAATTGGCCTGCGAGCTGGCCGACGCAGGCAGGGTTCTCCACGCAGTCCTGTTCAGTGGCCGCGAAGAAGATGAGTTGCAGGCCGAGCTAAAAACGCTCAGAGCACGAGGCCAGCCCATCCTGGCCTGCCTGCCGAAACCTCTCGACCCATGGAAACTGATGCAGGTCCTGAGAGCGGAGGAGAGCCTCAAGCTCAACGAGCAGGCGGATTGACCGGCTGGTCCGGGTACCAGGCATCAATCAACGGGCTGACGGTGAACTCCGCCAGCTCGGGCTGCTGCCTCAACCAGCCTTCGACCAACTCGCGCTGCTCGTTGCTCACCGAGCCACGCCGGGCCAGGCAGATGAAGCCGTACTCATCGCACCCACTGTAGACAAGGTCATTGGGCTCGACAGCATCAGCGGCGAAGCGCTTCAAGAAATTGCCGATGGAGTCTTCGTCCTTACCCTCGCGGTACTTGAAGCTCAACTCGAAACCGAGCTCCTGGAACTCATCGACACACAACTTCTTGCGTAAACGACGGGAACGATGGGTGGCCATCTGAATCTCTCCTCATGAGGGCTTCGCCACTCGACGAACAAGTGTGCCCGAGCCAAATACACAACTTGCGCCAGCACAGTCACGCAGTATCTCGTCGAGACGACCGGCTCTCGAAGGCCTGCGCATACTGGAACGGCTTGCGGCATAATGTGCCGCGTCTCCCAGTCCAACAGGGAGTACTTCAACTGTAGTGTTGCGCTTCATCTTTTCATTTTTTCAAGTCAATGCCCGACCACTGGGATGTCATCTTTTCTATGTTCAAGTCTCTGCGCGTCCTCGCTCTCGCCACATTACTGCCCTTTGCCTTACCCGCCGTTGCCCAGATCAACACCACCCTGCCCGAGCGCGTACAGAAGGCGCTGAGAGCCAGCAAGCTCACCGATGACGCTCTCTCGCTGGTGATGATTCCGCTCGAAGGCCCCGGTAACGCCACTTATTTCAACTCCGACGTCTCGGTGAACCCGGCGTCGACCATGAAGCTGTTCACCACCTATGCCGCCCTGGAGATGCTCGGCCCGACCTATCAGTGGCAGACCGAGTTCTACACCGACGGCCAGCTCAAGGACGGCGTCCTGAACGGCAACCTGTATCTGAAGGGCGGCGGCGATCCGAAGCTGAACCTGGAGAAACTCTGGTTGATGATGCGCGACCTGCGCGCCAATGGCGTGCTCAAGGTCACCGGCGACTTGGTGCTGGACCGCAGCTACTTCAATATTCCGCAGTTGCCGGTGTTCAATGACGACGGCGGCGACGACAACAAGCCGTTCCTGGTCGGCCCCGACTCGCTGATGGTCAACCTGAAGAGCGTGCGTCTGGTAATCCGCACCGAGGGCAGCAAAGCCACTGTCCTGATGGACCCGCCGCTGGCGAACGTGCGCATCGACAACCAGATCCAGGTGAGCAAGGCCGCCGCCTGCCCGGCCTGGCCGAAGCTGCGTTTCAACCCCGTGACCCAGTTCGACGGTACCTCGCTGGTCGCCACCGGGCAGATTCCGCAAGGCTGTAGCGCACAGACCTACATGTCCCTTCTCGAACACCCCGCCTACACCGCGGGTGCCGTGCGCGGCATCTGGCAGGAACTGGGCGGCAGCATCCTCGGCAAGGACCGTGAAGGCGCCGTACCGAAGAACGCCACCCTGGTGGCCCGCGCCATGTCGCCGGACGTCGTGGAAATCATCCGCGACATCAACAAGTTCAGTAACAACACCATGGCCCGCCAGCTGTTCCTCTCGGTCGGCCGCCAGTACCGCAACGGCGCCGACGCAGACGACGCCCAGGCCGCGCAGCGGGTGATCCGCCAGTGGCTGGCGCGCAAGGGCATTACCGCCAGCCACCTGGTGATGGAGAACGGTTCCGGCCTGTCCCGCGACGAGCGCGTCAGCGCTCGCGAGATGGCTGCCATGCTGCAAGCCGCGTGGCACAGCCCCTATGCTGCCGAGTACATTTCCTCGCTGCCGATCGTGGCGAAGGACGGCACCATGCGCAAACGCCTGCGCGGCACGCCCATGGCCGGCGAAGCCCACGTGAAGACCGGCACCCTGAACACCGTACGCGCACTTGCCGGCTTCAGCCGTGACGCCAACGGCCGCACCTGGGTCGTGGTGGCAATTCTCAACAGCAACCGCCCCTGGGGTGCCTCGTCGATCCTCGACCAGGTACTGCTGGATCTCTACAGCAGCACCAAGCACTGATCCAACGCGAGCCCCGGCCAACAGGCCGGGGTTTTCGCATCAGGCTTCGACCTTTTCCAAACGGTCGCGCCCCAGGCGCTTGGCGCGATAGACCGCTCGGTCCACCTTGCGCATCAGATCATCGGCGCTTTCCCCAGGGGACCAGGAGGCGACTCCGAAGCTCGCCGTGACCACGCCCACTCCCTCCATCGGCTGACCACGCAATGCCTGCCACAGCGCCTCGGCCAACTGCCAGGCCTGCTCCGTGGTACTGCCCGGGCAGAGCACCACCAGCTCCTCGCCTCCCAGGCGACAGAACACATCCACCTTGCGCAGGCGCTGGGAAATGCGCTGGCACAAGGTCACCAGCACGATATCCCCCGCCTCGTGGCCAAAGCGGTCGTTGATATTCTTGAAGTGGTCGATGTCGAACATCACCAGCGACAGCGGCTCGCCGCTGCGCGAGCAGCGTGCCATGGCCTGGTCCAGTTGCTCCTTGAAATAACGGCGGTTGTGGATGCCGGTGAGCGCATCGGTGACCGAAAGGCGCCGCAGCTCCAGCTCCGCTTCCTTGCGCCGGGTGATGTCGGTGGCGATGCCCAGGTAACCGGTGGTGCTGCCAGACGAATCGCGCACGCCGGTGATGATCAGATTGATCTTCAGTTGCCGGCCATCTCGACGTACGCAGGTCCATTCGTGCTCCTCGTGACCCTCGCCGACCAATGCTCCGACCACTTCGAAGCCGCGAATCTCACGGCCGAGGATGCTCGACAGATCCTGCGCACGACGGCGGATTTCGTCCTTGACGAAGACGTTCTCCGGCACCGGCCTCCCGATCACCTCCTGGGCGCTGTAGCCGAACATGCGTTCGGCCCCCACATTGAAGCTGCGCACGAACCCGCGCAGGTCGGTCGACACGATGGCAACCTGGGTCGCCGCATCGAGCAGGCCGTGCAGACGGCTATTCACCTCGCCCAGCTCCAGTTCGGCGGCCTTGCGCGAACTGATGTCGGTCTGGGTACCGATCATGCGCCGCGCCGCGCCGTCGTTGTCGCGCTCCACCACCTGCCCGCGATCGAGTACCCAGAGCCAGCGCCCACTCTTGCAGCGCAACCGATGTTCGCTCTGGTAGAGCGAAGTCTCGCCACGCAGATGCCGGCGCAACGCTTCGCAACGTGCGACCTTGTCGTCTGGATGGACGCGACTCAGGCTTTCGTCGGTCGTGGTGCCCACCTCGCTGTCGCGGTAGCCAAGCATCGCTTTCCAGGCGTGGGAGTAGAAGACGCTGCCGCTATCCAGGCTCCAGTCCCATACGCCATGACCGGCACTGTCCATGGCGAAATGCAGGCGCGCCTGGTTCTCCTGCAGCTCCAATTGGTTGGCGCGCAGTTCGGCCGTGCGCTCTCCCACCAGTTGCAGCGCCCGCTGACGCTGGCCCAGCAGGATCAGGACATAACCAGCGAGCAACAGGGAGGTCAGCCCGCCCGCGAAGATCACCCACAGCTGAGGATGCCCCTGGTTGCGCCGCAGAAAGTCGCTGGACGGCTCGACGCGCACCAGATAGTCGCGACCAGCGAATGCCAGGTGGCGCTCGGCCACCAACCCTGCTGTCTGGTCGGGGGACACCGGGCTTCGATACAGGGGGACATCCGGGCGCAGGTCGCCGGAATCGCGCAATGTCAGGGCCAGTTGCTCCTCGCGCCCCTCCACGCCCTGCTCGATGAGCAGCCGATAACTGATGGCCGCCAGCAGGATGCCCTGGATCCCGACGCGGGTTTCCGCCGTTGGGCTGGGCGTCACGCTGGTCCGGTAGAAGGGCGCCGCCAGCAGTACCCCGGTGGAATCGGCCGGCGGTGCGCCGGGCAGGACTACCGGGATAGAGGCCGCAACAGCGCGCGTCTTCACTACGCGCCGGGTCAGCTCGCGCCCCGGCAACGTCGAGTTGAGATCCAGCCCCAGCGGCATTTCCTCCAGATACTCGGAGGCACCATAAAGGACAGGGAAGTAGTTGTCCCGGACCTGCGCGGGAATCGGCTGCCCCTGCAGGTTGAGCTCGAACAGCATGTAGTCGAGCATCCCGGCAGCATGAGCGCGGGCTTCGAAAGCCTCCCGGTCGTGCTGCGCCACATGGGGCAGCCAGGCATAGCCCAGCGTGTCGCCCAGCAGGGGACTGACGAAATGCTCGAACTCCTCTCTGGAGACCGACCTGGAATTCTCGAAGAAGCGCTGGATCGACTCCAGTTCACTCTGCTGTATCGTGAACCGCTCGCGGACCCGGTCGATCCGCTCATTGGCGGCCAGGGAGAACTGCTGCTCGAGGGCTATACGGGCGTTACGCCAGACATTCCAGCCCAACAGGGCGGTCAGCAGCAGACCTGCCGCCAGCACCAGGCCGGCGGCGCGCAGAGCCTTCTTCTGGCTGACGACTCCCTGAGCAACGGGCAACTGCTCGTAGGCCGGCAACTGAGTCATGTGAAATCCCGATCTCAGGGTTACTCAGTTTTTATAGCAGCCGATGGCCATTTGCCCAGCGCCCGCGCGACGCACGGCCCCTGCCGCGCGCCACAGGGACTTCAACGGACGGTGATGCGCCAGGCGCGGTGGATCTTGCTGTTGCGGGCAAAATCCTGGTCCAGCGTCTGGGCGCTGATATCCTCGACCTGATAGCGCGCCGACAGCCCTTCATCCAACTCGAACTTGCGGAAGTTGTTGGAGAAGTACAGCACCCCGCCCTTGGCCAGCCGCGCCATGGCCAGGTCGATCAGCTCGACATGGTCACGCTGCACGTCGAACACCCCTTCCATGCGCTTGGAGTTGGAGAAGGTCGGCGGGTCTATGAAGACCAGGTCGTACTCGCCGCGGTCTTCGCGCAGCCATTCCATCACGTCGCTCTGTACCAGGCGCTGCTTGTCGGAGAAGCCATTGAGCGACAGGTTGCGCCGCGCCCAGTCCAGGTAGGTCTTGGACAGGTCAACGCTGGTGGTGCTGCGCGCATCGCCCTTGGCCGCATGCACGGTCGCCGTGGCGGTGTAGCAGAACAGGTTGAGGAAGCGCTTGCCGGCAGCCTCGCGCTGGATGCGCAGACGGATCGGGCGGTGATCGAGGAACAGACCGGTGTCGAGGTAGTCGGTCAGGTTGACCAGCAGCTTCACGCCGCCCTCTTCCACTTCCATGAAGCGGCCTTCGGCATTCTGCCGCTCGTACTGCTTCTTGCCGGCCTGGCGCTCGCGACGCTTGATCACGATGCGCTCGGTGGGAATGCCCAGGGCCTGCGGCAGCGCCGCCAGTGCATCGAGCAGGCGGGTCTGGGCCTTCTCCGGGTCGATGGACTTGGGTGCCGCGTACTCCTGCACGTGCGCCCAGTCACGGTAGAGATCCACCGCCAGGGCGTACTCGGGCATATCGGCGTCATACACCCGGTAGCACTCGATCTTTTCCTTGCGCGCCCACTTGCCCAGCGCCTTGACGTTCTTCTGCAGGCGATTGGCGAACATCTGCCCACCCTCGCTCAGGCGAGCCTGCTCGATCACCGCGGCGCCCTGAACCGGTGACGCTTCGCTACGCTCACCGCGCTCGCCGGTCACGAACTGGCGCGGCTCCACGTCGAGCATGATCAGCTTGCACGGCAATGCGCCGTTGAAGAACGCGTACTGCTTGTGGCTGCGGATACCCATGCGCTTGCCCAGCTCCGGCGCGCCGGTGAACACCCCGGCGCTCCAGCCCAGGCAGCTCTGGCGAAGCCGTTCACCCAGATGCTGGTAGAGGTAGAGCAGGCTGGCCTCATCCCCCAGGCGCTCGCCGTAGGGTGGGTTGCAGATGATCAGGCCCTTCTGGCCCTTGTCCGGACGCGGCTCGAACGTCGCCAGCTCGCCCTGGTAGATCTTCACCCACTCAGCCAGCCCCGAGCGCTCGATGTTGTTGCGCGCCGGCTGGATCAGGCGAGGATCGGCTTCATAGCCACGAATCCACAGCGGGGTCTTCGCCAGGCCGACGTCGGCGCGCTGCTGGGCCTCGTCGATCAGCTTCTTCCAGATCGCCGGCACATGGCCCAGCCAGTTGCTGAAACCCCAGCGCTCGCGCTTGAGGTTCGGCGCCACATCAGCGGCAATCAGGCCGGCCTCGATGAGGAAGGTACCGACGCCGCACATCGGGTCGGACAGTGCGCCGCCCTCAGCGGCGATCTTCGGCCAACCGGCGCGGATCAGCACCGCTGCGGCGAGGTTTTCCTTCAGCGGCGCGGCGCCTTGCTGCAGGCGATAGCCGCGCTGGTGCAGGCTGTGGCCGGAGAGGTCCAGCGACAGTACCGCCTGGCCACGATCCAGGTGCAGGTGCACGCGGATATCCGGATTGACCTTGTCCACCGTCGGACGCTTGCCGAACTCGGCGCGCAGGTTATCGACGATGGCATCCTTGACCTTCAGCGCACCGAAGTGGGTGTTGTCGATGCCCGAGCCCTTGCCGCTGAACTCCACGGCCAGGCTGCCATCGGCCTCCAGGTGGTCGCTCCAGGAAACGGCGTTGACACCCAGGTAGAGGTCTTCGGCATTGCTCACCGGGAAGCGCGACAGCACCAGCAGCACACGGTTGGCCAGGCGCGACCAGAGACACAGACGGTAGGCCGTCTCCAGGTCGCCCTTGCCACGAATGGCCGAAACCTGGGCACGCGCCTCGGTCAGCCCGAGCGCCTGGGCCTCCTCCAGCAACAGGCCATCGAGCCCTTTCGGGCAGGTGAGGAAGAGATCGTGCAAATCCGCCATGCAAATAATTCCCGGGCCGCAGCCCTTTCAGCAAAGCCGCTTACGGCCTTGTCGGCCACCTTTTTATTCGACCAAGGCGACCCGTGTATTCATTTTCAGGGATGGACCGGCGAACCGACCTGCGGCCTCGCGTCGCAGAAAGTCATCCCACTCGTCGGAACGAGAGATGGTCTCAATTAGACACACATTCCTCTTGATCCTCGGCAAGCTCCCGCCCCTGGCGGGTTATGCCGTACTGGCATTTTGCAAACCGGGCGAACCTTATGGCTTGAACCCATAAGAGTTACGTCCTTATGACAAATTGGTCATTCACAGCCCCGGAACCTTTCGATAGAACTCGGGGTAATCCTTCACCGCAATGGTGTCGGGCGGGGCGCGTCACGCCGGCAATGCGCCCCATTTGGCGGAACATTCCGCCCGGCCTCCCTGGGGGGCCAACGGGACATAACAGTCAACAAGTGAGGGCTACACCCTATGAGAAGACTTAAGCGTGATCCGTTGGAAAGAGCCTTTTTGCGCGGTTATCAGCACGGCATTACTGGAAAATCTCGCGACCTCTGTCCGTTTACCCATCCCACTACCCGGCAATCCTGGCTCAACGGCTGGCGTGAGGGCCGCGGTGACAACTGGGATGGTTTGACCGGCGCCGCCGGTATTCAACGAGTGAACCAATTGCAGCACGCAACAGGCTGAATCCAGGGTCACCCACGACTTCCCCAAGCCGCCCCATCCGGGCGGAAAAGGGCGCAAGCCCAAGGGCTCCGAAAGGAGCCCTACTTATTTCCGCTCCCCGTCCTTACGCCCGCTTGGCCGCAGCAATAGCGTCCACCGCCTCGCGAATCAGCGCCGGGCCCTTGTAGATGAAGCCGGAATAGATCTGCACCAGGCTCGCCCCCGCAGCGATCTTCTCCGCTGCATGCGCGCCTTCGGTAATACCGCCGGCCGCGATGATCGGCAGGCGACCACCCAGTTCGCCGGCCAGTACCCTGACGATGTGCGTACTCTTCTCGCGCACCGGAGCGCCCGACAAGCCGCCCGCCTCGTTGCCGAACGGCAGGTGCTCGACGCCTTCGCGGCCAAGGGTGGTGTTGGTGGCGATCACCGCATCCATGCCCGATTCGATCAGCGCAGCCGCGACCATCGCGGTTTCCTCGTCGCTCATGTCCGGGGCGATCTTGATCGCCAGGGGCACACGACGGCCATGTTGCACGGCCAGGTCTTCCTGGCGCTGGCGCAGTGCTTCGAGCAGCTGCTTGAGCGAATCGCCGAACTGCAGGCTGCGCAGGCCGGGGGTGTTCGGCGAGCTGACGTTGACCGTGACATAGCTTGCGTGGGGGTAGACCTTGTCCAGGCAGATCAGGTAGTCATCCACCGCGCGCTCGACCGGGGTATCGAAGTTCTTGCCGATGTTGATGCCCAGCACGCCCTTGTACTTCGCCGCCTTGACCCGCTCGATCAGGTGATCGACGCCGTGGTTGTTGAAGCCCATGCGGTTGATGATCGCGGTGGCTTGCGGCAAGCGGAAGATGCGCGGCTTGGGGTTGCCCGGTTGCGGACGCGGGGTAACGGTGCCGATCTCGACGAAACCGAAGCCCAACTGGGCGAAGCCATCAATGGCATCGCCGTTCTTGTCCAGGCCGGCCGCCAGTCCCACGGGATTGGCGAACTCCAGGCCCATCACCTTCACCGGCAGGCTCCTGGGCGCCTGCGTCAGTAGGCCATTGAGGCCCAGGCGGCCGCCGGCACCGATCAGGTCGATGGACAATTCATGGGAGGTTTCCGGGGAGAGCTTGAACAGGAGCTCGCGGGCCAGGCTGTACATGGTCGGGCATCGGTCGGCAAAATGGGGCGCTATTATAGCCAACCTGCCCTCGCTCAGGCGAGGCGACGCAGCGCCAGCAGCCGCCCGGAATCATCGAATTCCAGCTCGAAGCTGCCGTGCACTCCGGAGTGAGTGACGAATGGACGCAGGTGATGCGCAGGCAGGTTGACCTGCCGGCCATCGCGGCTACGTACCTGTACCCGGCTGGCATGCCCGCGATAGAGCGCCTGCAGCCGATCCGCCGACAGAGAAATATCCAGCACAACGCAAGCCATGGAGGCCTCCCGGAAGTGAAGGAAAGAATTTTGCCACAACGCATGCGCTCAACGGCGCCAGGGTTTTCTATGCTTAGGGCAATACGCCGCGCATCCGGCCCGGCGCTTCCTGCACTGACCAGTCGGCCATCGGGAGTCTTGCGTCGTCCATGAGTCAACCACCTCGCCCCCGCAGCGTGACCAGTCGGCTGGCTGCCCTTGCCCAACGCCTGGGCATCGGCAGCGCCGATGGACGGAACATCGTCGTACGCAGCCGGAGCCTGTCCCTGCCCTTCGAACCGCTACCCGACTGGCCCGCCGGCCTCGGCTGGCAGTCCGGGCCGCCGCTGTACCGACTGATTGACCTGCCGCGCGGAGCGCTCTCCGGCCCCGTGCAGGAGGACAAGGCGCGCATCCACGCCGTACTCAAGCGCCTGGTAAGCAGCCGCCACGAGGAACATCCCGCAGTCGACATGCGCAGCATCGACGGCTTGTGCTGCCGCGGCCTCATCGACAGCCCGCTTGCAGGGCTGGAGGAGCTTTCCAACTGCGAGCAGTGCCGCAAGGTGCGCATCATCAGCTACAACGATTTCACCAAGGTCCTGGGCGTGGCCCTGCCCGGCTTCGAACGCAAGACGCAACTGCAGTTACGCAGCGCCGGCTGGCACGGTGAGCGCTTGTTCTGGGACGACGATAATCACCCCTGCGAACTGGCCAACGCGGTGGTCTATGCCCGCCGCCGCGGGCTGGAGATCGTCCTGCCCGCGCGAATCCAGCGCTTCGCGTTGCAGGCTTCTGTCCTGGATGAACTGCAGCGCGACTTCCACATGCTGGCCATGCCGTCCAGAGCCTGGAGCGACGCCGCTTTCATGGAGTTGCTGCTGGAAACCGGCATGCCCTATGCGCGCTTCGGCCTGTTCAACTCGGAAACTCCGGAGAGCCTCCTGTTGCCCAGGGACAATCCAGCATCGGATGCCTTCGGCCAAGGACTGCAAGAGGCCGGAGCACAGGATGTGATCACTTACCTGCGCGATGTCGGCAGCAAAAACTGACCCGCGGCGTCACACCTCAGGCGCATCCTCGTGGAGATGACGCTCTTCCTCGTCCAGGCTTTCCAGCATCGTATGATGCCTGGCCTGCCACTCCTCGAGACTGAGTCCCGCCGTCGCCAACAGCTGCGGATTGCGCTTCACCAGGTAGACCGCTGCCCGCTGAGCGGAATCTTCCACCTTCCAGCTCACCTCGGCCGGATCGATCGGCCCTTCATAGGTGATCCAGCGGCTGAAATCCGGATACACACTGCAGACCTTCTGGAAATCCAGGTCCCGCATGCGCTGGTTGCCATACTCGATGTTCTCCACATCCTTGGCCTTCATGCCGACCGTCTCGGCGAAGGCGCGGCGCGACAACCCCGTCAGCGAGCGCAGCGCCCGTAGTCTCTCTCCTGCGGTGAACAGGAAACGTTTCTTTATCATGTGTCGTCCATCTCCGAGACTGCGAAGGCCCCGAAAAACACCCCAACTACTAGGATAAATTGGCTATCCAGACCGAGGCGCAAGCCCGTGGATCAAGGGGCATGATGGTGCGGGACACGAGATGAGGCAGGGAAGAGGATTCACCCCGGACTTGCTCGCGGGTGGCTATTACGTGACGCCGCAGCGCTTTGCACAGCTGATCGGCCTGGGTGATCGCCAAGCCATTGTGCAACGCTGGATCGAGCAGGGAGACCTTCCCTCGCGCTGCATCGGTGGCCAGACCCTGGTGGACCTGGCCGCCCTGCTCCTGATGACCCAGGCGGATCAGTCCTGATCCGCTTCCTGGGCGGCCTGCAACGCTGGCTTGGCAGGAATGCCGATTTCCACGCAAAGTGCCATGAAGCGCTCAAGGTCGTTTCGATACACCAGCACGCATTGCAGTTCGGTATCTAGCGGCTCGCTGAAATCCACCAGCACGTACCCGCCCTTTTCCGGATACAGCGCGCCGAGCTGGGTCTGGATGCGATTCAGCGCGGTGAGCGGATCCGCCTTGCGCAGTTGCTTGGCCTGCAGCACGAAATTGACGCTGGGGTCGAAGGAGGCGCGGATCTCGCCGAACAGCTCCTCGTAGCTGTCGCCCATGAACAGCACGATTTCCGGCAGGCTGCCGACCACGACCCATTCGCCCAGGGGAATGGGGAAGCTGTCGTCGTAGTTGATGTCTGCATTGGCCGCGAGGAAGGCGGCCGGATCGGCATAGGCCTGCGAGGCATCGTCGGCGATCTGCTGGATCTCTTCCTCCGCCAGGCAGCCGGAGCTGATCAGCGTGAGGAGTTCGACGAGTTGCGCTTTCATGAGGGAGTCCTGAAGAGAGATGAACAGCCGGAAAGCATATCTGCATTCGCCGTAAAACACCGCAGGCAGGGAACTTTCCGTCAGACAAAAGCGTCCGAAGTTGCCAGAAACGATACCCACTATCGAACGGGATGATTTCTGCTCACCTCGAGCGGTTGATAGCCTGACAACCATCCCGAACCAGCCTGCGTGTGAATCCATGAACCGTGCCCTCGCCCTTCTCTCCCTGACCCTGCCCCTGTGGCTGGTGGGTTGCGCCAGTCAGCCCGCGCCACAGCAGGAGCCCTACAGCAACGAACAGGTGAAGTCCTTCGCGCTGAAGATGCTGGGAACCAGCAACATGTCCGATGAGCTGTACGCCAAGTACCGCCGGGCTCTCACCGAGCCCCGCGAGGATGGGCGGAGCGGGAGCTGATTTCGCGTTCTTCGTGTTCCTGACTACCGCTGGACGCCCCCGACGGGCCAGTGCTGTCGTTCTGCCTCTCCGCGATGCTCTTGCTTCTGACGGGGGTTTTGCGCCCCTTTGAAAGGCGCGCAGCGTCCGTGTCATGTCCCCTGCCTGGCCAAGCGACGTAAGCTAGGCAGGTTTCTCGCCCCTCCATCCCGTTTTGCGCTTCGCGAGCAATACCCGGGCCCTTCTGCCTCCTGCAAGGGACACTTCGGCCCGCCCGGACATTTGCCTGGAAATCCTTCAGAGCCAAAGCCCTAAGAACTGTTCGCGAGCAGGCTCGCTCCTACAGCCCAGTCAAACTGCGGAACGCTCTTCGCAGAAGCGCTTGCCTGCGAATACGCCCCGTTCCCGGGCTGGCAGACGTGCAGATCCAGGCAAAAAAAGCCCCGCACTTGGCGGGGCTGGAGCATCAAAACGTCAATCAGGCTCGCGTATCACACAGGGCACACACCCTGCTGGTTGCTCTGCGCCAGGTCGAGCAGCTCGCGGTTAGCCACGGCGTACATGGCGTAGTCCGTGCTGGTGGAAGCACGCAGCTCGACGAGCATGGCGCGCCAGCGGGCGACCATCGGGGCGTGCTGTTCCAGCCAGAGTGCCACGCGCGCATCGATTTCCGCCGGACCGTCCTGCATCTGCAGCACGGAGACGGTGATTGCCCGCTGCTGCCAGTCCAGGTCGTCGCGGAAGGCTTCGCGCGCCAGCGCCTGCCAGTTGTTCTCCACCGGCAGGGAGCTGAGCTGCTGCAGGTACCAGGTCAGTTCCAGCTCGCTGCCCAGGGCGAAGTAGGCGCGCGCCACGTCGGCCGGGTCGCGGCCGGTGACGTCGGCCGCTTCGACGATCGGCAGCAGGGTGTAGAGGTGGCTGGTGCCGGCGACCATGCGTGCCAGCAGCTCCGGCACACCGGCGTCGACATAGGCCTGGTAACGCGCCTGCCACAGCTCGCGGGTCGGGCCTTCGAGCAGTTCGTTGAGCTTCAGGCCAAGGGCGGCGATGCGCGGACCGAAATGCGCCACGTCACGGGCGGCATCCTGCTCGTTGCGGCGGCTGCGCAGGAACCAGCGCGTTGCGCGGCGGCCCAGGCGCATCAGTTCGTCCATCAGGGTCAGTTGCACTTCCGCCGGCACCTGGTAGTCCAGCGCCTCGATCTGGCGGAACCAGTGCGGCAGGTGGAAGACATCGCGCACGATCACGTAGGCACCTGCCACATTCGCCGGCGTCATGCCGGTGGACTCCTTCAGGCGCTGCACGAAGGTGATGCCCATGTGGTTGATCAGGTCGTTGGCGATCTGCGTGCTGACGATCTCGCGCTTCAGGCGGTGCCTGCGCATGGCCGGGCCGAAGGTGTCGACCAGGGTCTGCGGGAAGGCCGTTTCCATGTCGCGGGTCAGGTAGTCATCGTCCGGCACCAGCGAGCCCAGCAACTGCTCCTTCAGATCGATCTTGCTGTAGGAAATCAGCACAGACAGTTCCGCGCGAGTCAGGCCCTGCCCGGCGGCGATGCGTTCGGCGAGCCCCTCGTCGGTAGGCAGGAATTCCAGCGCGCGGTCCAGCTTGCCGCGGCCTTCCAGGTCGCTCATCAAGCGCTTGTACTCGGCGATGCGCTCGCGGGCACGGCGCTCGGCCAGGGACAACGCCTGGGTCTGCTTGTAGTTGTTGCCCAGCACCAGGTCGGACACCTGGTCGGTCATTTCCGCCAGCAGCTTGTTGCGCTGCTTGCTGGTCATGTCCCCGGCGGTCACCACCTCGTTGAGCAGGATCTTGATGTTCACCTCGTGGTCGGAGCAATCCACACCACCGGCGTTGTCGATGAAGTCGGTGTTGCACGCGCCGCCATTGAGGCCGAATTCGACCCGCGCCAGTTGCGTCATGCCGAGGTTGCCGCCCTCGCCCACCACTTTCACCCGAAGGTCGCAGCCGTCCACGCGCAGGCCATCGTTGGCCTTGTCGCCGACGTCGGCATGGGTTTCATCGCTGGATTTCACGTAGGTGCCGATGCCGCCGTTCCACAGCAGGTCCACCGGCGCCTTGAGCAGCGCGTGGATCATCTCGGTCGGGGTCAGGCGCTCGGCCTCGATGTCGAAGCGCGCGCGCACTTCCGGGGTCAGGGTGATGCTCTTGGCGCTGCGCAGGAAGATGCCGCCGCCGGCGGAGATCAGCGAGGCGTCGTAGTCGGCCCAGCTGGAGCGCGGCAGGTTGAACAGCCGCTGGCGCTCGGCGAAGCTCGCCGCCGGATCCGGATTGGGGTCGAGGAAGATGTGCATATGGTTGAAGGCCGCGACCATCTGCAGCTTGTCGGACATCAGCAAACCGTTGCCGAACACGTCGCCAGCCATGTCGCCGATGCCGATGACCGTGACGCTGTCCTTCTGCACGTCGATGCCGCGCTCGCGGAAGTGGCGCTGTACCGAGACCCAGCCGCCGCGGGCGGTGATGCCCATGCCCTTGTGGTCGTAGCCGGCGGAGCCACCGGAAGCGAAGGCGTCGCCGAGCCAGAAGTTGTAGTCGGCGGAAATGCCGTTGGCGATGTCGGAGAAGGTCGCGGTGCCCTTGTCCGCCGCCACCACCAGATAGGGGTCGTCCGGGTCGTGGCGGACCACGTTGGCCGGCGGCACGACGTTGCCTTCCTTGAGGTTGTCGGTGATGTCCAGCAGGCCGGAGATGAAGATGCGGTAGCAGGCGATGGCCTCGGCCTGGATCTCATCGCGCGAACCACCCAGCGGCAGGCGGCGCGGGATGAAGCCACCCTTGGCGCCGGTGGGCACGATCACCGCGTTCTTCACCTGCTGCGCCTTCACCAGGCCCAGCACTTCGGTGCGGTAGTCCTCCTCGCGGTCGGACCAGCGCAGGCCACCACGGGCCACGTCGCCGAAGCGCAGGTGCACGCCTTCCACCCGCGGGCAGTAGACGAAGATTTCGAATTTGGGCGTGGGCCGCGGGATTTCCGGGATGGCCTTGGGGTTGAACTTGAAGCTGAAGTAGCTCTTGTTCTGCCCGGCGGCGTCGGGCTGATAGAAGTTGGTACGCAGGGTCGCCTTGATCAGGTCGAGGTAGCGCCGCAGGATGCGGTCCTCGTTGAGCACCTGGACGTTGTCCAGGGCCGCGAGAATCGCCTGTTCCAGCTTCTGCTGCTTGTCTTCAAGGTCCTCGGCGGTGAGCTTGCGGGCCAGGTAGAAACGGGTCTTGAACAGGCGCACCAGTTCGCGGGCGATGTCCACGTGGGCGTTCAGCGCGCTGGCGATGTAGCCCAGGTCGAAGCCCAGGCGAATCTGCTTGAGATAGCGCGCGTAGGCGCGCAGCAGGGCTACGTCGCGCCACGGCAGGCCGGCGGTCAGCACCAGGCGGTTGAAGGCGTCGTTCTCCGCATCGCCGTTGACGATGTGGACGAAGGCGTCCTGCAGGGTCTCGTTGAGTTCCTGGATGTTGACGTCCAGGCCCTCGGCGTAGGTGAAGGCGAAGTCGTGGATCCAGTACTCGCGGCCATTGGTGTGGCGCAGGCGGTAGGGGAACTCGCCGAGTACGCGCAGGCCGAGGTTCTCCAGGATCGGCAGGACGTCCGACAGGGCCAGCGGCGTGTCGGCGTGGTAGAGCTTGCAGTGCAGCTGCTGCTCACCCTGGGCCAGCGGCTGGTAGAAGCTCATCACCAGCGGGCGGCTGTCGCCCAGGCTGGACAGGTGCTGCAGGTCCACCACGGCGAAGTGCGGGGCGAAGCGCTCGCGATAGCCGGCCGGGAAGCCTTTGGGGAAGTCTTCCAGCAGGTTGTTGCCCTGCCCTTCGCCGAAGTTCTCCAGCACCAGTGCGGCGTAATCGTCCTGCCAGGAACGGCAGGCCTGGATGGCTTCCTGCTCCAACTGGGCAGCATCGACGTCGATGCGGTTCTTCGGGTCGACGCGCAGGATGAACTGCACGCGGGCCAGGGTGGATTCGGAGAAGAAGGTCCAGAACTCGCAGTCGCTGGCCTTCAGGCGCTCCATCAGCACCTGCTGGATCTTCATCCGCGTTTCGGTGGAGTAGATGTCGCGCGGCACGTAGGCCAGGCAGTAGGCGAAGCGACCGTAGGGGTCCTTGCGCAGGAACAGGCGGATCTTGTTGCGTTCCTGGATCTGCACGATGGACATGGCGGTGGCATACAGCTCGTCCACCGGGGTCTGGAACAGGTCGTCGCGCGGCAGCACTTCGAGAATCTGCGCCAGTTCCTTGCCCAGGTGCGCCTTGCTGTCGAAGCCGGAGTTCTTCAGGACGGCGGCGACCTTGCCGCGGATGAACGGGATGTCAAACACGCTCTCGGCGTAGACCGCCGAGGTGTACAGGCCGAGGAAGCGGAACTCGCGGACGACCTTGCCCTTGGCGTCGATCTCGCGGATCGATACGTAGTCCGGATAGGCCGGGCGGTGCACGCGGCTGGGCTGGGAGGCCTTGGCGAAGGACAGCAGCACCGGCTCGCGCAGGTAGGCCACCGCGTAGTCCTCGATGTGCAGGTCTTCCTTGTTAAGGCCGGCGCGCAGCAGCTTGGTCAGGCCGAGGAAAGCCTTGTCGTCGTACACCAGGTGGCCGCCATCGGCCTCCTCCTGCACGGTGAATTCTTCATAGCCGAGGAAGGTGAAGTGGTTGTCCAGCAGCCATTCGAGGAAGGCACGCACTTCGGCGGTCTCTTCCGCGCGGGCCTTGACCTTGGACTTGCCCAGCCAGGCCAGCAGCTCCTCGGCCTTGCTGCGCATGGCCGGGAAGTCGGCGACCGCCAGGCGGACTTCGCCGAGCACTTCCAGCAGGGCCTTCTCCAGGGTGCGCAGTTCGCCGGTCTGGGAGACGCGGTCGATCTCCAGGTACATCAGCGATTCCTGGTGCACGTCCTTGCCGGTGCTGTTCTTGGGCAGGATCTCCAGCAACTCGCCCTTGGCATTGCGGCGCACGCTGAGCACGTTGGTCTGCAGGGTGTGGATGCTGTAGCCGCGGCGGTTCAGTTCCATGCGCACCGAGTCGACCAGGAACGGCTGGTCCGGGTGCAGCACCTGCACGGCGGTGTGGGTCGACTGCCAGCCGTGCTTTTCATAGTCGGGGTTGTACACCGCGACGATCGGCTGGGCGGGGTTGAAGCGTTCCAACAGGCGCCAGGAAGACAAGGTGCAGCCGACCAGATCGGACAGCCTGCGCTGGGTCAATTCGTCGAGGGAGATGAAGCCGAAGAACTGCTCGGCGAACAGGGCCACTTGTGGCAGACCCTTGTCGTCGACGTGCTGCGCCAGGGCCGCTTTCAGTTGTTGCTGGAAGTCGGCTTTGCTGGCTGCGGTGAAGAACGCCATGTTGTTACTCCGCTGGGCTCGAATTATTGGATTGAGCGTAGAACGCATATCGTCTTGTGTCGGGCCACAGGTATAGCCGGGCAGTGTGACCCTCGACTGACAGCCCCGACCGGGCGGTCACCGATCCCACCGAGCTTATCGGGACTGGGCCGCCGCTGGCTTACGGGGCTGCGACATATTCGTTCAACGGCATGCAGCCACCACGCTCTGGGGAAACGACAGAATTTGCGGCACGATCGTTCCGCAACTGCCCGAGGAAATATCAAAGCGCTATCATGGCGGCCCCTCGCCTGGAACGGACGCCATGCAACGCCACCCTCCCCTGCGCCGCCCGCTGCTGCGCCATCTGGACAACCTGCTGGTCACCCTGCTGGGCGCGGCGCTGCTCGTGCTGGCCTGGCTGTTCCTCGATGAAGCCGTGCGGCCGCTGCTGATCGGCGCGGTCCCGGTCTATCTCGGCGTGCTGCTGCCGCGCATCGTTGGCCGGGACGAACGCCTGCGCCGGGTGCAGGCTGCGCGGGAACGCTCGGTGGACGAGTGGGGTTTCTGCAGCCGCGACCGCAACGGCCCGTGGATCAACTACATCGATTTCCCGCTGGTCCGCGAAGCTCCGCTGTTCAGAGGCCGCTACTTCTATAGCGAATGGCTGGTGGTGCACGACGGGCGCATCGTCATCAACCCCGGCCCCGCCCATGTCGACCTGAGCGCCGGCACCGTGAGCTACGACTTCGGCTGCACCCGCACCTATGCCTGGGACGGCTGCTCGCCGAAAGTGCCGTTCTTCTGGATGGCGACGCTTGGCACGCCGGACTGGTGGGAGCATCTGGAAAGCGTGCAGTGCCTGCGCCACGGCCAGCAGCAGGAACGCGAGATGTTCTGGCCGGTGGCGCACCACGCCAGCCTGGTGCATGACGCGCTGTACCAGTTCCTCAATGTCGCCCCGGTGACCAAGGCCGAGGCGGACGAGCTGTTCCACCGCATGCTGCTGGACGCCGGCATGCCGCGCCTGGTGGCCTGGGTCTACCGCTTCGCAGTGGTCCACGGCGGCGCACGCGACATGCGCCGCCAGCTCAACCCCAATACTTCCCTGCGCCTGCTGACCCCGCTGCCTGGCGGCCGGGCAACTCAGGAACCACTAGCGCCGCACAAGGCTCGAAGCGCAGCGCTGCAAGAGTGACGGCCGATGCAGTAAAGTAGGCGGCCCGACAGCCCCACCCTTCGTCCAGGAAATCCACGCGATGGAACATCGTGAGTCGCTCCTTGCACTGCGCCAGTATCTCTCCAGCCAGATCCTCGGCCAGGAAAAGCTCATCGAGCGGCTGCTCATCGCCCTGATCGCCGACGGCCACCTGCTGGTGGAAGGCGCACCGGGCCTGGCCAAGACCAAGGCGATCAAGGACCTGGCCGAAGGCCTGGAGGCCGAGTTCCACCGCATCCAGTTCACCCCCGACCTGCTCCCGGCGGATATCACCGGCACCGAGATCTATCGCCCGGAGAACGGCAGCTTCGTGTTCCAGCAGGGGCCGATCTTCCACCACCTGGTGCTGGCCGACGAAATCAACCGCGCGCCGGCCAAGGTGCAGTCCGCGCTGCTCGAAGCCATGGCCGAGCGCCAGGTCAGCGTGGGCCGCAGCACCTACGACCTGCCACCGCTGTTCCTGGTGATGGCCACGCAGAACCCCATCGAGCAGGAAGGCACCTACCCGCTGCCCGAGGCCCAACTCGACCGCTTCCTGATGCACGTGAAGATCGGTTATCCGGAAGCCTCCGTGGAGCGCCGCATCCTCCAGCAGGCCCGAGGCGAAGCGCTGAACGGCGAAACCAAGCCCGAGCGCCGGGTCACCCAGGAAGCCATCTTCGCCGCGCGCCATGAAATCCTTGGCCTGTACATGGCCGACGCCGTGGAGGAATACCTGGTCCAACTGATCATGGCCACACGCACCCCGGCCAAGTACGACGCCGAGCTGGCCGAATGGCTGTCCTACGGCGCCAGCCCGCGGGGCTCCATCGCGCTGGACCGTTGCGCGCGTGCCCACGCCTGGCTGGCCGGCCGCGACTTCGTCAGCCCCGAGGACATCCAGGCGATGCTCTTCGATGTGCTGCGCCACCGCCTGATCCTCACCTTCGAGGCGGAAGCTGCCGGGATCGACCAGGACCGCGTGGTCCAGCGCATCCTCGACGTAGTCGCCGTCGCCTGACATGCACAATGTCCTGGCGCCTGGCGTCGCGATTTCCCTTGGCGAGCTGATCGAGATCCGTCACCGCCTGCACGAAGTCCAGCTGTTTTCCACGCCTTCGCGGCGCAGCCCGTTGATCGGCCTGCACCACTCGCGCCTGCGCGGCCGTGGCGTGGACTTCGACCAGGTGCGCGTGTACCAGGCCGGCGACGATGTGCGCACCATCGACTGGCGCGTCACCGCGCGCACCCAGGAGCCGCACACCAAGCTGTTCCATGAAGAGCGCGAGCGCCCGGTTTACGTCCTGGTGGAACAGAGCGCGCGGATGTTCTTCGGCTCCGGGCAGTCGTTCAAGTCCGTGCTCGCCGCCCGTGCCGCGGCCTTCGTCGGCTGGGCCGCGCTGGCGCACAACGACCGCATCGGCGGGCTGGTGTTCACCGACAGCGAATGCCACGAGATCAAGCCACGGCGCAGCAAACAAAGCCTGCTGCAGTTGTTCAACCTGATCGTGCGCGCCAACAACGCCCTGCTCGCCGGCTCCAACCTCAGCCACAACGGCGACGGCTTCGGCATGGCCCTGCGCCGCGCCCGCGAGGTGCTGCGTCCCGGCAGCCTGATCATGGTGATGTGCGACGAGCGCGCGCTCAGCGACGTGGCCGAGCAGCAATTGTCCCTGCTGGCGCGGCACACCGACCTGGTGATGCTGCCGGTATCCGACCCGCTCGACCACGCCCTGCCCGCCGCCGGATTGCTGAGGTTTGCCGAGGGCCAGGCACAGCTGGAACTGGACACCCACATCGACGAGCAGCGCCTGGCCTACCGCGCCCTCGGCGAGGCCCGCCGCGAGCGCTGGCAGCGCCTTGCACTGCGCCTTGGCGTGCCGCTGCTGCCGCTGACCACCCAGGAAGAACTGGTGGAGCAGCTGCGCAACCTGCTGGAACAGCATCAGCCGGGTTATGCCAAATGAATCCCCTCGACCAACTGCAACCGCTGATCGAACCGGCGACGGTGCCCTGGTGGCCCCCGGCGCCTGGCTGGTGGCTGCTCGCCGCGCTGCTGCCGCTTCTGCTCTGGCTGCTGTGGCGCAATCGCCAGCGCTGGTTGCCCAGACGCAAGGCCAAGGTGGCCACAGAAGCCCCGCTGGACCCGCTGCGCGAAGCCGCCCTGGAAGAACTCAAGCGCCTGCCGCGCCCCTATGACCGCGCGCCGGCCGGCCCCTGGCTGCAATCGCTCAATGGCCTGCTCAAACGACTGTCGCGCGCCCGCTGGCCGGACAGCCACAGCCATACCCTGAGCGGCCGTGCCTGGCTGGCCTTCCTCGACACCCGTTGCCCGGCCGCCGGCCTGACCCGCTGGATGATCCTGGTGGAAGGCGGCTACCGTGCCGAGTGCAAGCTGGACGACAAGGCCATCGACGGCCTCGCCGCCGCCGTGGAAACCTGGGTGCGCAAGCATGTTTGAATTCGCCTGGCCGTGGATATTCCTGCTCGCCCCGCTGCCCTGGGTGATGCGCTTCATCCTGCCGCCGGCCGACAATGGCGAGGCGGCGCTCAAGGTCAGCTTCCTCAAGGAACTCGAAGGGCTCGCCGGCCGCCGTGCCCGTGCGCGCCTGCCGGCCTGGCGCCAACAGGCGCCCTTCGCCCTGCTCTGGCTCTGCCTGCTGCTGGCCGCGGCGCGCCCGCAGTGGGTCGGCGAGCCACTGCCGATCCCCGCCACCGGCCGCGACCTGCTGCTAGCGGTGGATGTCTCCGGCTCCATGGACTACGCCGACATGACCTGGGACGGCGCGGAAGTCAGTCGCTTGCACGCCGTGCAGAAACTGTTCGGTGATTTCATCGAAGGTCGCCGGGGTGACCGCGTCGGGCTGATCCTGTTCGGCACCCGCGCCTACCTGCAGGCGCCGCTGACCTTCGACCGCCACACCGTGCGCATCTGGCTGGACGAAGCGCTGATCGGCATCGCCGGCAAGGACACCGCCCTGGGCGACGCCATCGGCCTGGCGGTCAAGCGCCTGCGCCAGCGCCCGGCCGAGAGCCGCGTGCTGGTGCTGATCACCGATGGCGCCAACACCGCCGGCGAGATATCCCCGCAGACCGCCGCACGCCTGGCCGCCGACGAGCACGTGAAGGTCTATACCATCGGCATCGGCGCCGATCCCAAGCAGGGCGGCGTCGCCGGACTGTTCGGCCTCAACCCGGGCTTGGACCTGGACGAGCCGGCGCTCAAGGCCATCGCCGAAAGCACCGGCGGCGAGTACTTCCGCGCACGCAATGGCGAAGAGTTGCAGCGCATCTCCGACAGCCTCGACCGGCTCGAGCCGGTGGAACAGAAGCCGACCCAGGCGCGCCCGGCCATCGCGCTGTACCGCTGGCCGCTGCTGCTGGCACTGCTGATCAGCGCAGCGCTGGTGGTGGGCACGCTGTGGCCGCCCGAGGACTGGCGCTGGCCGGCCTGGATGGCGCGCCTGCAGAAGGAGCGCCGGCCATGAGCAACCTTTGGCCGCACCTGCTGCACCCGCTGTGGCTGATCCTGCTGCTGCCGCTCGGCTGGCTGCTGTGGAAGCTCTGGCACCGTGAGCGCCGCGCCGGCCGCTGGCAGCTGCTGCTGCCCCAGGCCTTCCACCCCTGGCTGCTGGCCGGCGGCAACGGCCGTCATGAACGCCGCCCGTGGATCTACCTGGGCATCGCCTGGCTGCTGGCGGTGCTTGCCCTGCTCGGCCCGAGCTGGCAGCAGGTGGAGCAACCGACCATGGAACGCAGCGACCCGCTGGTGGTGGTGCTGGAACTCACACCGCAGATGCTCGCCACCGACCTCAAGCCGACGCGCCTGGAACAGGCCCGGCGCAAGCTGCTCGACCTCCTGCAGGCACGCAGCGACGCGCAGACCGCCATCGTCGTCTACGCCGGCAGCGCCCACACGCTGGTGCCGCTGTCCAATGACCTGGGCACCGCACGCAACCTGCTCGACGCCCTCAAACCCTCGATCATGCCCGAGCCCGGCCAGCGCGCCGACCTTGCCGTCGCCCAGGCGCGACGCCTGCTCGACAACGGCGCCGAGGGCAACGGCCGGATCCTGCTGCTCACCAGTGCGCTGGACGCCCGCGAACGCCAGGGCATTCGCCAGGCGCTCAAGGGCAAGGGCAAGGATCTGCTGCTGCTCGCCGTGGGCACGCCCGGCGGCGCCCCCATCGCCCAGGAAGACGGCACCTTCCTCAAGGACGACCAGGGCAACATCCTGGTGCCACGCCTGGACGAGAATGGGCTGCGCGTCTTCGCCACCGACATGGGCGGCCGCTTCCAGCGTTTGCGCGCCAGCAGCGGCGACCTGCGCTCCCTCGGCCTGCTGGATAACACCCAGGGCCTGCAGGTCAGCGAGGAAGATGCACTGCTGCGCCTGCAGCGCTGGGCCGACCAGGGCTACTGGCTGCTGTTGCCACTGCTCCTGCTCGCCGCCTGCGCCGGGCGGCGCGGCTGGCTGTTCAGCCTGCCGCTGTGGCTGCCGCTGCTCTGGGCGCCGCCGCAGGACGCCAATGCCTTCGAGTTGAACGATCTCTGGTTGCGTCCCGACCAGCAGGGCCAGCGCCTGCTCGACGCCGGCAAGCCGGCCGAGGCGGCCGAGCGCTTCGCTGACTTCCGCTGGAAGGGGCTGGCCCTGTATCGAGCCGGCGATTATGTCGACGCCGCCCAGGCCTTCGCCCAGGGTGATGAGGCCGCCGACCACTACAACCGCGGCAACGCCCTGGCGAAACAGAACGAGCTGGAAGCCGCGATCGACGCCTACGACCAGGCACTTGAACGCAACCCCGACCTGGAGGCCGCCAAGCGCAACATAGCCCTCCTCGAAGACCTGTTGCGCCAACGCAAGGACAATCCGCCCGGCGACGGCACCGACCAGCCCCCCGAAGAAAACCACGACGCCGGACAGAGCAGCGATCCCCAGGCCGCCCAGCCCCAGGATCAGCAGCACGAGGAAGACAACGCCAGCGAACGTGACTCGCAACCGGCACCGGCGGCGAAGACCCCATCGCAGGAAGCCGACAAACCCACCACCAGCCAGGCCGACAAGCCCGACGGCGACGTTCGCGAAGATCAGGAAACCAACCCGGAAGATGCCGGTCCACTGGGAGACGAGCGCCGTCAGGCCCTGGAACAGTGGCTGCGGCAGATTCCCGACGATCCGTCCGAACTGTTGCGTCGCAAGTTCTGGTACCAGCAACAGCAGCAGCGCCAGGAACCCAACCCATGAAAAGGCTGATCTGCCTGACCCTGCTCTGCCTCGCCGCCTTCCGCGCCGAGGCCAGCTTCACCGCCAGCGTCGACCGTGCGCGCCTGAACCAGGGCGAGAGCGTCGAGCTGACGCTGGAGTCCGATGACCCGACGCTGTTCGGCAAGCCCGACCTGAAACCGCTGGACGAGCACTTCGTGGTCCTGGGCACCCGCCAGGTCAACCGCCTCACCACGCTCAACGGCAAGGCCCAGGCCACCACGCGCTGGATCATCACCCTGCAGCCACGCAGCGAAGGCAAGGTGGAAATCCCGCCGATCCACCTGGGCGGCAACGCCAGCGAGCCGATCAGCCTCGATGTGCTCAAGGCCGAGGACAGCGCCGAGGGACAGAAGCTCGCGCCGGTATTCATCGACGCCAGCGTCGACCGCGAGGAAAGCTGGGTGCAGGCCCAGGTCATCCTCACCCTGCGCATCTACCACTCGGTGTCGTTGTACGACGACAGCAGCCTCAGCCCGCTGCGCATGAACGACGCCCGCGTCGAGCAACTGGGCGAGCCACGCACCTACGAGAAGGACATCAACGGCGTTCGCCATGGCGTGATCGAAGTGCGCTACGCGATCTTCCCGCAGAAGAGCGGCACCCTGGAGATCCCCGGCCAGACCTTCAAGGCCACTCAGGTCGCCCAGCGCCGCAACGACGATGACTACAACCCGTTCGGCCCGCAGCCGGGCAAGCAGGTGCTGGTCACCTCGCCGAGCATCCCGTTGCAGATCGACCCCAAGCCCGCGGACTACCCGAAGGACGCACCCTGGCTGCCGGCCCGCTCGCTCAGCCTGAGCGAGACCTGGAGCCCGCAGCCCGAGGAAGCCAAGGCCGGCGAATCGCTGACCCGCAATATCATGCTGCGCGTGGATGGCCTGTCCGGCGCCCAGTTGCCGCCGCTGCCGGTCACCCTGCCCGAAGGCCTGCGCCATTATCCGGACCAGCCGCAGCTGGCCAACGAAAGCAGTGACCAGGGCATGATCGGCAGCCGCGAGGAACGCGAAGCGCTGATCGCCGACAAGGCCGGCCCGGTCGAGCTGCCGCCGGTGGAAGTGGTCTGGTGGAATACCCAGGAGCGCCGGGTCGAGCGCACCAGCCTGCCGGCGCGCACCCTGCAAGTCGCCGCCAATGCACAACTGGAAGAACACATCGAGCCCACCGCAGCCCTCAGCGAAGCGGCAGTCAGCGACACGCTGCTCTGGCCCTGGCAGCTCGCCTGCGCACTGCTCAGCCTGACCACCCTGCTCGGTTTCGCCCTGTGGTGGCGCGCCCGCAGCCAGCCGGCGGTCATTCGCGTGGCGCAGGCCGGCCCGAGTACTCGCACCCTGCTGGATGAATTGCGCCGCGCCTGCCAGGCCAACGACTCGCATGCCACCCGCCAGGCGCTGGATGCCTGGGCCCGGCAACAACCGGAAACCCTGGCCGACATGGCAGCACGCTTCGTGCCGTTGTCCGATGCGCTGGATGGCCTCAACGGTGCGCTCTACAGCGACAGCGAAGGCGGACGCAACTGGCAGGGCGAAGACCTTTGGCGCGCCATCCGCACCCTGCCCGGTGCCGACCCGGACGCACCGCCGGCGCCGGAGGCCAGCAGCCTGCCGCCGCTCTATCCGCGCTGACGGCTATGCTGGTGGCATCCCCGCCAGAGGTGCATCCATGCCCGCCCACCGGCTGATTCCGGCGCTGGCCGCCGGCCTGCTGCTGATCTGCAATCTCCTCGTGGCCGGCCCGCTGCAGGCAGCCGAGGCCCTGCCACCGACCCAGCCGTTGCAAGGCCCCGGCGGTTCGAACTACGCCCATGCCGACGTGCACCAGTGGCACTTCTCGGCCGAGGGCAACGAATACTGGGTGTTCACTCCGGAGCGGCCCGCCCCCGCCAGCGCGCCTGTGGTGGTCTTCACCCACGGCTGGAGCGTCATGCAGCCGGACCTCTATCGCGCCTGGATCGAGCACATCGTCCGGCGTGGCGCCATCCTCATCTACCCGCGCTACCAGGCGACGCTGAAGACGCCTGCGGCGGAGTTCCTGCCCAACGCAGCCGACTCCGTGCGCCGCGCCATCGCCGATCTGCAGGCGGGCAAGCAGGGAGTGAAGCCGGAGCTGGAGCAAGTCGCCTACGTCGGCCATTCGGCGGGTGGCCTGATCGCCAGCGGGCTCGCCGCCTCCTGGCAACGGCTGGGCATACCGGAGCCGCGTGCGCTGATGGCGGTGGAGCCGGGCAAGAGCAGTGGCCCACGCTGGCGCCAGGTGCCACTGGAACCGCTGGCCAACATCCCCGCCGGCACCTTGCTGCTGGCACTTTGTGGTGATGAGGACGAGCGCGTTGCCTGCGATGACGCTCAGCGCATCTACTCGGAAAGCACCCAGGTCGCGCCGCGCAACAAGGACCTGCTCCTGCTGCGCAGCGACCGCCACGGCAGCCCGCCCCTGCTGGCCAACCACGCGGCGCCGACCGCACCGCGCTTCGATCCGCGCTACCCGCCCAGCGACTCTTCCAGCTGGTTGCTCAACCGCGTGCAGGAGCGCGTGAAGCAGCGTCTGAAACAAGGGCAACCCTCAGCCCACAACGCCCTGGCGACCGACGCGATGGACTGGTTCGGGCCGTGGAAGCTGTTCGATGCATTGTGCGATGCGGCCTTCTACGGCCAGGACCGCGATTACGCGCTGGGCGGGGGGCCGGCGCAGCTGTCCATGGGGCGCTGGAGCGATGGCACACCGGTGAAGGCGATGCAGCGGTTGTCGGCACCAGTACCCTGAGCATCCATCGCAGGCCTGGGTTCGCGAGCAAGCTCGCTCCTACAGGCACGCGCCGGAGCGCTTTTGGTAGGAGCGAGCTTCGCGAACAATCTCAACTGCCGCTGTGCTCCATCACCGCCCCCTTGAACACATCGTCCAGCGGCACCTGGTAGCCAATGGCAAGACGGTTGGTCTCGTTGGCCATGGCCACCACGGCCATCAGCTCGCCGAGCATCGCATCGTCCATCCCGGCCTTGCGCGCCGCCGCGCCGTGGGAGCCGATGCAGTAGTTGCAGTTGTTGGTGACACTGACGGCAACGTAGATCAACTCCTTCACCAGCGGATCGAGCTGACCCGGCCCCATCACCTCCTTGAGGCTTTCCCAGGTGCGCCTGAGGGTCTGCGGGTGGTTGGCCAACGCTTTCCAGAAGTTGTTCACCCAGTCGATCTTGCGTTTCTCCATGATGTCGTCATAGACAGCGCGGACTTCTGGGCTGGCTTCGGCGTACTCGATGAGCTGGAAGGACATGAGGTCTCCTAACGAAAATGAATAAGAAAAGCAGAATTCAGAATTGGATCGCGGGTCAAGCGATGGAGAAAGATAAGGCGCGTTCTCCTATCCCCGTCAAGGAATCAGACCCATGCAACGCCGCCCCACCCTGCTATTCGCCGCCACCCTGCTGCCATTTCTTGCCCTGTCGGCCCACGCCGCCCAGCCGGGTCTGTGGGATACCTACGCCAGCCTCAGGCAGCACGACTGGGTCGACCTGACCCACGCGTTCGACAGCAATACACCGCACTGGAAAGGCTTCGAGCCCATGGGCCGCAAGACGCTCTACACCGTGGACAAGGACGGTTTCCAGGTGGAGCTGTACAGCCACGTCGGACAGTGGGGCACCCACGTCGACCCGCCGGTGCACTTCCACAAGGGCCTGCGCAGCGTCGATCAACTCGACGTGAAGGAGCAGTTCCTGCCGCTGGTGGTGTTCGATATCCATGAGCAGGTGGCGAAGAACCCCGACTACGTGCTGACCCTGGCCGATGTGAAGGCCTGGGAAGCCAAGCATGGCCCGGTACCGGAAGGCTCCTTCGCGGCGCTGCGCACCGACTGGTCCCAGCGCTGGCCGGACCAGGCGAAGATGCAGAACCAGGACGCCAAGGGTGTGGCGCACTATCCGGGCTGGAGCAAGGAGGCGCTGGTGTATCTCTACGAGACGCGCAAGATCACTGCCTCCGGCCACGAGACCACGGATACCGATCCCGGCATCGCCACCAGCAAGGACGACTATTCGCTGGAGTCGTACATCCTGGGCACCAACCACTACCAGATCGAATTGCTCGCCAACCTCGACAAGGTGCCCGAGGCCGGCGCGCTGGCGGTGGTGAGCTTCCCGAAGATTGCCCAGGGCACAGGCTTCCCGGCGCGGGTCTTCGCCATCCTGCCGTGATCCGCCCTGCGCGTAGGAGCATAAAAAAACGCGGCCCGAGGGCCGCGTTTTTTATTGCTCGAGCGTCGATCAGTGAACCAGGATCGAAGCCTTCTTCTGACGCACCTTCTCCGGGTTGATCAGGAAGCGCGCCAGCGCCGGCAGCAGCCAGAGGGCGCCGAACATGTTCCAGAGGAGCATGAAGGTCAGCATCAGCCCCATGTCGGCCTGGAACTTGATCGCCGAGAAGATCCAGGTAGCCACGCCGATGGCCAGGCACAGGCCGGTGAACAGCACGGCTTTACCCGTGGACTTCAGCGTCTCGTAGTAGGCCTCCTGCAGGGACAGGCCCTGGCGCAGGAAGGACTCCAGGCGGGTGTAGATGTAGATGCCGTAGTCCACGCCGATACCCACGCCCAGCGCGATCACCGGCAGGGTCGCTACCTTCACGCCGATGCCCAGGGTGGCCATCAGCGCGTTGCCCAGCACCGAGGTGAGGATCAGCGGCAGCACGATGCACAGGGTCGCGGCGAAGGAACGGAAGGTGATCAGGCACATCACTGCCACGCAGATGTACACCAGGATCAGGATGGTCAGTTCCGAGTGCTTGATCACGTCGTTGGTGGCGGCCTCGATACCGGCGTTACCGGCGGCGAGCTTGAACTTCAGGTCGTCCTTCTCGTTGGCCTTGGCGAAGTCCTGCACGACAGCCACGGCGCGGTCGAGGGTCTCGGCCTTGTGGTCGTTGAGGAACACCAGCAGGGGCGCCAGCGAGCAGTTGCTGTTGAACAGACCTTCGGCGCGGCTGATGGAGTTGTTCAGCACGTCCTGGTTGCGCGACAGCGACTCCCACTTCAGGTTGCCTTCGTTCATGCCCTTGATCATCTGCTTGGAGACGGTGACCAGGGAGATGGCCGACTGCACGCCCTGGGTGTTCTCCAGGCGCCAGGCCAGCTCGTCGATGGCGGACAGGGTCTTGTGGGTGGAGCAGCCTTCGGCCTCGGACGCCACCATCACCACCAGCACGTCGGAGCTGGTCGAGTAGTTGCGAATGATGAAGTCGTTGTCCAGGTTGTAGCGCGAGTCCGGGCGCAGCTCCGGCGCGCCCTGGTCGAGGTCGCCGATCTTCAGGTGATGGCCCTGCCACATGCCGCCGGCGAACATCGCCAGGGCGATGACCACGGAGATCGGCGCCACGGACGGGCTGGCGAAGTTGGACAGCGCGCGCCAGAAGGGATGGTCGCGCACGGCGTCTTCCTTGCTGCGCTGCACCGCTTTCTTGCTGATGCCGATGTAGGAAATGGCGACCGGCAGCAGGATCAGGTTGGTGAACACGATCACCGCCACGCCGATGGACGCGCCGATGGCCAGTTCGCGGATCACGCCGATGTCGATCACCAGCAGGGTGATGAAGCCGACGGCGTCCGCGAGAATGGCGATCATGCCCGGCAGGAACAGCTGGCGGAAGGTACGGCGGGCGGCCAGCAGCGGGGTTTCCGCATCACTGGACTGCAGGGCGATACCATTGATCTTCTGCACGCCGTGGGAAATACCGATGGCGAAGATCAGGAACGGCACCAGCATCGAGTACGGGTCCAGTCCGAAGCCGATGATGTGCAGCAGGCCCAGTTGCCAGATCACCGCCACCAGGGTGGTGGACAGCACGGCAATGGTGGAGCGCACGCACTTGGTGAACCACAGCAGCAGCACCAGGGTGATGACGAAGCAGATGCCGAAGAAGCCGACCACCATCAGCAGGCCGTCGATCAGGTCACCGACCTTCTTGGCGAAGCCGGTGATGTGGATCTTCACGTTGGGGTTCTGCAGCTGGTACTTGTCGCGGATCTTCTCTTCCAGCTCATGGGAGAACTGGCGGTAGTCCAGTTTCATCAGCTTGCCCTGGTCCTTCGGGTCCGGGTAGACCTCCAGCAGCGGCACGTCGACGATGCTCGACTTGAAGTTGTTGGCCACCAGGCGGCCGATCTGGCCGGACTTGAGCACGTTGTTGCGCAGCAGGTCCAGGGCCTTGGCGGAACCGTCGTAGGTCTGCGGGATCACTTCGCCACCGGCGAAGCCTTCCTCGGTCACTTCGGTCCAGCGCACGCTCGGGCTCCACAGCGACTTCATGCCGGAGCGGTCGACGCCGGGGATGTAGAAGACCTCGTCATGGATCTGCCGCAGCGTCTCCATGTACTCCTTGGTGAAGATGTCGCCGTTCACCGCTTCCACCGAAATGCGCACGGTGTTGCCGAGGTTGGCCAGGTCGTTGCGGTGCTCCAGCATGTTCTGGATGAACGGATGCTGCAGCGGAATCATCTTCTCGAAGCTGGTGGACGGGCGCACCTGCGTGGCCGACCAGGCGAGGAAGACGGTCACCAGCAGGCACGCGATGATCACGAACGGCCGGTGGGTGAAGATGATGCGTTCCAGGAAAGTCGCCTTGTCCTGTTGATGCTTGTTCAGAGCGTTCATTGCGGCTCCCCGGCTTATTGTTGTTCTGTCAGCTCGGCGCCGGTCGCCGTAGCCAGGTGGATACCGCCCTGGCCGACCAGGACCAGGTTGCCATTGCCAGCCGCGCTCACGCCCGCGAGGGACAGGCGGTCCGGACGGTTGACGACGCTGAAGCTGACGCCGTCGTCCTTGCTCTCCAGCACGCTGCCGCCGTGGCCGACGACGACGATGGTGCCGTCATCCAGCAGGCTGCCTTCGGAGAGGCCGAACTCCAGCTCGCCGCCATTGGCGGTGGGCAGGCTGACCTGCTGCCAGGTGTCGCCGAAATCGGTGGAGCGGAACAGGTGACCGCGCAGGCCATAGGCCAGGACGGTGCCGGCGTGGGTGGTGCCGGTGGCGCCGAACAGCGAGCCCTCATACGGGCCCTGGAGTTTTTCCCAGGTCTCGCCCCAGTCCTTGGAGCGGAACATGCTGCCCGCTTCGCCGACCACGAACAGCCCGGAATCCTTCACCGCCGTGATGGCGTTGAGGTGGAACTGATCTTCGTTGTCCAGGCGATCGCTGACGTCTTCCCAGCTCTTGCCGCCGTCGGTGGTTTCCAGCAGCGCGCCATAGGCGCCCACGGCCACACCGTGGTTCTCGTCCTGGAACCAGATGTCCAGCAACGGCGCTTCGCGCTTGAGGTCCTCGAACTGGCGCACCCAGGTGGTGCCGCCATCGGTAGTGGCCAGGACCTGGGCGTCGTGACCGACGGCCCAGCCCTTCTTGTCGTTGACGAAGAACACCGAGGTCAGCAGCTGGCGGGTCGGCACGGTGGCCTGCGTCCAGCTCTTGCCTGCGTCGTCGGAATAGAGGATGTGCCCGTGGTCTCCCACCGCGACCAGCCGCTTGCCGGCATGGGCGATGCTCAGCAGCAGGCTGCTGGAGGCCTTGGCGGAAATGATCGAGTTGGCATCGCTGGCGGCGTCCGTTGCGGCGACGGCATGCAGCGGAGCCAGGGACATCATCAGGAAGGAAAACGCGCCGAGCAGGGAAATCGACTTGCGCGACATCGGGAAGGAGCTTCGCACTCCCGATACGGGCTGCTCGCTCGAAGTGCGCCACAGGGGCTCACGCATATGCCTTTACCTCTTTTTCTTATGCAGGCGGTATGTAGTTTGGAGCTATATAGCCAGCCTTTTCCGGGGCTGACAATTAACGGCACGTTATCTTTTGTTAAGCCCCGGGCGCCTCACTCGAAAGGATGAGTGCATTTTGCCATCTCTCCCGAAAGGCGCGCGGGTGGCGGCTTCCCGCGGGTGGAGCGGTAACACTTTCACGCCCTCACGCTTTCGCGCAGGTATAAAAAAGCCCGCCATGGGGCGGGCTCTTTCACGCACGGAGCGAACTTAGCGGGTGCCGCGGCGTCGCAGTGCGGACGGGCTGAAGTAGGAGTCGTCCGGTACGGCCTGGCTGAAGTCGATGGTGGTCGGCTCTTCGTTGTCCAGGTTCTGTACGTGGTAGCGACGGGCCTGCAGGTCGTGGAAGGTATCCAGAGCGGTCCAGGTGGTGGGCAGCTCGTAGTAGTTCTTCAGGTACGCCAGCGATACGCGCCACAGTTCGCCGCGACCGTCGTACTGGTCGACTTCGGCGGCGCCCCAGCTGTCCTCGTCGAGGAACAGTACGCGCTTGGAATAGATGTGGCGTGCGCCCGGCTTCAGGGTGCCTTCCACGATCCACACGCGGTGCAGTTCGTAGCGGGTGTATTTCGGGTTCAGGTGGTTGGGGGTCAGCAGATCCTTGTACTTAACCTCAGGGCTGGAAACCTTGTAGTTGTTGTACGGGATGTACATTTCCTTCTTGCCGATCAGCTTCCAGTCGTAGCGGTCCGGCGAGCCGTTGAACATGTCGGTGTCGTCGGCGGTACGCAGGCCGTCGGCGGCGGCGATCGGGGTGTCGTAGGCCAGGTTCGGTGCACGGCGCACGCGGCGCTGGCCGGCGTTGTAGCCCCAGGCCTGGCGCGGTTCCTTCACCTGGTCGAGGGTCTCGTGGACCAGTGCGGCACCACCGGCCAGGCGAGCCGGGCTCTTGGTGAACGACAGGTAGTAGAACAGCAGGTTGTTCAGGTCGGCGAAGCTCTTGCCCTGGATGTAGTACTTGAACAGCGCTTCCTGCTGCGAGGTCACCAGCGAGTAGTCGCCGTTGCGCTGCACGGCCACTTCGGAGGCGCGACGCACGACGTAGGTGCCGCGGTAGCGGGCGATGTGGTTCCACACCGCTTCCACGCCGTTCTGCGGAATCGGGAACGGGATGCCGCCGAAAGCATCGACGAAGCCGTTGCCGCCTTCGGCCAGCTTGGCGCTGGTGGCATTCTTCAGGGTGTTGTCGTACACCCACTGCGGCGCCGAACCGCTGCGGCGGCTCGGGTACACCGGCATCTGGAAGGTGTCCGGGTAGGTGGCGAACAGCGCCAGGGTGCCGGGAGTCAGGTTGGCCTTGTACTGGTCCAGGTTCGCCTTGGTGATGGTATACAGCGGCTTGTCGGCGGCGAACGGGTCGATGTGGTGCTGGCCCGGCTTGTAGCCGGCCGGTGCCTGGGTGATGCCACCGGTCCAGGCCGGGATGGTGCCGGCGGCGTTGCCGGCCTTTTCCGCGCCCAGCGGGGTCAGGCTCGACTGCAGCTTGGCCGCGTCCTGCGGGGAAACCGCCGCCAGGGCGCTGCCGGCGGACAGGGCCAGGGCCACTGCGGCGCCGACCAGGGTACGCATGTTGCGCATGGTGATTCTCCGTGAAGTTCACGCGCCGACCCGTGTGGGCCGACGCGAGCTTGTCGTTAGAAGGAGTACTTGACGTTGAAGCCGACGTTGTCGCGGTCGCGGCTGGCGTTGTTCTGCCCGGCGCCGTAGAACTCGGTGTACTGCAGTTCGGCTTCCAGGGCGTTCAGGTAGGTAGCCTTGACGCCCAGGGTGTAGGCCTTGCGGCCTTCGATGAAGTTGCCGGTCTGGTAGGAGTTGCCTTCGAAGTCGTCCTTGTAGACGGCGTAGGGCGAGATGTTCACGCCGGTGAAGACGTCGTTCCAGGTACCCGACAGCAGCAGGGTGTAGCCGTAGGCGTTCTTGTTCACCTGATCGTCGCGGTCATAGCCGGAGATGTAGGCGCCGTTGCCACGGCCGGAGTAGTAGCGGGTGCTGCCGTCGTACGCGGTGTACTGCAGGTCACTGCCGCGCAGGTGTTCGGAGGCCAGTTCCGCCACGCCCATCAGCGAGTCGAAGGACAACGACGGGCCGAAGTTGTAGATGGTGCCCAGCGAGGTGTTGAAGGCTTCGACGCGCTCGTAGTTGTGGATCTGGTCGCGAATCGAGACGTCACCGCCACCGATGTTCACGGTCTTGCCGCTGGCCAGCGCCGGGGCCTGAACCAGCAGGTCGCCGAGCAGGTCGTTGGTGGTGGCGATGCCGATCGGCAGGTTCGGGCGGTAGGCCAGCTCACCGAACACCGAGGCGTCGCCCACGGTGGTGTTGAAGCTGAAGCCGTACATGCGGATGTTTTCCACATATTCACGGCGGGCGTTGACCTGGTTGGCGACGTCCACGGAGGTCGCGCCATTCACCAGGCTCAGCACCTGGCCGGCCATGGCATTGCCGCTGCCTGCGGCGCTTACCAACTGGTCGTAGGAGGTGAAGCCACCAACGCCGGCGAGCTGGTCGAGATCCACGCCAGCGTAGTCGCTGTTCAGGTCGGCGTAGATGGTCGGCTCTTTGGAGTGGTAGTTGACGAAATAGAAGCCGAACTCGGTGGAGTTCAGTTCTTCAGCCACGTAGTGGAAGGCCACACCGAACTGACCATCGTTCTTGGCGTTGATGTCCTTGCCGACATTGGCGACCTTGAACACACCGTTGGAGTCCAGGTACTGAGTACCCTGCAGGCCGCCCACATGGGCTGCGGACAGCTGCGGGTAGAGGCTCTGGAACAGCGGGTTGGAGAGCGCGCCCACGGTGGTGTAGGCAGTGTTGCCGCCATCGGCGAACAGGTCGGTCTCGGAGAAGAAGGTGCCGACCGGGTCGATGCGGGTCTCTTTCCAGTTCCACTGGTAGAAAGCGTCCATCGACAGGTTGTCGGTCAGGCCGATGTTGAAGCTCGCGGCCTCCACCGGCATCAGCACTTCCTTCAGCTCCGAGCCCGGCAGGCGGAACTTGGCGGCGTCCACCGGGTTGGTGGTGTTCACGCCACCGCGATAGAAGATGCCTTCGCCCCAGTTGAATACCTGACGCCCCAGGCGCGCGGTCAGCGGGTGATCGGCCACGTCCCAGTTGCCGTAGACATAGGCATCGAGGATCTCGGCGCGGTTGCCGGCGGCGTCGCGGGTCTCGCTGGTGAAGCGGTCGCTGTTCGGATAGGTCTGGCTCGGCTGCGCCGGGTGGTTGTTGTCGTAGTAGTCGTTGCGCTTGTCCATGATCTGGGTGTCATAGAAAGCCGAGCCACGCACGAACAGGCCGTAGTTCTTGTAGGTCGCTTCCAGGTCGGAAGTGATCTTGTACACCTCGGAAACCAGGCCAGTGTCGAAGTTGCGGTTGCCGTCGTTGCCGTTGATGTCGTTGTTGGTCTTGTCCTGGCCTTGCACGCGCCACAGGGCGCCGTAGGACACGGTGCTGTCCAGCGAGCCGGTGACTTCGTTATCGAGGAAGCTGAACTCGACCGCCGTCGCCTGGGCAGACATCAGCAGGGGCAGGATGCCGGCCAGGGCGAAACCGGCACGAGCAGGCGCATAACGCAAGACAGGCTTGCGAACTGGGATTTCCATTAGGACTCACTCCATGGACTGATCATTCTTTAGCGGCGCCGCTAGTGCGCGGTACGCCTTGTCAGCCGTTATTCCACGGCCTTGTTGTCGTCGATCTGAAGGAAACTCCCCCAAGGTGCTCGACACGCCTCCCGTCCCAATGGACGGGTAAAGGCTAAGCAGCGTCCGCCGATGCAACCCCGATGCCAGAATTCAGATGCGTCTGATTCTGCTTACAAAAAATAAAGAATATGTGCGCTACTTTTTGTGACTGGTCGTTCACTGATCAAATCAAGTGGCCGATTGCGCCATTCACCACTGCAAATGGCGCAATCGGCCCCTGGAGGCGCGACGCAGACACATCGGGCTTTTTCGCTCAATAGCGAGCAGCGATAAGCAAGACATCGATTAATTTCGATAGGTAACAAAAAGGTGTTACCAACAAGAGCTGGTAACACCTTTTTGAAAGTCGCTTGCGCCCCCGGGACGGGACGCGGCGGGTGTGCTAAGCGAGGCTCTTGCTCACCACTTCGTATACATCGCTGGACAGCTCGCCCGACGCCAGGATGCGCTCCAGCTCGGCCTTCATCAGCGCCTGGCGCGCGGGCGCGTACTTGCGCCAGCGGGTCAGCGGCGTGAGCAGGCGCGAGGCGATCTGAGGGTTGAGTGCGTTGAGGGTGATGATCTGGTCCGCGAGGAAGCGGTAGCCGGCGCCATCCGCGCGGTGGAAGTTGATCGCGTTCTGGTTGGCGAAGGCGCCGATCAGGGCGCGGATCTTGTTCGGGTTCTTCAGGGTGAAGGCCGGATGGCTCATCAGCGCCTGTACGCGCTCCAGCCCGCCCGGCAGGGTGGAGCCGGCCTGGACGCTGAACCACTGATCCATCACCAGCGGGTCATCCTTGAAGTAGTCGGCGAACATCGCCAGCGCCTCGGCCTTCTCCTTGTCGAAGGAAGAGTTGACCAGCACCGCGAGCGCGGTCAGGCGCTCGGTCATGTTGTCGCAATCCTTGTACTGCTCCTGGCAGGCGGCGAGCACTTCGGGCTTGGCGCTCTGAATGAGGTAGGACAGCGCGATGTTCTGCAGGCTGCGGCGGGCAATGTGCGAGGCCTCGGCAACGTAGGCGGTCTCGCGGGATTGCGTGCGGTTGGCCTGGTAACGCTCCCACAGCTGCTCGTGCAGCGCCGCGCCGATCTGCTGGCGGGCGAACTCACGGGCCGCGTGGATCGCCTCGACATCAGCCACTTCGCTGATCTCGGTGAGGTAGGCTTCGCTGGGCAGCGAGAGCATCTCGGCGACCATGGCCTGGTCCAGGCCGGTGTCCAGCAGCAAGGTGCGGAAGGCAGTGATCAGACGCTGGTCGAGCACCAGCTTCTCGCCACGCTGGTGCTGGCCGATCAATTCCTGCAGGACCTGCACGGACAGCTGCTGGCCGGCTTCCCAGCGATTGAAGCCGTCCTCATCAAACTGCATGAGGAACATCAGCTGGTCGCGGTCGTAGGGGAAGCTCAGCTTCACCGGCGCGGAGAAACCACGCAGCAGCGACGGCAGCGGCTTCTCGGCGAGGCCGACGAAGGTGAAGGACTGCTCCGCCTCGGTCACCTGCAGCACACGGTCGCTGCCGTGGGCGTGCTCTTCGCCCTTGAGGCGCAGCGACAGGGCGTTGCCCAGCTTGTCGATCAGGCCCATCTGCACCGGGATGACGAAGGGCAGCTTCTCGCTCTGCCCCGGCGTCGCCGGGCAGCTCTGGCGGAAGGTCAGGGTGTAGCTCTGTGCGGCGGCATCATAGCTCTCCTCCACCGCCAGGCGCGGAGTACCGGACTGGCTGTACCAGCGCTTGAACTGGGTGAGGTCGACGCCGTTGGCATCTTCCATCGCCTTGACGAAATCGTCGCAGGTCACGGCCTGGCCGTCGTGGCGCTCGAAGTACAGGTCGGTACCCTTGCGGAAGCCATCGGCACCCAGCAGGGTGTGGATCATGCGCACCACTTCCGAACCCTTCTCGTAGACGGTCAGGGTGTAGAAGTTGGAAATCTCGATGAAGGAATCCGGGCGCACCGGGTGCGCCATCGGGCCGGCGTCCTCGGCGAACTGGTTGGTACGCAGGAAGGCCACGTCCTCGACGCGCTTGACGGTGCGCGAGTTCATGTCAGCGGAGAACTCGCTGTCGCGGAACACGGTGAAGCCTTCCTTGAGCGACAGCTGAAACCAGTCGCGGCAGGTCACGCGGTTGCCCGACCAGTTGTGGAAGTACTCGTGGGCAACCACGCCTTCGACGCGCTGGTGCGCAGCGTCGGTGGCGGTCTCGGCCTTGGCCAGCACGCAGCTGGAGTTGAAGATGTTGAGGCCCTTGTTCTCCATGGCGCCCATGTTGAAGTCGTTGACCGCGACGATCATGAAGATGTCCAGGTCGTACTCGCGGCCGTAGACCTTCTCGTCCCAGCGCATGGAGTTCTTCAGGCTGTCCATGGCGTGCTGGCACTTGTCGATGTTCTCCGGCTCGACATAGATGCGCAGGGTGACTTCGCGCTCGCTCATGGTGGTGAACTGGTCTTCCACGCACCAGAGGTCACCGGCGACCAGGGCGAACAGGTAGGCCGGCTTCTTGAACGGGTCCTGCCAGGTCGCCCAGTGGCGGCCGCCCTCTTCCGAGCCACTGGCGACCGGGTTGCCGTTGGAGAGGAGCACCGGGTACTGGTGTTGCTCGGCCGACAGCGTGGTGGTGAAGCTGCTCATCACGTCCGGGCGGTCGAGGTAGTAGGTGATCTTGCGGAAGCCTTCGGCCTCGCACTGGGTGCAGAACATCTTGCCGGACTTGTACAGGCCTTCCAGCGCGGTGTTGGTTTCCGGGTGGATGCGTACGGTGCTGTCGACGGTGAAGGTCGCCGCCGTCGGCTGCAGGGTCAGGTGGTTCTCGTCGAGCTGGTACTGGCCGGCCTCAAGGGCCTGGTCATCCAGCGCCACCGACAGCAGCTCCAGCTGCTGGCCGTCGAGCACCAGGGGCGGCAGGCTGTCGCCCAGAGCGGCGGCCGCACGATCCGGGTTGCGGCGCATCACCAGCTGGGCGTGGACCAGGGTATGGTCCTCGTACAGCTCGAAGGTCAGGTTGGTCTCGTCGATCAGGTACTCAGGCGCCTGATAATCCTTGAGGTAGATGACTTTCGGTTGCTCGGTACGCATGGCTTTTGGCCCCTTGGCAGGCGGCCGGCGCGGTGGGCCGGCCGGAGGAATCTGGTACTGACTCTAGCGAGCTAGAGCAAAGCGGGCGAGTCGTGCGCGCATCTATCCCCAGATGCGTGCCACGAGCCGGAAATTCAATGCGGTGCGATCAGGCGCTGATGGCCAGCTGGTACGCGGTGAACTTGCGCACGTTGATCACGCCGGTATCGAAGATCAGGTACTGGCCCTTGATACCCTGCAGGGTACCCTCGACCACCGGCGTCTTGTCCAGATCGAAGCTGGTGATCTTGGCCAGGTAGGCCTCCACCGGATAGCGGATCTCGATGGGCTCCATGTCGATCACCGGCTGGATCGCCTGCAGGCCGAAGCGCTGCTGCAGCCCGACGATACCCTCGGCACAGGCGTCGAGTATCTGCTCGCGAATCGCCACCAGGTCCAGTGGTTCCGCCTCGCCCTTGAGCAGCGCGCGCCAGTTGGTGCGGTCGGTGACCTGGCTGCGCAGCAGGTCCTCGACGAAGCCGGACTGCTGGCGGGTGGCTACACGCATGATCGGCAATGCCTGGCGCGCGCCCTGGTCGATCCAGCGGGTCGGCACCTGGGTGGCGCGGGTGATGCCCACCTTCACGCTCGAGGAGTTGGCCAGGTAGACCACGTGGTCGGTCATGCAGAAACGCTCGCCCCACTCCGGATCACGGCAGGAGCCGTCCTCGAAGTGGCACTTCTCCGGGCTCATGATGCAGCTGTCGCATTGCGCCAACTTGGTGAAGCACGGGTAGCAGTAGCCCTGGGCGAAGCTTTTCTTGGTCTTGCGGCCGCAGTGGCTGCAGAAGATTTCGCCCAGGTACTCCAGGCGCACCGTCTTGCCGATCAGCGGGTTGACCGGGACCTGCGCCTCGCCGAGGCGGAAGGCGTACTGCACGGGGCTTTCCAGGCGCGCCGACATCTTGTCCAGGGCACCGCGTCCAATCTCTTGCATCAGTGCAGGGAGTTGGAGGAGAAGATCATGTTCGGGATCGGCTCAGCGTGGGAGGCGCATTCCTGCGGGCCCATGTAGCCGGTGCGCTGGTCCTCGGGCAGGTTGTCCATCTCCCAGGCGATCATGGCCTGCAGCGACAGCTCCTTCTGCTCCTGGGACAGTTTGCGGCCGTCCGGCCACTTGCCGATTTCCACGGCCAGCTTGAGGCTCTCGTAGATTTCGGGGGTGATGTTCTGGATCATTTCGGCGAAGGACGACATGGGCCGGCTCCTGCAGGGGAAAACGAAGCGGGCATTCTACCGGGCCGAGCGCCCGGGCGCACGAACGCTGGTCAATTAGGGCGATAGCTGTTCGTAGGATGAGCCTAAGCGATACCCATGCTGTCGGTGCACTGATCGATGGGTATCGCTACGCTCCACGCCATCCTACGGCGCGGGCGCGTGTCGCCGCGCCAGCAACCCACTAACCAGGCCGCTCAGGCAACCCGCCACCAGGCCGCCGACGTGGGCGCCGTTGGCGATGGAACCGAAGCCGAGCAGGTCGATCACACCCGAGAGGCACACCAGCAGCCAGATCAGCATCATCGCCACCACACCCTTGGGTAGGTTGTAGGCCGGCGTCGGCGCCATGCGCTGGAAGATCCAGCAGTGTCCGAGTAACCCGTAGAGCACGCCGGACAGCCCGCCGAACAGGCTCGGGCCACTGACGCCGTACTGCACAACGTTGGAGATCAGGCCAAAGCCCAGGCTCAGCCCCAGCAACAGCCACGGACCCTGGCGGTACTCGATGCGCCGCCCCAGCTCCCAGTACCACATGGCGTTCATCGCCAGGTGCAGCCAGCCGAAGTGGATCAGCATGGGCGTGAACAGGCGCCACCACTGCCCCTGCGCCAGCGAGTCGGACAGCGGATAGAACAGCGCGCGATCCTCGCCGACCAGCTGGAAGTTCTGGAAGGTGAACCAGCACAGCGTCTCCGGCGAGGTACCCAGCAGGGTGACGGCCGCAACCACGAAGGTCACCAGCAACACCGCCGCCGTCATCCGGCTCATCTTCAGTTGCTGCACGAACCCCGGCCCGCGGCGCTGGGGTTCGGCCTGCACGGTGAACTCCGGGTCGCCCTGCGGGTAGCGCTGGTAGAGGCTGCGAACCTGCTCGGCCAGCTGCGAATTGGGCACCCAGAGCACCTGTTCACCGGCCTCCTCGCTGACCCGGAACGGCACGTTCAGTCGGCGCAGCAGGCCAACGAACTCCCCCAGATCGACTGCCGCCGGCAACCGCATCGCTTCAATGGCACTCACTCATCGCCCTCCGGACGCTTGACGTCCACCCACACGAACTTGTTGCGGTCCAGCCGCGTTTCCTCGTCCAGCCGGTAGGCCGCGAGCTTGCCGTACATCACCGCGCTGTAGTCCAGGCACGCGAGGTTCGGGCGGATCGGCGCCGGCGTGCCGCGCCGCCAGTAGTGGCCGACAAACAGCAGCGGCTCGTCGGCGCCGTAGGTCAGCAGGCGCGACTTCTGCTCCTCGCTGAGGCGTTCGCTGGCCACTTCGTCGGGCAGCGCGTCGGGCTGGAACACGATATCGCCGTAGGTCTCCGGCGCACGGTCCTCTTCCCAGAACTTGGTACGGAAGGCCGAGCGGGTGAAGCCGTCGCTGCCGGTCAGGGTCATGCCGTTGGGCAGGCGCATGTCGGTACCGCGCAGCAGGCGGTCACAGGCTTGCTGGGCAAAGCTGCCGGGCTCGGCACTGGCCTTGAGGAAGGCCTCGTCGATGCGCCCGCTGGAGAACTGCTGGCGCAGCGTATCGATCACGTCGTGATCCCAGCAGGCGTGGACCATGCGGAAGCGCCCGGCATCGAGGAACAGCGGCATCTCCTGGAACCAGCCGAGGAAGTCGCGCCAGTCCGCCGGGTGGCCTTCGAACTGTTCCAGGGTTTCCTTGATCAGCCGGGCATGGCGCGGCGTGTGTTCGCGCACGTACTGCCGGCCGCTGCCGGGCGCGGCGGGGGTCGACCAGCCCAGGGCATTGAACTCGTGATTGCCCATGATGCACAGCGCCTCGCCAGCGGCGACCATGTCGTGCACCCGGTGCAGGGCCTCGCGGATGCGCGGGCCACGGTCGATGATGTCGCCGAGGAACAGCGCCTGCCGCCGTGCATGTCGCCAGACGCCGCCCTGCGCGCGATAGCCGAGGCGCTCCAGCAGGTGATCGAGGGTATGCGCGCAGCCGTGGATATCGCCGATCAGGTCGTAGCCGCGTGCCGGGTCGAGTTCCATCACTCGCTGCTCCCCAGACGGCTGCCCCAGCCCAGCTTGGTCCGGCAGACCTCGTAGTAGTTGTGGTCGATGGGATGGATCAGGCGCAGCTTCTGCGGCTTCTTGCTCACCGTGACGGTGTCGCCCGGCGCGCAGGTGAAGTGGTTCTGCCCATCACAGGAAACCTGCGGGTAGATCTGCATGTTCGGCGAGACGACGATCTTCAGCTCGCTGTTGCCGTCCACCACGATGGGCCGGCTGGAGAGCATGTGCGGGTACATCGGCACGACCACGATGGCATCCAGCTTGGGATGCATGATCGGCCCGCCGGCGGACAACGCGTAGGCGGTGGAGCCGGTCGGCGTGGCGACGATCAGGCCGTCGGCCTTCTGGCTGCAGACGAACTGGCCATCGATGTACAGCTCGAACTCGATCATCCGCGTGGACTTGCCGGGGTGCAGCACCACGTCGTTCAGCGCATCGCCCTGGCCGATGGACTCACCATGTCGACGCACCAGCGCATCGAGCAGGAAGCGGCTCTCGACTATGTACTGGCCGCCAAGCACTTCGGCGACCTTGGTCTCCAGCTCGTCGGGGCGGATATCCGTGAGGAAGCCCAGGCTCCCGCGGTTGATTCCCAGCACCGGCACCTTGTGTCGTGCCAGGGCGCGCGCGGCGCCGAGCATGCTGCCGTCGCCGCCGACCACGATCACCAGGTCGCAGATCTCGCCCATGATCTTCCGCGAGCAGGTCTGCAGGCCGTGGCCGGGCAGGACCTCGGCGATGGTGTCCTCGAGGATCACATGCAGGTGTCGCTCGGTGAGGAACTTCTTCAGCCGACGGATGGTTTCCAGGACCTGGGTGCTGCCCAGGCGGCCGATGATGCCGATATTGCGAAAGGGTTCCATGGGACTCCGGACGGCGTTGCGGGTACTCGAATCTCGGAATTATGGGCGAAAGGCTCAGGCAGCGGCAAACCGCAGCGCGGGCATAGCGGCTAGGCTTGGGGCATGACCGATTTCACCGCCCTGCTCGACGAGCTGCTGATCGACCTGCGCCAGCCGCAGGTCCGCGACCTCGCCTGGACGCTGCTCTCCCCGCCCCTGCTGCAACCTGGCAGCCCCGCCCTGCGCCATCCGCTCAGCGCCAGCCGCTGGCACGCGCAGCCCCGGCTGCTGGCCGACTGGCTGCGCAGCCAGGAAGACTCGCCGGGCGAGCTGCTGGCCCAGCTCGAAGCCGCGCCGCACCAGCGTCTGGGACGCTACTACGAACGCCTCTGGCAGTTCGCCCTGGAGCGTGCGCCGGATCTGCGCCTGCTCGCCGCCAACCTGCCGGTGCGCGACAACGGCCAGACCCTGGGCGAGCTCGACCTGCTGGTGGAAGACGACGCCGGGCTGCATCACCTGGAGCTGGCCATCAAGCTCTACCTCGGCCCCAGCGACGACGGCCCCGATTCCTGGCTCGGGCCGGGGGCCGAGGACCATCTGCTGCGCAAGATCGAGCACTTCTACCAGCACCAACTGCCGCTCTCGGCCACCGCGCAAGGGCTGGCCGTGGTCCGCGAGCACAGCGACGCCATGCCATCCCCCGGCCTTTGGCTGGGCGGCTACCTGTTCTACTCCTGGCCCACGCCCTGCCCGCCGCCCGTCGGCGCCAGTGACAACCACCAGCGTGGTCGCTGGCTGCACCGACGCGCCTGGCCGGCCTACCAGGCACAGCACCCGCAGGGTTGGCAGGCATTGTCGCGCAAGGGCTGGCTCTCCCCGGCCGCCGAGAACGAATGCTGGAGCGCCGAGCGCTTCGCCGCCTGGCTGGAGGAGTTGCCGGAAGACGGCTTCCCGCAAATGCTGGTGCGCTTGGAGTTCCGCGAAGGGCGCTGGCGGGAGCAGGAGCGCCTGTTCCTGGTGGGTGACCGCTGGCCGCGGGTGCATAGCGGTTATTCGCGCTGAGTGGCCAGCGCCGTCAGCTTATTGTCCAGCGCTCGGCGCCCCTGCAAGCCACCGCTGTGGACGGCGACGATACGAGCACCACGATCAATGCGCCCCGCTGCAATCTCATCGTGCAGCGCCAGCAGCAGCTTGCCGGTGTACAGCGGTTCCAGCGGTACGCCGCACTCGGCCTCGGTCGCCAGAATGAAGCGCGCCAGCGTCGCGTCGATCCGCGCAAAACCACCGCGGCTGGCGTCGACCAGACGGTAACCGGCATCGGGCACACCGCCCGCTCTCAACAGCTCAGGCACCTGCGTTTCGACGCCATGCCCCGGCGGCACCGCCAGGGCACCGACCACGCAATGCGCGCCCTGCTCGCCGAGCACAAGGCCGGCCAGGGTCGTGCCGGTACCACAGGCAACCCAGAGCTGCTGATAGTCCTTCCAGCCCAGGTCGCCGAGCTGCTGGCGAATAACTCCGATCAGGGGTGAGCAGCCCTGTGCGCCAGGGAGCCCGCCGCCGCCCTCGCCTACCGCGAGCAACTGGGGATAGCGCTCGCGCCAGGGCGTCCAGAAATCGGCTGCGTGGCGCCGGCGATAACCGCCGTAGCCGAGCCAATGGAGCTGCATGCCGAGCTGGCGCAGGTCGGCCACCGTCGGATTGTCCTGCTCTTCGCCGCGCAGCAATCCCACGGTTTGGAAACCGAATCGTGCACCGGCCGCCGCGACCGCGTGGAGGTGATTGGAATGGGCGCCGCCCAACGTCATCACACCACTCAGCCCCAGGTCGGCGGCCTGCTTCAGGTATGGCGCGAGCTTGAACCATTTGTTGCCGGAGACGAGGGTATCCACCCGATCCAGGCGCAACAACGCCAGCTCGACGCCGGCGCGATCCAGCCATCCCAGATGAATGCGTTGCAGCGGTGCTTCCGGGCGCCAGTCGGGAAACAGCAAGGCGCCCTGCTCAGCCGGTGGTGACGCTGCGCAGGCGGCCGGCGGTCTTGTGCCGGGAACAGCAGTTGCTGTCGCCTTCGACGAAGCGGCCGGGGGTTTCCACGCGGTCGATGGGCATGGCGCAGCGCTCGCCGTTGGACAGCCGTCCTTCGCAGGCGGGTTGCTGGTAATGGGCGAGCCAGCTGCGGTACTGGTCTTCGGCGACGAAGCACTTGGCAGCGGCGTAAGCCATGGGGTTTTCCTGGTAACGGGCGACATCCTGAAGCGACAGGGTCAGATGACCGGCGCCGGGATGGTACACCACGAAGATCACCCCCAAGCCGGCCAGACGCTCCAGCGCCGAGCCGTCTGCCGCCCTGGCCGACAGTGCGTCGAGCTCCAGGCGCAGACTTTCGGCGCCCTGCTGCAGCTGCGTGGCAACCTGGCGCAGCTGGGTGGTTTCCTCGCGCAGCTGCTCGGCTTCCCGGCGCAGTTGCTGATTCTCCTGCTGTAGCTGCTGGTCCAGCTCGTTGCGGTAGCCCAGCTCGACATCGCGGACGGAAATCTGCTCCTTGTAGCGAGCCTCCAGGCTGGCCATGCGGGTGCGGGACTCCTCCTCGATCTGCTGGCGCAGTTGCTCCAGCTCGTCGCGGCCGCTCTGTTCGATATGGCGCAGTTGCGCGGTCAGTTCCTCGCGGCCGCGCTGGAAACCATTGGCCTGGCCATCCAGTTCGCGGCGCAGGCCGGCATTGATCTCTTCCTCGCGCTTGAGCCCTTCGCGCAGGGAGGCGAGTTCAGCTTGCAGCACCTTGACCTGCTCCTGCGCACCAAGCTTCAGGCGGCTGAGCTCCTGCTCGTGCTGCTGGCTGACCTGCGAAAGACGGGCCTCATGCTGGCCGAGCAGCTCAGCGGTCTTCTGCTGGTGCTCCTCGAGCATCGCGCGGGCCAGCTTCTCGGCCTCCTCGCGGGACTCTTCGGCGGGTGCATACCACTGGTGCTCGTCGGCCATCTGCAGACGCGCCAGCTCCACGGCGGCCGGTTCTTCCTCCACCAGCACGCCAAGGTTGTTGCGCTTGATCGATTCCCGCAGTTGCACCAGATGGTTCTGGCTGGCGTCCAGGGTCGGGTCCCACAGATGCATCTGATGCCAGGAGACCGGGCACTGGCTGCGGCAGGCCAGGCGAATGGGACCGGCCCCCATGTCGGGGCCGCGGCCTGCGCGGTCGGCGAGATTGCGCAGCGGCAGGTTCCAGCCGCGGTCCGCCTCGCCCTTCTCGTCGAAGTCCAGATAGAAGAACACCACCGCCTTGACCAGCAGGCGCGGGTTGATCAGCACATAGGCGAGCTGCATCTGCTGATCGGCGTACTCCGGCATCTGCACGACGTTGTCGAGCAGCGCCTCGAATTCGGGGTAGAGCATTTCCCTGCAGACGCCACGGTCATTGAAGAAGACCACGGCTTCCACCATTTGAGGCTTCTTCTGCATGCTCATCGATTGACCTCTGGGCTGGTGCGGGAGGAAGTCTGGAAAAGGGTCTGTCAGAAATGCAGCACCCAGACAGCGGGAAAATCCCGACATCCGAGCAAGTCTAGGGGAATTAATGTCGCAGGCAATGTGACTCGGTTGGCACCGGCCCCGGCGGTCTGGCCGGGCGGTTAACCGGTTGGATAATTCTGTGACGCGGTTGGATTTTCGGAAGGATATCCGGGCCCGGAAGGGAACTTTTCCGGGCCCGGTTTTGAGACCTGAATCTCAGCCGGCTCAGGTCTCAGGTGCTTCAGATCTCGGCAGCGAGGCGCGAGCCCTGGTTGATGGCGCGCTTGGCGTCCAGCTCGGCAGCCACGTCGGCGCCGCCGATCAGGTGCACGCTCTGGCCGGCAGCGACCAGGCCGTCATGCAGCTCGCGCAGCGGCTCCTGGCCGGCGCAGACGACCACGGTGTCCACCGGCAGCACCTGCGGCTCGCCGCCGGCGATGCTGATGTGCAGGCCGTCGTTGTCGACCTTGAGGTACTCGACGCTGTTGAGCATCTGCACCTGCTTGTTCTTCAGCCCGGTGCGGTGGATCCAGCCGGTGGTCTTGCCCAGGCCGTCACCGACCTTGGACTTCTTGCGCTGCAGCAGGAACACCTGGCGCGCCGCCGCATGCGGGTGCGCCTGGATACCGGCGATGCCGCCACGGGCCTCCAGCTTCTCGTCGATACCCCATTCCTGCCAGAAAGCGTGGCGGTCCAGGCTGGTGGATTCGCCGGTATGGGTGATGTATTCGGAGACGTCGAAGCCGATGCCGCCGGCGCCGATCACCGCGGCGGTCTTGCCCACCGGCTTGCGTTCGAGGATGGCATCCAGGTAGCTGATCACCTTGGCATTCTCGATGCCCGGAATCGCCGGGGTGCGCGGCACGATGCCGGTGGCCAGGATGATCTCGTCGAAGCCGCCCTTGACCAGGTCGTCGACGCTGACGCGGGTATTCAGGCGCAGGTCGACGCCGGTGGTTTCCACCTTGCGCTTGAAGTAGCGCAGGGTCTCGTAGAACTCTTCCTTGCCCGGTACGCGCTTGGCGACGTTGAACTGGCCACCGATCTCGCCGGCGGCGTCGAACAGGGTCACTTCATGGCCACGCTCGGCCGCCACGGTAGCGGCGGACAGCCCGGCCGGACCAGCGCCGACCACGGCGATCTTCTTCACGTGGGTGGTCGGGATGTAGTTCAGCTCGGTCTCGTGGCAGGCACGCGGGTTGACCAGGCAACTGGTCAGCTTGCCGCCGAAGGTGTGGTCCAGGCACGCCTGGTTGCAGCCGATGCAGGTATTGATTTCGTCGGCACGGCCTTCGGCGGCCTTGTTGACGAAGTCCGGATCGGCGAGGAACGGACGGGCCATGGAGACCATGTCGGCATCGCCTTCGGCCAGTACCTGCTCGGCGACTTCCGGGGTGTTGATGCGGTTGGTGGTGACCAGCGGGATACCGATCTCGCCGCGCAGCTTGGCGGTGACCTTGGTGAAGGCCGCGCGCGGCACCTTGGTGGCGATGGTCGGGATACGTGCTTCGTGCCAGCCGATGCCGGTGTTGATGAGGGTCGCGCCAGCCTTCTCGATAGCCTTGGCCAGCAGGACGATCTCGTCCCAGGTGCTGCCGCCTTCCACCAGGTCGAGCATCGACAGGCGATAGATGATGATGAAGTTCGGGCCGACGGCCTCGCGCACGCGGCGGACGATTTCCACCGGCAGGCGCATGCGGTTCTCGTAGCTGCCACCCCAACGGTCGGTGCGGTGGTTGGTGTGGGCGGCGAGGAACTGGTTGATGAAGTAGCCTTCCGAACCCATGATCTCGACGCCGTCATAGCCGGCCACCTGGGCCAGGCTCGAGCAATTGACGAAGTCGGCGATCTGCTTCTCGATGCCCTCTTCATCCAGCTCGCGCGGCTTGAACGGGTTGATCGGCGCCTGGATGGCGCTGGGCGCGACGGACTTGGGGCTGTAGGCGTAGCGGCCGGCGTGAAGAATCTGCATGCAGATCTTGCCGCCCGCCTCGTGCACGGCCTGGGTGACGATCTTGTGCTTCTCGGCCTCTTCCGGCGTGCTCAGCTTGGCTGCACCGGAATAGACGCCACCTTCCTCGTTCGGGCCGATGCCGCCGGTGACCATCAGGCCGACGCCGCCGCGGGCGCGCTCGGCGAAGTAGGCCGCCATGCGCTCGAAGCCCTGGGGCTTCTCTTCCAGGCCGGTGTGCATGGAGCCCATCAGGGTGCGGTTGCGCAGGGTAGTGAAACCCAGGTCCAGCGGCGCGAGCAGGTGCGGATAAGTGGCGGTCATGGTTCCTCCGGCATTCACGATGATGCCGCGCCCTCAGCCTGCGGAACGGCGAGGCATGGGGCGCGGTCGGTATGGGGCAGACTTTAGGCAGCGCGCACCCGCCGCTCAATGATCGAAAATGACAAGTTACTGACCAAAGATGACACGCTGTCTTGGCAATACCCGGCGCAGCCCCTACCCTGTGGGGCACCCCATGAGTACCCATCCTTTATGCGCAAGCTGATCTTCCTCGTTCTGGTCATCCTCTTCGCCGGTTATGCCGGCTGGGCGGAGCGTCGCCCGGTGGGCCACTACCTGTCCGACCTGCGCAGCCAGGTGGTGCTCAACCAGGGCCAGCCGTCCGAGCGCGGCAACCTGCTGGGCGTCCAGCCGGAACTGTTCACCCAGGACTACCAGAGCGCCGAACGCCTGCGTCTGAAATTCCGTGCCTACCTGGCCAAGGCCCGCGACGAAGGGCTGATCAACCCGCGTACCGTCGTGGTGTTCCCCGAGCACATCGGCACCTGGCTGGTGGCCGCTGGCGAGAAGCCCGAGGTCTACCAGACCGAGCACCTGACCGAGGCCATGGAATGGATGGCCGCCAGCAACCCGCTCAAGCTCGCGCGCGGCTGGCTCGGCGCCAAGGGCGAGGACCGCATGGCGGACGCCCTGTTCCGCATGAAGGCGGTGGACATGGCACATGACTACCAGACACTGTTTGGCGGGCTGGCCAAGGAATTCGGCGTGACCATCGTCGCCGGCTCCATCGTGCTGCCCAACCCGCGCATCGTCGAAGGGCAGATCCGTACCGGCAACGGCCGCCTCTACAACGTCAGCCAGGTCTTCGGTAGCGACGGCCTGCCACTGGGCAAGCCGCAGCGCAAACTCTTCCCCATCGACGACGAGAAAGGCTTCACCCGCGGCGGCGATCCCGACGACCTGCAGGTCCTGCAGACTCCGGCCGGACGCCTGGGCGTGCTGGTCTGCGCCGACAGCTGGTTCCCGGCGAGCTACGAGGCGTTGGCGGCGAACAAGCCCGATATCGTCGCCGTGCCTGCTTTCCTCACCGGCAACGGCAACTGGAGCAAGCCCTGGAAGGGCTACAACGGCGCGCCGACACCGAGCGATGTGACGCTCAAGCCCGGCGAACTGACCGAAGGCCAAGCCTGGGAACGCCTTGCCCTGGCGGGCCGCCTCGGCGAAAGCGGTGCCCATGCCGGCATCACCGTGTTCATGCGCGGCCACTTGTGGGACCTGGGCAGCGACGGCCGCAGCCTGGTGGTCAGCGGCGACAGCCACACCCTGGCGCCCGACGGGCCCGGCGCGCGCCTGATCAACCTCTGGCTATGAGCCGCCCAACCATGCGGCTGGGCGATCTGTCGGTGGGCTTCGTCCACAGCCTCGCCGACGCTCTCGCGGAAAGCGGTATCGCGCCGCAGCCACTGCTTCAACAATACGGGCTGGACGCCGCACGCCTGGGCGAACCGGGCGCTCGCCTGTCGATCCCACGCTACATGCGCCTGGGCCATGCGGCTATCCAGCAGAGCGGCAACCCCGCCCTCGGCCTGCGCATGGGCCAGCTGAGCCGACCGAGCCAGAGCGGCCTGGCCGGTGTCACCGCCGCGCAAGCGCCCAACCTGCGTGCGGCGGCCCGTGCGCTGATCCGCTTCGAGCCGCTCTACGCACAGAACTACCGCGGCCAGAGCAGCTTCATCGAGGACGCCGGCGGTGCCTGGCTGCGTTTCTACTCCATCAGCCCGTACAACACCTACAACCGCTTCGTGGTGGATTCGGTGCTGGCTGGCTGGGTGAGCATGCTCGGCAGCATCGGCGCACAGCCGCTGCGCCCGGAGAAGGTTGAAATCGAATACCCGGCGCCTGCCTGGGCGTCGCGCTTCGAGGAAGCGCTGGGCTGCACGGTGGAGTTCGGCGCCGAACACAACCAACTACGCCTGGACCAGACCACCCTGGCGCGCGCCAACCCGGATCACTGCCCGAGCACCTGGCGGCAATTGCTGGAAATCTGCGAGAAGGAGTTGGAGCAATTGACCCGCACGCGCAGCCTGCGTGAGCGCGTTGCCCAACTGCTGGGACCAATGCTCAACGGCAGCGAGCCGGACCTCGAGGAAGTGGCCGCACGCCTGAAGCTGCCGACCTGGACGCTGCGCCGCAAGTTGGCGGAGGAAGGCACACAGTTCCGCAGCATCCTCAACGACACCCGTCGCGACCTGGCGATGATCTACATCCGCGACACCGACCTGGCCTTCGGCGAGATCGCCTACCTGCTCGGCTTCGCCTCCGCGGAGGCTTTCCAGCGCGCCTTCAAGCGCTGGAGCGGGCAAACGCCGGGGGAATTCCGCCGCGCCCAGCGCCACAGCGCCTGATCACATCTCGGTGGCGTCGTCGGCCGGCTCCGGCAGATCCTGTTCCACGGCATGCAGCTCCAGCAGTTCTTCCTGATAATCGTCCATTGGCTTTTCTCCTGACCGTTCGATCCGGTTTTAGCAAAGACCACGAGGAAAAATCTAGACGCCAAAGGTGAACGACCTGTGACAGCGTCTTACAGAGCAACGTCAGGACTTTTCGGACGGAAACAAAAAAGCCCCCAGGTATCGCTACCTGAGGGCTTTCGAATATGGCGCAGCGGACGGGACTCGAACCCGCGACCCCCGGCGTGACAGGCCGGTATTCTAACCGACTGAACTACCGCTGCGTGTCGGTTGGACTTTCGTCCGGTACAGCAACCTCCTTGCGCCTGGAGTGAATCACTCGACAAGCCGGTTCGGGGTAGGAACCAAGGAGGGGGAAATGGCGCAGCGGACGGGACTCGAACCCGCGACCCCCGGCGTGACAGGCCGGTATTCTAACCGACTGAACTACCGCTGCGCGTAACTTGCGAGAGTGGTGGGTGATGACGGGATCGAACCGCCGACCCTCTGCTTGTAAGGCAGATGCTCTCCCAGCTGAGCTAATCACCCTTCGTCTCGAAGTGGGGCGCATTCTACAGCCGGCGAATCCTAAGTCAATGCCCTGATTGAACTTTTTTTCATTTTCCACAAAAAAAGTTCGGCGTGCGGTGGCTGGCCTCGGTACGAACTCAGGTTCGCGAGCAAGCTCGCTCCTACAAGACCGGGTCCGCGAGCGCTCTTGCAGGAGCGAGCTTGCTCGCGAACCGCCCATGCCCGGAGTCGGAGAGCCGCAAAAAGAAAAAGGGCGACCCGTAGGCCGCCCTCCTCTTTCACACCCGACACTCAGTCGAGGTAGATCATCTTGCGCGTCATGCCGCCATCGATCACCAGCTCCTGGCCGGTGACGAAGCCAGCGCTGTCGCCGATCAGCCAGGCCACCGCCGCGGCGATATCCTCGACTGTGCCGACGCGGCCGACCAAATGCTGGTCATGGTCCAACTCGGTCAGCGGCTCGGCCTCACGTTCGCGCAGATCGCGGGCGTCGATCCAGCCGGGGGAAATCGCGTTGACGCGAATCTCCGGCCCCAGGCTGCTGGCCAGGGCGTGGGTCAGCGACAGCAGACCACCCTTGCTCGCCGCGTAGGCTTCGGAGTTCGGCTCGGACTGGTGCGCGCGGGTGGAAGCGATATTGACGATGGCACCGCTGTGCGCACGCAGGTACGGCGCACAGTGCTTGGCCAGCAGCATCGGCCCTGTGAGGTTCACTGCGAGCGTACGGTTCCACTCGTTCAGGCCAAGGCCTTCCAGTGGCGTATTGTGCGGCCGGGCGATGGCGGCATTACTCACCAGCGCGTCGAGCCGGCCGAACTGGCCGATCAACTCGGCAACCGCTGCTGCAACCTGCCCTTCATTGGCCACATCCAGCGCGATGTAGCTGGCGCGTTCGCCGAGCGCTGCAGCCACTTTCGGCCCGCGCTCGCGATCGATGTCCGCCAGCACCACCTGCCAGCCCTCGGCGACCAGCCAGGCAGCGACGCCCAGGCCGATGCCGTGAGCCGCACCGGTGACCAGCACCACCTGGCCGTTGCCCAGGGCGTCCATCACGCTCACAGCGCCGTCAGGCCTCGCGCCAGGTCGGCCTTGATGTCATCGACATCTTCCAGGCCCACGGCGACGCGGATCAGGTTGTCACGGATGCCGGCGTTCTCGCGCTCGGCCGGCGACAGGCGACCGTGGGAGGTCGTAGCCGGGTGGGCGATGGTGGTCTTGGTGTCACCCAGGTTGGTGGTGATGGAGATCATCCGGGTGGCGTCGATGCAGCGCCAGGCTGCCTCCTTGCCGCCCTTGACCTCGAAGCTCACCACCGCGCCGAAGCCCTTCTGCTGACGCTTGGCCAGTTCGTGCTGCGGATGACTGGTGAGGCCGGCGTAGTAAACGCGCTCCACACCTGGCTGCTGTTCCAGCCACTGCGCGACTTGCTGGGCCGAGGCGCTGTGGGCCTGCATGCGCACGCGCAGGGTTTCCAGCCCCTTGATGAAGATCCAGGCGTTGAACGGGCTGAGCGTCGGGCCGGCGGTACGCAGGAAGCCGACAACGGGCTCCATCTGCGCGCGGCGACCGGCAACCACGCCACCCATGGTGCGACCCTGGCCATCGATGTACTTGGTCGCCGAGTGGATCACCACGTCCGCGCCCAGTTTCAGCGGCTGCTGCAGCGCCGGGGTGCAGAAGCAGTTGTCCACGGCCAGCAGCGCGCCCTTGGCGTGGGCGATTTCGGCCAGCGCAGCGATATCCACCAGCTCGGCCAGCGGGTTGGACGGCGACTCGACGAAGAACAGCTTGGTGTTCGGCTTGCAGGCCGCTTCCCAGGCTTTCAGATCGCTCAGCGGCGGGTAATCCACCTCGATGCCGAAGCGCTTGAAGTACTTCTCGAACAGGCTGATGGTCGAACCAAATACGCTGCGCGAGACCAGCACGTGGTCACCGGCACTGCACAGGCTCATCACCAGGGAAAGGATGGCCGACATACCGGTGGACGTGGCCACCGCCTGCTCGGCACCTTCCAGCGCAGCGATGCGCTCTTCGAAGGTCCGCACCGTGGGGTTGGTGTAGCGCGAGTAGACGTTGCCCGGCACTTCACCGGCAAAGCGTGCAGCCGCGTCGGCGGCGCTGCGGAACACGTAGCTGGAGGTGGTGAACAGGCCCTCGCCATGTTCGCCCTCCGGGGTGCGGCGTTGCCCGGCACGCACTGCGAGGGTGTCGAAACCGACACCCTCCAGGTCGCTGTCCAGCCGGCCGGCTTCCCAATCCTGAGCCATGCCCTGCTCTCCCTATTCGTTTCTGAATCAGTCGTTGTAGAGATCGATGATGGCGCTGACCGCGACACTCTTGGTCTTGGTCGCGTCGTTGCGCGCCTGCTCGATCTTGTTCAGATAGGCTTCATCGACGTCGCCGGTGACGTACTCACCGTTGAACACGGCGCAATCGAAGTGTTCGATCTTGATCTTGCCGCCCTCGGTGGATTCGATCAGGTCCTGCAGGTCCTGATACACCAGCCAATCGGCGCCGATCAGCTCGCCGACTTCCTCGGTGCTGCGGTTGTGCGCGATCAGTTCGTGAGCACTCGGCATGTCGATGCCGTAGACGTTGGGGTAGCGCACCGCCGGGGCGGCGGAGCAGAAGTAGACATTCTTCGCGCCGGCCTCGCGGGCCATCTGGATGATCTGCTTGCAGGTGGTGCCGCGCACGATGGAGTCGTCCACCAGCATCACGTTCTTGCCGCGGAATTCCAGCTCGATGGCGTTGAGCTTCTGGCGTACCGACTTCTTGCGCGCGGCCTGGCCGGGCATGATGAAGGTACGGCCGATGTAGCGGTTCTTCACGAAGCCTTCGCGGAACTTCACGCCCAGGCGGTTGGCCAGCTCCAACGCGGCGGTGCGGCTGGTATCCGGGATCGGGATGACCACGTCGATATCGTGGTCCGGACGCTCGCGGAGGATCTTGTCGGCCAGCTTCTCACCCATGCGCAGGCGTGCCTTGTAGACCGAGATGCCGTCGATGATGGAGTCCGGACGCGCCAGGTAGACGTGCTCGAAGATGCACGGCGAGTACTGCGGGTTGGCGGCGCACTGACGGGTATAGAGCTTGCCTTCCTCGGTGATGTACACCGCCTCGCCCGGCGCGAGATCGCGGATCAGGGTGAAGCCGAGGACGTCCAGCGCCACGCTTTCCGAGGCAATCATGTATTCCACGCCGTTTTCGGTGTGGCGCTGGCCGAAGACGATCGGGCGGATCGCATGGGGATCGCGGAAACCGACGATGCCGTGGCCGGTGATCATCGCCACCACGGCGTAGCCGCCGACACAACGGGCATGCACGCCGGCCACAGCGGCGAAGACGTCTTCCTCGGTGGGCTGCAGCTTGTTGCGCACCGCCAGTTCATGGGCGAACACGTTGAGCAGCACTTCCGAATCGGAGTTGGTGTTCACGTGGCGCAGATCGGATTCGTAGATTTCCTTGGCCAGCTGCTCGACGTTGGTCAGGTTGCCGTTGTGCGCCAGGGTGATGCCGTAAGGCGAGTTGACGTAGAACGGCTGCGCCTCGGCAGAGCTGGAGCTGCCTGCGGTGGGGTAGCGCACGTGGCCGATGCCGATCTTGCCGACCAGGCGCTGCATGTGGCGCTGCTGGAAGACGTCACGGACCAGGCCGTTGTCCTTGCGCAGGTACAGACGGTCGTCCTGACAGGTGACAATCCCCGCAGCGTCCTGGCCACGATGCTGGAGAACGGTGAGCGCGTCATACAGCGCCTGATTGACGTTCGACTTGCCCACGATACCGACGATGCCACACATGCGACGCAACCCCTAGTTGGTGTTCAGGCTAAAACAAATCCGTATTCGGCAGTATCCACCGGACCTGCCGTAGCGGCGACGGCTTCCCGTCGCCTCCGCCCGCCCGTCACTGGGCTGGCAGCAAAGACCCCACTCCAGAAGGCGGAGTGATGGTGACGCCGGACATCCACTGCCCGGCAAACGTCAGGATGAAATTCTTCGACCAGTCGGCGACCATCAGGAAATGCGGCATCAGCACCGATTGCTGCCACCACGGGTCCTGTTGCACCGGCGCCAGACTGAGCAGACCGACCAGTAGAACCACCAGCAGCACACCACGGGCGCCGCCGAACACCATGCCGAGCACACGGTCGGTGCCGGACATGCCGGTCACCCGCACCAGCTCGCTGATGAGGAAATTGACGAGTGCGCCCAGCAGCAGCGTGACGACGAAAAGAAGAGCGCAGGCGGCGATGACACGCCCCGAGGGCAGCTGAATGTAGGGTGCGAGATGCTCGGCCAGCGCGCCGCCGAACATCCAGGCGACCGCACCGGCTACGATCCAGGTGACCAGCGACAGGGCTTCCTTGACGAAACCACGGCTCAAGCTGATCAGGCTGGAAATGACGATGATGCCGATCATCGTCCAATCGACCCAGGTAAATGCCACGTTGCGGCCCAGAAACGGAAAGGCCCCGCATTTTAGCAGAGGCCTTCGATTTAGAAGAGCCCCAGTTTGCCATGGGGCTGATTGAGAGAAGCTAACGAACCAACTCAGCCACGTTCAGGCTGGAAACGCACCACGAAACCGTTGAGCTTCTGCTGCTTGCCGAGCTGATCGCGCAGGCGGTCTGCCTCGGCGCGCTCGACCACCGGTCCGACGAACACCCGGTTCATGCCATCGAAGCTGCGAACGTAGGCGTTGTAGCCCTGGCTGCGCAGTGACTTCTGCAGTTCATCGGCGCGGGCGCGGTTGGACAGGCTGGCCAGCTGCACCGACCAGCTCACCGGCAGGTTGTTGCTGTCCAGACGCTGGGCCGGCTGTTGCGCAGGCGCAGCCGGAGCGGCACTGGCCTGGGCGGGCTGCTGAGCGGGCGCAGCAGGCTTGGGCGCAACTGGCTGCGGAGCCGGAGCCTTGGGCTGAGCGGACTGGGACTGCTGGGCTGGCGAGCTGGCGATCGGTGCGGAAGGCGCCTGCGCGGCCGCCGTCTCGGCAGGCGGCACACCGTTTTCGGCGTCTTCGGCCTGTGGCTCGGGAACCTCGGTGGGTTGCACCTCGACCGTCGGCATGGCCGGCGGCTTGGGCATCACCGGCGCCTCGACCACGACCTGGCGTACATCATCCTCGCGGGAGAACAGCATCGGCAGGAAGATGACCGCCAGTGCCAACAGCACCAGCGCTCCGACTACCCGCTGCTTGAGCCCCTTATCGAGCAACGCCATGCAACAACTCCCCTTGGGTCTACCTTATTGAGCAGCCTTGGCGAGCCACTCCAGGGCATCCGCCACGCTGTAGAACGATCCGAACACCAGAATCTCGTCATCGGTGCTTGCTGCATCGCACTGCGCTACCAGCGCCGCGGCGATATCGCCATGGCAACTGACCTGCGCCCCGCGAGCCTGCAATGCCGCCTGCAACTCTCCAGCAGGACGGCTGCGGCTGGTGGGTAACGGTGCGACGGCCCAATCCTGCACCAAGCCGAGCACAGGTTCCAGTACGCCGTCGAGATCCTTGTCCGCCAGCAGGCCGAATACCGCGTGGCGCACGCCCTTGGGCGGCGCCGCACGCAGGCGACTGGCCAGGTATTGCGAGGCGTGCGGATTATGCCCGACGTCGAGCAGCAAGTGGCGCTCTTCGCCGTGCCATTGCACGGTGCGCCGATCCAGGCGCCCGGTAACCCGGGTACGCAACAGCGCGGCGGCCAGGGAATCAGGCTGCCACGGCAGGTCCAGCAAGGCATAGACCTGCAGGGCCAGCGCCGCGTTCTCCATCGGTAGTTCGAGCTGCGGCAGGTTGTGCAGGCTCAGCGCTTCACCCGAAGCGGAGCGGCCACGCCAGTGCCAGTCGCCCTCGCCCATCGCCAGGTCGAAATCGCGGCCGCGAAGGACCAGCGGCGAACCCAGTTGGCGAGCCTGCTCCAGGAGCGGTGCCGGCGGTTCCAGGTCGCCACACACGGCAGGCTTGCCAGCGCGGAAGATACCGGCCTTCTCGAAGGCCACGCTTTCGCGGGTATCGCCCAGCCAGTCGGCATGGTCGATGCCGATGCTGGTGACCACGGCAACATCGGAGTCGATCAGGTTGACCGCATCCAGGCGGCCGCCCAGGCCGACTTCCAGCACCACCGCATCGAGGTTGGCGCGCTCGAACAGCCAGAAGGCCGCGAGAGTGCCCATCTCGAAGTAGGTCAGGGAGATTTCGCCGCGCGCCGCCTCGACGGCGGCGAAGGCTTCGCACAGCGCTTCATCGCTGGCTTCGGCGCCATCGATGAGCACGCGCTCGTTGTAACGCAGCAGGTGCGGCGAGCTGTACACGCCGACCCGCTGGCCCTGCTCGCCGAGCATGGCGGCGAGGAAGGCGCAGGTGGACCCCTTGCCGTTGGTGCCGGTGACGGTCACCACGCGGGGCGCGGGGCGTCCCAGGCCAAGCCGGCCGGCTACTTCACGGGAGCGGTCCAGCCCCATGTCGATCGCCGTGGGGTGGAGTTGTTCGAGGTAGCTGAGCCAGTCGGCAAGGGTACGTTGGGTCATCCTGCGAGCGCGGTACTTGGAGTGTGGGTGAACTTGGCGAGCACCTTGGCCAGGCGCGGACGCAGCTCGGCACGGTGAACGATCATGTCGATGGCGCCGTGCTCCAGCAGGAACTCGCTGCGCTGGAAGCCTTCGGGCAGCTTCTCGCGCACGGTCTGCTCGATCACGCGCGGACCGGCGAAGCCGATCAGGGCGCGCGGCTCGCCGACGATCACGTCGCCGAGCATCGCCAGGCTGGCGGAGACGCCGCCGTAGACCGGGTCGGTCAGCACGGAGATGAACGGGATGCCCTCTTCGCGCAGACGGGCCAGCGCGGCGGAGGTCTTGGCCATCTGCATCAGGGAGATCAGCGCTTCCTGCATGCGCGCGCCACCCGAGGCGGAGAAGCAGATCATCGGGCAACGGTTTTCCAGGGCGTAGTTGGCGGCGCGCACGAAGCGCTCGCCGACGATGGAGCCCATGGAGCCACCCATGAAGGAGAACTCGAAGGCACTGACCACCACCGGCATACCCATCAGCTTGCCGCTCATGGAGATCAGCGCGTCCTTCTCGCCGGTATCCTTCTGCGCAGCGGTCAGGCGGTCCTTGTACTTCTTGCTGTCGCGGAACTTCAGGCGGTCCACCGGCTCCAGCTCGGCGCCCAGCTCCTCGCGACCTTCCTCATCGAGGAAGATGTCGATGCGCGCACGCGCGCCGATACGCATGTGGTGATCGCACTTGGGGCAGACGTCGAGGGTCTTTTCCAGCTCGGGGCGGTACAGCACCGCTTCGCAGGACGGGCACTTGTGCCACAGGCCTTCCGGCACCGAGCTCTTCTTAGCCTCGGAACGCATGATGGAAGGGATCAGCTTGTCTACCAGCCAGTTGCTCATGCTTACATCTCCAGTGCAGGGGCGCGGTGCGATGGACGGCGCCTGCCCCTGAGCAAATTCATCGTCGCGGTACCGACCTCAAGGCCGGAACCCCTCGCAAACAAAGGCGCCGCCGAGGCGTCGCCATGAATACACCACTGGGTCGCCGACGGCAGCCGCCAGCGAGTCCCAACGCTGCCGTGCAGCGATTGGGTAGTGGACGGCGGCGGGCCGCTCGTCGTCACATGAAGATTCCGCGTCAAGCCACCGACCGGCACTGGGCGATGAAATCGCGGATCTTCTGCGCATCCTTGATTCCCTTGCTCGCCTCCACCCCGCCGCTCACATCCACGGCGTATGGCCGCACCTGGGCGATGGCCTCGGCCACGTTGGCCACCGTCAGGCCACCCGCCAGGATCAGGGGGCGCTGAACATCCTTCGGCACCAGGGACCAATCGAAAGCCTGCCCGGTTCCACCAGGGACGCCCTCCACGTAGGTATCGAGAAGGAAACCACTGGCCTGTGGGTAGTTCGCGATCTGCGCCGCCACGTCGTCGCCCGGCTTTACCCGCAGGGCCTTGAGGTAACGCTTGTGCCAGCCGGAGCAGGCTTCGGGCGTTTCGTCGCCGTGGAACTGCAGGACGTCCAGCGGCACCGCATCGAGGATCTCCCCCAATTCGCAACGGCTGGCATCGACGAACAGGCCGACGGTGCTGACAAAGGGCGGCAACGCGGCAACGATTGCCCTGGCCTGCTGGATGCTCACCGCACGCGGGCTCCTGGCGTAGAACACCAGACCGATGGCGTCGGCGCCCGCCTCGGCGGCTGCCAGGGCATCCTCGACTCGGGTAATACCGCAGATTTTGATGCGAACGGCAGACAAGATGCAGCAACCTTCAGGCAAGTGATCGATCGATGGTAGCAAATGCCCCCGGCAACGTCAGCCAACGACATCCGGCAAACTTGAAAGGAAATGTGGCCCCAGGTAGCGCTCGGGCAACACGAATTCCTCCGGGTACTCCACGCGCACCAGGTACAACCCGTAAGGGTGCGCTGTGACGCCCCCGGCACGGCGATCGCGTGCCGCCAGCACTTCGGCCGCCCACTCCGACGGCCGCTCACCGGCGCCGATGGTCATCAGCACACCGGCGAAGTTGCGCACCATGTGGTGCAGGAAGGCGTTGGCGCGAATATCCAGCACGATGAAGCGGCCGTGCTCGATCACCTCCAGGTGATGCACGGTTTTCACCGGCGACTTGGCCTGGCACTGCACGGCGCGGAACGAAGTGAAGTCATGGGTGCCGACCAGCGCCCGGGCCGCTTCGCGCATGCGCGAGGCGTCCAGCGGACGGTGGTTCCAGGTCACCTCTTCGGCCTGGTGCGCCGGGCGGATCTGGTCGTTGTAGATCACGTAGCGGTAACGCCGCGCCAGGGCACTGAAGCGCGCATGGAAGTGCGCCGGCATCACCTTCGCCCAGGTCACGCTGATATCGCCCGGCAGGTTGGCATTGGTGCCCATGATCCAGGCCTTGAGCGGGCGCTCGACCGTGGTGTCGAAATGCACCACCTGCCCACTCGCATGCACCAGAGCGTCGGTACGGCCCGCGCACATCAACGAGACGGGATGATCGGCCACCCGGGACAGGGCTTTTTCCAACGCCCCCTGTACGGTCGGCACACCATCTTCCTGGCGCTGCCAGCCGCGATAACGCGAGCCTTTGAATTCGACGCCCAGGGCAATCCTGGAAACGCCAACGGCGGCCGATTCGGCCGCCGCTGAGAGTACTGCTTCAATCATCTATCTGGAGCCTTCCGGCTCAGGCGATACGCCCGAGCAGTTCACGCGCTTCCTGCTGCTGGTTGTCGTTACCCTCGGTGAGCACTTCATCGAGGATGTCGCGGGCGCCTTCGGTGTCACCCATGTCGATGTAGGCACGCGCCAGGTCGAGCTTGGTGGCCGCTTCATCGGCGCCGGAGAGGAAGTCGAAATCGTCTTCGTCATCGGCCCCCTCGCCCGGCAGGGCAAGGTCGCTCGCGAGGAAGCTGTCTTCAGCCAACGGCGCGGCAACCGGAGCTTGCGCCTCGTCATTCTGCGACGACAGACGATCCAGCTCGGCGCTGACCTCGTCCAGTTGTGCGGCGAAACTGTCGGCGGCCTTGGCCGGCACCGGCTCGTCGTCCGCCAGGGACAGGTCGAAGTCGTCCGGCAGGTCGTCGGCCTGCGGCGCCTTGCTGTCGATATCCAGGCTGAACTCTTCGGGACTCACTCCGGACAGCGAAGCGGTGTCGTCGTCCAGGCCCAGCAGGAAGTCGTCTTCCGCCGATGCCAGGGTAGCGTGGGTGTCTTTCTCCAGATCCTTGTCCAGGTCCAGGGAGAAATCGCCCAGATCGTCCGCCAGCGACGGAGCCTCAACCTTGGCAGCCGACTCTTCCGGCAGGTCGAGGTCGAAGGCGAAGTCGTCCTCGGCCTTGGCGCTCGGCGCCTCGGCCGGCGAACCGCCCAGGCTCAGGTCGTCATCCAGGTCGAAACTGCCGAAGGACAGATCGTCGTTCTGCTGGGTGGCCGGAGCGGCAGGCTTGTCTTCGCCCAGATCAAGATCGTCCAGCGCCAGATCAAAGGCATCGTCCAGGTCGCCATGGGGCTGCGCAGCGGGCTCCGCAGCGGCTGCCCGGGAATCGATGGTGAAGTCGTCCAGGCTGAATCCGTCGAGCTCATCGTCGGAAGCCGCTGCCGCTGCGGCCAAGCCGCCACCCACTGCAGCCAGGGTGACCATGCCCGGATAGCGGGATTTCAGCTGTTCCACCTGCGGTTCGGCGCCGCCGATCTCGCGCAGCTCGTTTTCCTGGCGGGCGAAGCCTTCGCGATCACCGATCTCGGCATAGACCTCCATCAGCTTCAGGCGCAGGTCGGCGCGCTGCGGCTCGTCGTAGATGGCGCCCTGCAGCAGTTCGGCAGCCTGGTTGAAGCGGCCGTAGGCGATGTAGATATCCGCCTCGCCCAGCGCATCGCTGGTCTGCGCGGCAACGCGCTCGGGCGCAGCTTGTGTCGGGGCGGCGACTTCGGCGGCCTGCGGCACGTCGAGGGTATCCAGCTCGCTGCCGGCGAGGGCCAGGTCATCGTCCAGGTGCGGCTCGTCGTCGCCGGCGTAGGCAGCGAGGCTTTCCTGCTCCTTGGCGGCGCGGCGACGGGAAATGATCATCAGCAGGACCAGCAGGGCCAGCAGTGCGCTGCCGGCAATTGCACCCAGCCAGATCGGGTTGGCGAGGATCTCGTCGACGATGCTCGTCTGGGCCTGCTCGACCGGTGCAGCCACTGGAGCAGGCGCCGGCTTGGGCTTCTGCGCCTCGGGCGCGGGTGCAGGGGCGACCGGAGCGGGCGTCGGTGCCGGTTGCGGCTGCGCCTCGGCGGCCGGTGCCGGCGGGGTGCCCGCATCGCCAGCGGGAGCCGGGGCGACCGGTTGTTCAGCGACCGCCGGAGCCGGCGGAGTTGCGGGCTGAGCAGCCGGTTCGGCGCCCGGCACCGGAGCCGGCACGACAGCGGCGCCGTTGGCTGCAGCCTTGTCGTTGCCCAATTCGTTCTGCAGCTTCGCCAGCTGCGCATCCTTCAGCGCAATCAGCTTCTGCAGCTTGTCCATCTGGCTCTGCAGGTCGGTCATGCGACTGCTCAGCTCGTCATTCTCGCGACGGGTGCTGTCGAGACTCTCCTTGGTGACGGCCAGCTTGTCGGCGACGGCCTGACCATCCTTGCTGCCCTTGTCGCCACCCTTGGCCTTGCCGTTCTCGCCGGAGAGCAGGCGCAGGCTGTCCTTGGTCTCGGCCTGGGCCGGAGCGTTACCGGCGTTGGCGCGGGGAGTGGCGTCCAGCTGACGGGTACCGCCGGCCGGCAGGCTGCGGCCCTCGCGCCAGGCGGTGTACTGCTGTTTGACTTCGGCCTCGGCAGTCGGCTGGGTGCGGGCCTTGATCTGCTCCGCATCGGGCAGGCGCAGCACCTGGCCGCTCTTCAGGCGGTTGATGTTGCCACCGAGGAAGGCGTCGGGATTGAGATCCTGGATCGCCAGCATGGTCTGCTGGACGGATACGCTGCCGTCCGGGCGCGCACGGGCGGCGATGTCCCAGAGGGTGTCATTCTTGCCGGTGCGATATTCGTTGCCGTCCAGGCGGCGCGACGCGGCAGCCGGGGCCGGAGCGGCGCTGCGGGCGGGAGCGGCGGCAGGACGGGGCGCAGCCGTGGCGGACGGGCGCACGGCGGGTGCGGGGACGGCCATCGGCGCGCGCGGCACGGCGGCGGCGGTCTGCGGGGAATACAGCGGCGGGGG
>NZ_MACM02000052.1:0-17996 GCF_001675465.2 Pseudomonas sp. AU12215
TGCCCGATTGAGGTCATGACAGAGGTAGTGGCGTTGCAGCATGATGCACCTGCTTCAATCCAGTAACCGTGTTGCACTCAGCTTCTGCAACCGCCCCCTCTAATGATAAATAATGAGGGTGGGTAATCTCGACAGAACAAGCTTGGCATATATCTTACGGACAAATATTAATTTCGATGGGTCTGTGGGAGGAAGCTTGATGAGCAAAGTTCTTATTGTCGATGACCATCCGGTCATTCGTATGGCAATGCGCGTTCTGCTGGAAAAGGAAGGCCACGTTATCGTCGGGGAGACTGACAACGGCGTGGATGCGCTTTCGCTTGTCAAGGATCTGATCCCCGACCTCGTCGTTCTGGATATCGGTATTCCTCGGCTCGATGGCCTGGAGGTCATCAGCCGGATCTCCGCTTTCGAGCTTCCGCTCAAGGTCCTGGTGCTGACCGGACAGAGCGCCTCGTTGTTCGCCATGCGCTGCATGCAGGCCGGAGCTTCGGGCTTCGTCTGCAAGCAGGGTGGGCTGGCGGAGCTGATCAGTGCGGTCAACGCCGTGGTTGCCGGTTACAACTACTTCCCCAGTACTGCCGTTCGCCAGACCCGCCGCAACAGCGGGCAGATGGATGACCAGGAACTCATTCAGCGTCTTTCCGACCGTGAGATGGCCGTCCTCCAGTACCTGGCCAACGGGTATTCGAACAAGGAAATCTCCGAACAGATGTTCATCAGCAACAAGACGGTCAGCACCTACAAGACCCGACTGCTGCTGAAGCTCAACGCCCATTCCTTGGTCGATCTGATCGAGTTTGCCAAGCGGAACGCGCTGGTCTGAGGTGTGTGATGTACCGCTTCCGCTTGCTCGTCAGTGTGTTGTTATTCCTCTGTTGTGGATGGGGAGTCGCGGAGCAGCACGATTGGACCGCAATGAACCTGCTGGCTCGTTCGACGGACGAGCCGGTCAAGGTGAAATTGAACGATTCAGACTGGCAATGGCTCAGGGACAAGCGCACGCTGCGTCTCGGTGTGACCGCGCCGGACTATGCACCCTTCGACATCATGGCCAGTGGCACGGATCTCGAAGGCATCACGGCAGATTTCGCAGGCGTCATTGCTGACGCGCTCAATGTCCACATCGAAGTGCGCCGTTATGCGAATCGCACCACCGCCCTGAAGGCATTGGAACAGGGCGATATCGACATGCTCAGTCGTTCCACCCGTTACGAGGCAATGCGGCCCGAAGTCACCCTGACTCAACCCTATTTTTCCAATCAGCCTGTGGTTATTGGCCCGGAGGGCGTACGCCTGGAGAGTGCTGCGCAACTGGTGGGAAAGCGCATTGCGGTGGTCAGCGACTATTTCTCCGTGGATGAGCGCGACAAATACCTTTCCGGAACCACCATCCAGAGCTACCAGTCGGTGCGTCGGGCCCTGGAGGCCGTTGCCTTCGGTCAGGCGGACTTCTACGTCGGGGATGCCTTCAGTGCTCAGTATCTGATCAGCCAGGGGTACCTGGCGAACCTCAAGCCGCTGAATTTCGCCGGCTTCGATGGCCTGGGGTTCAGCTTCGCCGTCATCTCCTCCGGGCATGAGCTGCTGGATATTCTCAACCATACCCTGGCTGCCATTCCACGCCAGACCAAGAGCGCAATCCAGCGACGCTGGAGTCCTGGCGGGGCATTCTCGATCGTCAATCAGCGACTCATCCTCACTCCCCGGGAACAGCGCTGGCTTGATCTTCATCCGCGCCCGGTGGTCGTCGTGGATCAGGCTCTGGCTCCCGTCTCATTTTTCGATGCTCAGGGGCAGTTCCGCGGCATTGCCGCGGACGTACTGGACCTCGTCCAGAGCCGCACTGGCCTCGACTTCGAGGTACGTCCTCAGCCCAGCGTCACGGCAATGCTGGAGCAGGTGAAAACGGGCAAAGCAGACATCATCTCAGCGTTGACACCGACGGCTCAGCGTGAAGAGTGGCTCGGCTTCACTCGTCCTTACATGACCGCCTCCTTCGTGGTCGTGGTGTCCGGAAAGAGTGACTGGCTACATTCGCTGGGTGATCTGGATGGGCGTCGAGTAGCGGTTCCAAAGGGCTCTGTCATCGCCGACTTTATGCGTATGCATCATCCTCAGGCCAAACTGGTTGAGGTCGAAAACAACGTCGATGATCTGTCGATGATCAGCGAAGGCAAGGTCGATGCAGGAATTCATCTGCTGTCTTCCGCCAATTACCTGATCTCTCGCTATTACCCGGAGCTGCGTGTGGCACTTGCCCTCGACCGGGAGCCGGGCCAGTTCTCCCTGGCCGTTTCCCAGACGGACCCGGAGCTTCTCGGTATTCTGAACAAGGCGATCCTCGCCATTTCCCCCGAGGATATGAGCAACATCGTTACCCGCTGGTCCGCCAGCATGGAAAAGCCGGACAGCATCTGGCAAGGCTATCGCACGCAATTCATCCAGTTCGCGTGGGCCGCAACACTGTTGCTGCTCCTGCTATTGTTGTGGAACTGGCGCTTGTGGTTGAAGGTCCGGCACCGACAGGACTCCGAGCGCGAGCTCAATTACCGACTCGCATTCAAGCGTGCCCTGATCGATGGTATTCCCCAGCCGGTGGCCGTACGGGACCGCGAAGGACGTCTTGTCACCTGCAATATCGGATTCCTGACCGAGACCGGCATGTCCCACGACACGGTTGGCGGCACCCGAGTTGCCGATTGCTCGTGGCTGGATGCGCGCGACGCAGCCACGCTCCAGCTGATTCATCAGCAGGCTATGGAGCAGGATGGCAAAGTGGCCTCCGATCTGATGCTGCAGATTTGCGGCAATGTTCGTGAAATCCATTACTGGGCGACGCCATACCGTGGGCCCGGTGGGGAGCTCTCCGGCGTGGTGACCGGTTGGATCGATGTGACCGAGCGAGAGCGCCTGCATCACCAACTGGAGGCGGCCAAGGAGCAGGCCGAGGAAGCCAACCGTGCCAAGAGTACCTTCCTGGCGACCATGAGTCATGAGATCCGCACTCCCATGAACGCAGTGATCGGGATGCTGGAGCTGGCGTTGACTCGCGCCGATCAAGGCCACTGGGAACGCGAACCGGTGGAAGTAGCCTATGACTCTGCGCACTCGCTGCTGACGTTGATCGGTGACATTCTCGACGTGGCCAAGATCGAGTCAGGACGGCTGACCCTCCTGCCGGAGCGCGCGCACCTGCGCGAACTGGTGGAGTCCGTGGCCCGGGTGTTCGACGGGCTGGCCCGACAGAAGGCACTGGAACTGCGGCTGGAGATCGAGGCGGACGCCGCCTGTGACGTGCTCATCGATCCGCTGCGGTTCAAGCAGATTCTTTCCAACTTGGTCAGCAATGCCATCAAGTTCACCGATATTGGCCATGTGCGAATCCACGTCTCCGGAGAGAGGGTCGCTGGTGAGCGCCTGTCCCTCGAAGTCAGTGTGAAAGACAGCGGTATTGGGATTTCCGAAGAGGATCAGCGGCAGTTGTTCGAGCCCTTCAGCCAGGTTGCCCGCAGCAGCCACGCAAGTCGTGGCGGCACTGGGTTGGGCCTGACCATCTGCCGCAAGTTAGCGGAAATGATGGGCGGCACGGTGCGTATGGAGAGCCGCCCCGGCGTAGGAACGACGGTCACCGTGCGGCTGTTGCTGCAAACACTCGAGAGCCTGCCCGAAGGAGATGTGCGTCCGGCGCCGGATGTGCCGAGGTCTGTGCATTCGCTCAAGGTGCTGGTGGTCGACGACCACGCTGCCAACAGGATGTTACTGACCCAGCAACTGGAGCACCTGGGGCACCGGGTCGAAGTGGCGTCCGATGGTTCTCTGGCACTTCAGGTATGGCATCCGGGCGATTTTGATTTGGTCATTACCGACTGCAACATGCCGGTTCTCAACGGCTATGGCCTGGCGCGCAGAATTCGCGAACTGGAAGCGGAGATGGAGGCTGAGCCTTGCGTGATCTTCGGTTTCACCGCCAATGCCCAACCGGACGAGGTCGAGAACTGTCGACGCGCCGGGATGGACGATTGCCTGTTCAAGCCCATTGGTCTGGACAATTTGCGGGTACGGCTGGAAACAGTACCGAAGATCACCGCTGCCGATGACCGACCAAGAGACGCCCAGAGCAAGCGAGCCGATGGGGTTGACCTGAAGTCCCTGCGGGAGATGACCGGCGGTGACCCCGGTCTGATTCGCCGCCTGCTGGAGGAGTTGCACAGCAGCAACCGGCTCGATATTGACCAGGTTCGGCCTCTATGGGAAGCGGGTGACTGGAAGCAACTGGCGGACCTCGCCCACCGCATGAAAGGTGCCGCTCGCTTGGTCAACGCGGGTGCGCTTCAGGAGTTGTGCGGTCAGCTTGAAGGCGGCTGCAAGGATGGCCTGAGCAGCAAGGAGGTGCTCAATCGGGCATTGGCGGTGGAGCAGGCGATGGCGCTTTTGCAGGACGAATTGCTGGCGCAACTGCGGACACTCGTCGCCTAGTCGGCGCGACCGCTTCAGCTGGGGCTGGAGCGGCCGGTCATCTCGCGAGCCATCTCTGTGGCGTAGCTGTCCGTCATCCCGGCGATGAAGTCGATGACTCGAAGGAACGCGCGATAGAGCGTCCAGTCCGGTTCCGGTGCATTGTTGCCGAGCAGATCAAGGATGCGTTGGTTCTTGAATGACGGTGTACTCCGGCCGTACTGCTCGAGTGCCGCGCCGCAGAAGGAATTCAGCAGGATTTCAAGGGTGGTGTAGGCGCCGATCTCGTGCAGTGTCTTGCGCTTGTCCTGGAATATCTTTTCTCGCGCCATGGCCTTGGCTCGCTGCACGCAGTGTTTGGCGGGACCATGCATGTGCTCCACCAGGTCGCCTGGTAGGCTGCCGGCGAGCAGAGCAGGTTCCTGTTCGACGAAGGCTCGTGCGGCGGCGTTGGTCAGGTGCTCGATAGCCTTGCCGCGCAGGATGGCTAGCTTGCGCCTGCGTGAATCCTTCGAGCCAAGCTGGCGGTAGGTTTCCGGCAGGTCATCCCCCACCAGGTCGAGTAGCAGCGATTCGACTTCCGCGTAATCGAGCAACTCCATTTCCAGGCCGTCCTCCAGGTCGATCAGTCCATAGCAGATGTCATCGGCAGCCTCCATCAGATAGACCAGCGGGTGCCGCGCCCAGCGTTCGTCCTCCAATTGCGGCATGCCGAGCTTTTGGGTGATCTGCTCCAGCAACGGTAGTTCGCTGCGGTAGCAACCGAACTTGTGCTTCTTGTAGCCGAGGGAGTCGGCATGGCGTGCCGTCCAGGGGTATTTCAGGTAGGTGCCGAGGGTGGCGTAAGTCAGGCGAGTTCCACCGTCGAACTGGTGGTATTCGAGTTGCGTGAGGACGCGGAAGCCCTGGGCGTTGCCTTCGAAGTTCAGGAAGTCGGAGCTCTCCTCTTCGCTCATCCCATCCAGCCAGCCGCGCCCGGCGGCCTGCTGGAACCAGTGGCGGATGGCATCCTCGCCGGAATGGCCGAAGGGCGGGTTACCGATGTCGTGGGCGAGGCATGCGGACTGCACTATGACGCCCATGTCCCCCGGGTCGCACCATTCAGGCAGGCGATCGCGGAGGATTTCACCGACGCGCATGCCCAGCGAGCGGCCGACGCAGGCCACTTCCAGGGAGTGGGTCAGGCGGGTATGGATGTGGTCGTTGCTCGATACCGGGTGCACCTGAGTCTTGCGCCCCAGGCGGCGGAAGGCGCCGGAGAAGATGATGCGGTCGTGGTCCTTGTGGAAGGCGCTGCGGCCGAGTTCGGCGCTGCTGTGCACCGGTTTGCCGAGGCGTTCTCGAGGGAGCAGGGTGTGCCAATCCATTCTTCTTTCCGCAATCGAGAGAGTTACCGGCAACGCTAGCCGTTCGTGCCGGCAATCTCAATCGTGGCGCTAGAGACCTTCGGCGTCGATGTCGATGAGCAGAAGCCGTCGGCCCTGGTCGATGAACTGCCCGGCAGTCATGCAGTATTGGTTGGTGGTGGCGTCGCGGTAGGTGTTGGAGAGTGTCAGGCGGCGTTCTTCCCAGCCTTCGGCGAGCAGTTGGTAGAAGTACGGACGCCAGGACCAGTTGTGCCCCAGGTAGCGGCGGTTTTCCTTCCAGAACAGGCCGTTCCACTCCAGGTTTGGCGAGGTCTGGGTGCCGTGGCGATCGCACTGGTAGATGCGCAGCAGGCGGCTGAAGGACTCCGGCGCTGGTGGCAGGCTGCTGAGCATGGCGCCGCCTTCGGCCCAGGGGCGCAGCATGTTCATCAGCTCGGAGAGTTGTTGCCGCAACTGGATGAGGTTGGCGCGCTCCCGCAGTTTGCGATTCACGTAATGGTCGCGGCGCTGGGCAAAGGCGGCCCGGAAGGCGTCGCTGGCGGGAAACTCCAACGCAGGCTTGGCGAACAGGTAGCCCTGCACATAGCGCGCACCGCACTCCAGGGCGAAGTCCATCTCCTCTTCGGTTTCCACGCCCTCGGCGATGATCCAGCAGCCGGTCTTCTCGGCCATCTGCGCCAGGGCTTTCACTACTTCGCCGCTGGGGCCGCCGCGTGCTGCCTCCTGGAACAGGCGCATGTCCAGCTTGAGGATGTCCGGTTGCAGCGCCAGCACGCGATCCAACTGCGAGTAACCGGCACCGAAGTCGTCGATGGCGATACGCGCACCTGCGTCTCGATAGCGCGCCACCACTTCGGGCAGACGCTGGTGGGCACCGCCCAACTCGGTGATCTCGAAGACCACCCGTTCGGGCGGCACGCCTTGCTGTTGCAGTTGCTTGAGGCTGGGCAGTGGCTGGTTCGGGCGTAGGCGGCTGATCCAGCGCGGCGAAATGTTCAGGCTGAGGAACCAGTCCTTGGGCGCCTCATGGATGCGGGCGAGGGCGGCATCGCGGATTTGCCGGTCGAGGCGGCGCAGTTCGGCGAGGCCGACTCGCGGGTTGAAGAACAGCGGGCCGACCGATTGCAGGTCACCGTTGTCCTGGCGCAAACGCCCCAGCGCCTCGACACCGGCGATCAGGCCGGTCGCGGTGTCGATGAATGGCTGGAAGCAGGCGATGGGTTGCCCGTCGATCAAGGGACACATCCTTAGTGGCGTGACAGGAAAGCGCCGGAGCGCTGCTCCATGTCACTTTGCAAGAATGTGGCCAGTATGGACGTCAGAGGTGCGTCGAGGGCGCGGGAGGGTCCTGATGGTCGGGCTTCCTGCGCATCTGCAGGATGACTGGCGCCAGGGCGATCCCTAGCCGCAGCAGCCGTATCCAGCGACGCTTGCGTCCGAACAGGAGTGCCAGGGCTGCGGCGCCGCCGGCGCCCCACAGCGGGATATTGCCGGCCAGTCCACCACGCAAGCTCTGGCCGACATGGCGAGCCTGTTTCAGGGGTTGCAGCAGCAATTCACTTTCCTGGCGAAGCTGCTGGCGTTGCATTTCCAGGCGCAGGCGGACGATGGCCTTGCGCAGCTCGGCCCGGCTCAGGTTGCGGGCGTCCGGCATTTCACTCATGGCAACAGGCGCTCCCGGTCGCGGGCCAGTTCATCGAGGGTGGCACTGAAGGGCGAGCCTTCATCGGTGACCAACAGGTGCAGACGCCACGCGCAGAGCAGGCTACCGCCGACATAGAAGAGGCACAGGCCGATGGCGGCCTGCAGGCGGTAGCTGTCCCAGAAGACAATCAACACCAGCACCGACAGCGCAACCAGCAGGAGCAAGGCGAAGACCAGTGCGAGGCCGGCCATCAGGAGCATCTGCACGGTACGGGTCTTCTGTTCCTGCAGCTCGATGCCCAACAGCTCGATGTGACCGTGCAGCAGGCCAAGGGCTGCGGCGCCGAAGCGCCGCAGGGAAGGAGAGTTGGCCGAGGACTTCGGCCCGGCGTCCATTCCGTCGCTCATCGGTCAGCGCCGGCTGACCAGCAAGCCGAGGAGGAAGCCGACACCGGCGGCGATACCCACGGCCTGCCAGGGGTGGTCACCGACGTAGTCCTCGGTTGCGTCCACGGCGGCCTTGCCCTGGTCGCGCACGGAGTCCTTGGTGGAGTAGATGGCATCGCGGGCACGCTTGAGGCTCTCGTGGATCTGCGTGCGCATCTGGTCGGCTTCGGCGCCGGCCAGGTCGGCGGAGCTCTGCAGGAGTTTCTCGGTGTCGCTGACGAGGGCTTGGAACTCGGCCAGGAGTTCATCCTTGGCGGCGTTCACTGCGGTCTTGCGAGGCATGTGATGCTCCTTGTGCGGGTTGAGGTTCCTAGTTTTCGAGCCCCGGGGGCGGAGGAAAGTTTCTCATAAATTCACCACGGGGCCGCTCTTGCGTGCGAGATGAAGCCTAGCTGTTGATGACCTGACTGGTGGTATGACGCTTGCATTTCTCTGGTGCGCATGGAGAGCAGAGCGCCCCACGGCGGGGCGTTTCCGGTGTCTTGACCGGCGCGGAAAATAAGCTCAAATCATTGAAAAACATAAGGAAGTACAGGAAATTGCGAAGCTGGTCGGTTGGCCTGTGGGCCAGTCTGGGTCAGCGCTCGGCTCTTCTGCGGTGCATCACTGCTTCAGCGTGGTGCGGCGCAGGGTCGCCGCGAGCCGTTTTGGTGCTTTCCCCTTGACCTCCGGGGCTGCCTGTAGCGATGGAAAACCTCAATAGTGCCGTAGAGACGCTGGTCCACGGCTCCAACACGCTGTTCCTCCTGATGGGCGCGGTCATGGTGCTGGCCATGCACGCGGGCTTCGCTTTCCTGGAAGTTGGCACGGTGCGCCTGAAGAACCAGGTCAATGCGTTGTCGAAAATTCTCTCGGACTTCGCTATCTCGGCCCTGGCCTATTTCTTCGTCGGCTACTGGATCGCCTATGGCGTGACTTTTCTGCAGCCGGCGGCGCAACTGACGAACGAAAACGGCTACGCGCTGGTGAAGTTCTTCTTCCTGCTGACCTTCGCCGCAGCGATTCCCGCGATCATCTCGGGCGGCATCGCCGAGCGGGCAAAGTTCGGCCCGCAACTGATGGCGACCGCGCTGATCGTGGCTTTTGTCTATCCCTTCTTCGAAGGGCTGATCTGGAACGGCAACTTCGGTTTTCAGGACTGGCTCAAGGCCGAGTTCGGCGCGGCTTTCCATGATTTCGCCGGTTCCGTGGTGGTGCACGCCTTTGGCGGCTGGCTAGCGCTGGCGGCGGTGGTCCTGCTGGGGCAGCGCAATGGCCGTTATCGCGAAGGGCGCCTGGTGGCCTTCGCGCCGTCGAACATTCCATTCCTGGCGGCGGGCTCCTGGATTCTCATCGTTGGCTGGTTCGGCTTCAACGTGATGAGCGCTCAGTCGCTGGCTGGCGCCAGCGGCCTGGTGGCGGTGAACTCACTGCTGGCGATGGTCGGCGGCACGGTGGCGTCGCTGCTGGTTGGCCGCAACGATCCGGGCTTCCTGCACAACGGCCCGCTGGCCGGGCTGGTCGCCGTCTGTGCCGGTTCCGACCTGATGCACCCCATCGGTGCCTTGGCCACCGGCATGGTGGCCGGCGCGCTGTTCGTCTGGGCGTTCACCGCGACCCAGGTGCGCTGGAAGATCGACGACGTACTCGGTGTCTGGCCGCTGCATGGCCTGTGCGGCGCCTGGGGCGGGATCGCCTGCGGGATCTTCGGGCATCAGGCGCTTGGCGGCTTGGGCGGTGTGAGTCTTGCCAGCCAGGCGATCGGGACATTGCTGGGAGTCGTCGTGGCCTTCGCCGGTGGTCTGCTGGTGTACGGCCTGGTGAAGTCGGCAGTGGGAATTCGTCTGACGAAGGAAGAGGAGTACTACGGCGCCGACCTGTCGATCCACAAGATCGGGGCGCTCAGCCAGGACTGATCGGTCCATGACGAGACAAAGAAAAAGCCCGGCATCCGCCGGGCTTTTTCGTCATGCCGTGAGGGTTACCAGAGCGGCATGGTGTAGCTGACGATCAGACGGTTCTCGTCATAATCGTTGGTGTAGTTGGTGCGCATGGTCGCGTTACGCCACTTCACGCCCAGATTCTTCAGCGGGCCGTCCTGGAAGACGTAGGCGATGTCGGTGTCGCGTTCCCATTCCTTGCCTTCGCCGTCGGTGGTGATCAGGTCGATGTTGTCGCCCTTCACATAGCGGGTCATGAAGGTCAGACCGGGGATCCCGAGGCCGGCGAAGTTGTAGTCGTAGCGCGCCTGCCAGGATTTCTCGTCCTTGTTGGCGAAGTCGCCGATCTGGATGTAGTTCACCAGGTAGGGGTCGGTACCGTTGATGTAGGCGAAGCCGGTGTCGCCGCTCATCTTCTGGTAGCCCAGGCCGAAGGCGTGGTAGCCCAGGGCATAGGTGAACATGGCGTTGAGCGCCTTGTTGTCGATGTTGCTGCCGCCGTCGTCATTGGACTTGGCCCAGCGGATGTCGGACTTCAGCGACTGCTTGTCGGCGATCGGCAATACGTGGATCAGGCCCAGGTAGTGCTGCTTGTAGATGTCTTCCAGGCCGCCGTAGTGGTAGCTGGTGCTCAGACTGTCGGTCCACTTGTAGGTGAGGCCGCCGAACAGGAACTTGTTGGACGTCAGGCTATCGCCGAGCTTGATGTTGCGCTTGCCGCCGCCGGTGATGGTCATGTCCTCGTAGTCCGAGGAGTCGCGCTGGTTGACCTGGTAGAGGCGGCCGCCGTCGACGGTCAGGCCGTCCAGTTCGGCGGAGTTCAGGGCGAAGCCGCTGAAGGTCTGCGGCAGCAGGCGGGTGTCGTTGAACTGCACCACCGGCATCTTCGGCATCAGGGTGCCGCCCTTGAGCGTGGTCTTGGACGCGCGCAGCTTGGCGGTAACGCCCAGGTCGCCATAGCTGTCCTCTGCGCGCTTGTCGCTGGAGGAGCGTTGCAGCAGGCCGGTGCCGCTGCGGTCAGGCGAGGAGTCGAGTTTCAGGCCCAGGGTGCCCAGGGCATCGACGCCAACGCCGATGGTGCCGTCGGTGTAGCCGGACTCGTACTTGAGGATGAAGCCCTGGGCCCACTCCTCGGCCTTGTTCTGGGCAGGGGCCGGGCTGTCCTGGCGGAAGTCGCGGTTGAAGTAGAAGTTGCGCAGTTCGACGGTGGCCTTGCTGTCCTTGATGAAGTCAGCGTGGGCGAGTGTCGGAAGGATAAAGCTGGTACCCAGCGTGGACAAAGCCACGGCACGGGCGATCGGGGTCTTGCTCATTGTTATTGTCTCCTCGAGCGCTTGGGGCAGTTCGGTGATGCCGGTGGATCGGGCCGGCATGTCGATCTGTTACAGCCTACCTACTAAATCATTACCGAATGTTGACGACCCTTAGACCTTAGTCGCTGATTAGTGAGCTGGCTATTGAAGCGCCGAGGGACAGCTGGCGTAGCTTTCAGTCGATCCAATGGGGGTAGTAGCCGAGTTTGTCCTGCACCTGGGCATCGTGGGCAGGCACGACGGTCAACTTTGGATACGCACGCATCAATTCGTGTACGCGGGCCACTTCGGCCAGGGTCCGCTCGCGGTCGCTGTCCACCAGTTTGCGGCTGACCCAGAACTTCTCGCGGGGACCGGTGAAACCGGACAGGCGCCAGGTGGTATCGCCGCTGAAGAAGAAGCGCCGACCGTCGTCGAGGGTGATGAACAGGCCGACCGCGCCGGGGGTATGGCCGTGCATCGGCACCAGCACCAGGCTGCCGTCGCCGAACAGGTCGAGGCTGCGGTCATAGCTCAGGAAGGGGCCGGATTCGAACTGGAACGGTACCCATTTCAGTGGATGGCGGAACTGGCTGGGGAATACCGCCGGAGGCTGGGCGATGTGGGCGTAGTTGATTTCCTCGTAGGTCGCCCAGACCGGCACGTCCGGGAAGTCGGACAGGCCGGAGGCATGGTCCCAGTGAGCATGGGAGAGAATGATCCGGTCGATGCGGATGCCGCTGCCCTGCAACTGTTCGCGCACCGGCTTCAGCCCGTGGTACTGGAACAGCGGCTTGTCCCACCAGGGCATGTCCTGCTTGAACTGCGCGTCCGCCTGGCTGCCCAGTCCGGTATCGAACAGCAAGGTCGCGGCGTGATGCTGGATCAATACCGCGGTGTGGTTGAGCGGGACCTTCTGCGTCCAGTTGCCGCCGGCCACAGTGAATGCATCGAGGGTGGTTACGCCGGAGGTGCGGATCAGCGAGAAGCGCAGGTCGGCGGCCTGGCTGTTCAGGCAGGCGAGGGCGAACAGCCCGGCCAGCAGTAGGGATGGCAGACGCATCGAGATTTCCTTTTCGTGGAGCGGAGAAGGGCGCCGCCAGGTTCGCGGCGGCGCGCAGATTCAGAGGGCGGGTTGTGCCACGTAGCCGGGCAGGGCGCGCACGCGGGCCAGCCAATCCTGCACATAGGGATAGCCGGATGGCTCGAGCCCGCCTTCCGGCGCCAGGGCGACGTAGGGGTAGACGGCAATGTCGGCGATGCTGGGCCTTTCCGTCTGCGCCAGCCAGCGGTGGTCGGCCAGCGTCGCGTCCAGCAGTTCCAGTGCATGGCGGCCCTTTGCCTGCGCCGTGGCCAGGTCGCCGGGGCGCTTGAACAGCTGGATCACCCGTGCCTGGGCCAGGCCGTGCTGCACCTCGTTGGCCGAGAAGCTCAGCCAGTTGGCGATTCGCCCCTGGGTCATGGCGTCCTGGGGATGCCAGTGCGGCTCGCCGTACTGCCGTGCGAGGTAGGCCAGGATGGCGTGGGAGTCGCCCAGGCGCAGTTCGCCGTCTTCCAGCGCGGGCACCTGGCCGCGCGGATTGATTGCCAGGAAGGCCGGGCGCTTGTGCGCGCCGCCCTGCAGGTCCACCTGCACCAGTTCAACCTTGTGGCCGATGAGCCCGAGGAACAGACGAACCTTGTAGCAGTTACCGGAAAGTGCGACGTCGTGGAGTTTCATGGCGAGAGCCCTGTGCATTGTTGTGGGGACGGCGGAATAGATATTAGACAGACAGGTCTGTATAGTTCAAGCGAAATGACCGTCCATCCACCGGCACTTGCGCGGTCCTCCCTGCAACGCTCCGGCTCCCCATGGGCGCCGAGCCTCGCGCATAATGTCCGGCCAGGAGGTAATGCCATGGCATCCAGCAAACGCGAGCTGCTGCTCACCACCGCTCAGGACCTGTTCTACCGCGAGGGCTACCACGCTACCGGCATCGACCGCATCCTTGCCGAGTCGGGCGTGGCGAAGATGACGCTGTACAAGCACTTCAAGTCCAAGGACGAGCTGATCATGGCGGCGCTGGAAGAGCGCCACGCCCGCATGGTCGAGCGCATGGAGGTGGCCGGACGCATCCTCGCGCCGCGCGAGTCGATCCTGGCGATCTTCGACGGCCTGCAGGAGGTGCTCGACAGCCCGGACTTCTGCGGCTGCGCCTTCATCCACGCCGCGGGCGAATTCCACAACCGCGAACACCCCATCCACCAGCAGGCCGCTGAACACAAGGCCTTTCTCGGCCGCTTCTTCGCCGCCCAGCTGATGCGCCTTGGTGCTGCGGAGCCGGAGGCTCTGGCCCGCCAGCTGCAATACCTGCTCGAGGGCGTGCTGGTGATGGCGCATATGCAGGGCCCGGCGCAGCAAGGGCGAGAAGCCCGCGCCATGGCCGACACCTTGCTCAAGCACGCCGGAGTCTGAACCTATGCCGCCACCCCTGGAGCCTCACATGCCCCCGGAATGCCAACTCTTCGGCACCCTTGGCTGCCATCTCTGCGAAGTGGCCGAAGCCGTGCTGATGCCCTTTGTCGAACACGGACTGTTGGTCGAGTTGGTGGACATCGCCGATCGCGAGGAATGGGTCGAGCAATATGGCTTGAGCATTCCCGTGTTGCGCCGCTGCGACTCCGGCGCCGAGCTGAACTGGCCCTTCGACGCCGAGCAGGTCGCCATTTTCCTCCGCCGCTGATGCCTTTGGCGGCTTTTCCTCTCCTCAATCAACTGATGCGAGGCGCATTGCAATGAAGATCGGATTTCTCGGATTGGGCGGCATGGGTGCTGCCATGGCTGCAAACCTCATCAAGGCCGGCCACCAGGTTGTCGTCTGGAACCGTTCGCCAGCGGCTGCCGAGCCCCTGGTGGCGCTGGGTGCCGTTGCCGCCACCACGCCTGTGCAGGCTTTCGACGTCGAGCTGGTGATTTCCATGCTGGCCGACGACAACTCCACCCGCACCGTGCTGCTGGACAGCGGCGCCCTGGCCTCGGCCAAGGCAGGGCTGGTGCACCTGAGCATGGCCACGCTGTCCACCGCCCTCGTCACCGAGCTGGTGGAGTTGCACCGCGAACAGGGCGTCGAGTTCGTTGCTGCGCCGGTGTTTGGTCGCACCGACGTTGCCGCCGCCGGCAAGCTGAACATCCTGGTCGCCGGACCCGAGACGGCTATCGCCAAGGCGCAGCCGGTCCTTGATGTGCTGGGACAGAAGACCTGGCCGCTGGGCGACGATCCTTTGCGCGCCGTTGCGGTGAAAATCGCCGGCAATTTCATGATTGCCAGCGCCATCGAGGCGATGGGGGAGAGCACTGCGCTGGTGAAAACCTACGGGGTGGCGCCGGGCGAGTTCATGGAGATCATGGGCAACACCCTGTTCAACGCGCCGGTGTATCGCAACTATGGCGCCCTGATCGCCGAGCAGCGCTTCGATCCGGCGGCGTTCCGCCTGGTGCTGGGCCTCAAGGACGTGGGGCTGGCGTTGTCGGCCGGGCAGGAGCAGCGCGTGCCGCTGCCGTTCGCCAGCGTCCTGCGTGACAACCTGCTCGAAGCCATTGCCCACGGCGATGGCGATCTGGACTGGAGCGCGCTATCGCAGGTGGCGCTGCGCAAGTCCGGGCAGCTCTGATTCGTCCATGAAAAAGCCCGTCCGGCTGGACGGGCTTTTTTGTGCCTGATGATTGGTCTGCATGAAAAATCGCAGGCAATAAAAAACCCGCCGTTAGGCGGGTTTTTCGGGATTTGGTCGGAGCGACTGGATTCGAACCAGCGACCTTCTCGTCCCGAACGAGACGCGCTACCAAGCTGCGCTACGCTCCGTTTGATGGCGCGCATTCTACCGAAAAACTTTTGACGCACAAGGGGTTAGCGAAAAATATTTTTCGCCCCCCGGTAAAACGCGAGCGCCCCGCAGACCGGTCAGGGGCTGCGGGGCGTTTTCACCGCCGGGAGAATCAGAGGTCCTTGACGGTCCGTACCTGATCCTTGTTCACGCGGGCGGTTTTGCCATCCAGCTGTTCGAACTCATAGAAGCCGGATTCTTCGTCGTACTTGGGTTTGTCGACCGACTGAATCTCGCGACCATCGTTCAGGGTGATGACCGACGGAGTGGAGCAACCAGCGAGCACTCCGAAGCCCAGGGCGAGCAGGAAGGCGGGAAGCATCCGTTTGTTCATTAGTGAATCTCCTGATGAGCGAACATAAAGGTACGAAAAGTCTGACAGGGTGCTTCTTGGCATAGTTCCCGGAAAATTTTCGAATACGGCGCTATCGTGCGTGATAGAGCAGCTCTGGCGTGTTGAGATTGGCCAGGCGCGGGTCGTTCGCCGGGCAATCCACTGCCTGCAGCCCCAGGTTCGAGAACACAAGGCGCGGGCTGCGGTCGCCCTGGTGCCAGGCCTGTTCTATCGGTTCGCGCATCGCCACCGGAATGATGCTGAACAGCGGCTCCCACTGCGTGCCGCAGCGCAGCATGTGCACGACGTCCGGCGCTTCAGCCGATGCGAGCAGCAGGCGCTCCAGCAGTTCGGTGTCCAGCAGCGGCGCGTCGCAGGGCAGCACCAGCAGGTGTGAGTGGCGTGCAGCGGCGAGACCCGCGCGAATGCCGGCCAGCGGGCCGGGGAAGTCCGGGCTGTCGTCCTGTACCAGGCGGTCGGCGTAGCCCGCGTAGACGTTCGCGTTGCGGTTGCAGGAAATGATCAGGTCGTCGCTGTACGGGCGGGCGAGGGCGGCGGCGTAGCTCACCAGCGGCTTGCCCTGCCAGTCCAGCAGGCCCTTGTCCTGGCCACCCATGCGCTGGCCGCGTCCTCCGGCGAGAATCAGGACGGAACAGCGGGGTAGCGGGGCTTTTGGCATGTCAGGGTCTCCGGGGCGGGCCTGTGATATAACACCGCGCATTCCAACCTCACAAGCAAGGGCCCTCATCATGAGCCACAAGGCCGAGCAGCCATTCGTCCCGCTGAACATCGCCGTTCTTACCGTCAGCGACACCCGTACCCTGGAAACCGACACCTCCGGCCAGCTCTTCGTCGACCGCCTTAAGGCCGCCGGCCACAACCTCGCCGCTCGCGTCCTGCTCAAGGATGACCTCTATCGCATCCGCGCCCAGGTCGCGACCTGGATCGCCGAGGACGAGGTCCAGGTCGTGCTGATCACCGGTGGCACCGGCTTCACCGGCCGCGACAGCACCCCGGAAGCCGTGACTTGCCTGCTGGACAAGGTAGTGGACGGCTTCGGCGAGCTGTTCCGGCAGATTTCCGTGGCCGACATCGGCACCTCCACCGTGCAGTCCCGCGCGCTGGCGGGGCTGTCCAACGGCACCCTGGTCTGCTGCCTGCCGGGTTCCACCAACGCCTGCCGCACTGCCTGGGACGGCATCCTCGGCGAACAGCTGGACGCCAGTCATCGTCCCTGCAACTTCGTGCCGCACCTGAAGAAGGCGGCGCCCTGCGAGAGCCGCGGATGAGCTGCTGCGACAAGCCCGGCCTGCTGCCGGTCGAGGAGGCCCTGGCGCGCTTGTTGGCGCTGGCCGAACAGTCTCCGGTCTCCGAGTGCGAAACCTTGCCGTTGGCCGACACCGATGGCCGCGTGCTGGCCGAGCCGTTGCTGGCCGGCCTGGACCTGCCGCCCTGGCCGAACAGCGCCATGGACGGCTACGCGCTGCGCCTGGCCGACTGGCGGGGCGAAGCGCTGCCGGTAAGCCAGAAGATCTTCGCCGGCCAGGCCGGTGAACCGCTGCAACCGGGCACCTGTGTGCGCATCTTCACCGGCGCGCCTGTGCCGCAAGGCGCCGACTGCGTGGAAATGCAGGAAAACGCCGAGGTGCTGGAGGATGGCCGTGTGCGCTTCCTCGAAGCGATGGAAGCCGGCCAGCACATTCGCCCGCAGGGCCAGGAAACCCGCAAGGGAGACTGCGTGCTGCCCAACGGCACGCGCATCGGCCCCATCGAGATCGGCCTGGCCGCGTCCCTCGGCCACGCTGAATTGAAAGTACGTTGCCGCCCGCGCGTGGCGCTGCTGTCCACCGGCGACGAACTGGTCGAGCCGGGCACGCCGCTGGCGCTCGGGCAGATCTACAACAGCAACCGTCACCTGCTGCGCACCTGGCTGCTGCGCTTGGGTTGCGAGGTAGTGGACGCTGGCATCCTTCCGGACGATCTGGAGCGCACCCGCGCCGCACTGGCGGGGCTGTCGAACGTCGACCTGATCCTCTCCACCGGTGGTGTGTCCGTCGGCGAGGCGGACTTCCTCGGAGCGGCCCTGCGCGAAGCTGGTGATCTGGCGCTGTGGAAGCTGGCGATCAAGCCGGGCAAGCCGCTGACCGTCGGCCACTACCAGGGCGTGCCGGTGATCGGGCTGCCGGGTAACCCCGCATCCACCCTGGTGACTTTCGCCCTGCTGGCGCGGCCCTACCTGATGCGCCGCCTCGGCATGCAGAAGGTCGAGCCGCTGCGCCTGCAGGTCCCGGCCGGCTTCAACCGCACCAAGCCGGGCAACCGTCGTGAGTACTTGCGCGCGCGTTTGGAAAATGGCCGTGCAGTGCCCTACGCCAATCAGAGCTCCGGCGTGCTGCTTAGCGCAGCCTGGGCCGAAGGGCTGGCGGAAGTGCGCGAGGGCACGACGTTGGCCGAAGGCGATTGGCTGAACTTCATTCCCTTCAGTGAGTTGCTGGACTGAGTGCTGGGAGCACCATGAACAACGCCGGTCTCAGACCGGTGCTTTGTTTTTGTAAGTTTTTGATTTTTAAATTTGGGCGGTTGCAGAAGCTGAGTGCAACACGGTTACTGGATTGAAGCAGGTGCATCATGCTGCAACGCCACTACCTCTGTCATGACCTCAATCGGGCAT
>NZ_MACM02000053.1:0-19724 GCF_001675465.2 Pseudomonas sp. AU12215
GAAGGCTTTCCACATCTGCATCACCATGCGCCGCTCCGCATGGAAGTGGTCGCCGCTTACCACGCCCGGCTGCTTCTGCAGGGACAATCGGTGCGCCGCCGCCCGGTAAGCCTTGTAGGCGTCCTGCAACGTCAGGACATCCTCGCCGGACATCAACCCGACCCGCTCCAGCGCTTCCAGGATGCGGATATTGTCGGTGAACTCCACCAGCTCCGGGTGCTGCCACGACCAGGCCAGGGCCGCGTATTGCACCATAAATTCGATATCGACGATACCACCGGCATCCTGCTTGAGATCGAACGGGGCCGCGGCCTCGAAGGCATTCGGCGCGGTGCCGGCGACAGTGCTGGGGGTGCCGAGGTTGTCGCGCATCTTCGCGCGCATCTCGCTGACCTCCTTGCGCAACTCCGGCAGATCGCGTTGCTGGCCCAGCACTTTCGCGCGGATCGCCTCGAAGGCCCTGGCCACCCGCTGGCAGCCGGCGAGCACGCGGGCGCGCACCAGCGCCTGGTGCTCCCAGGTCCAGGCCTCGCCCAACTGGTAGGCCTCGAAGGCGCGCAGCGAACTGACCAGCAGGCCGGAGGCACCGCTGGGGCGCAGGCGCATGTCCACTTCGTAGAGCATGCCCGAGGGCGTCTGCGCGGTGAGGAAGTGAATGATCTTCTGCCCCAGGCGCGTATAGAACTGCGCCCCATCGATGGGCTTGGCACCGTCGGTCTCGCTCTGCGGGTCGCCATCGTGGATGAACACCAGGTCCAGGTCGGAGCCGTGGCCCAGTTCCAGGCCGCCGGACTTGCCGTAGCCGATGATGATGAAGTCCGGATCGCAGGGCGTCCCGTCGACGCGGGTCGGCCGGCCGTGGCGCTGCACCAGCTGGTCCCAGGTCAGGCTCAGCACCTGTTCGAGGATTGCTTCGGCCAGCCAGGTCAGGTAGTCGCTGACCTTCATTAAAGGCAGAGTCCCGGCGATCTCCGAGGCCACCACGCGCAAGGCATGGGCCAGCTTGAAGTGACGCAGGGTCTCCATCTGCTGCTCGAGATCATCCTCCGGAATACGCATCAGCCGCTCGCGCAGCTCGGCGCCCAGTTCGGCAGCCTGCGGCGGGCGGAACAGGCGCCCTTCGTTCAATAGCTCGTCGAGCAGGATCGGGAAGCGGGCGATCTGCTCGGCCACCATCGGGCTGGCCGCACAGAGCGTCAGCAGGCGCTCCAACGCACCGGGGTTTTCTGTCAGCAACACGAGATAGGCCGAGCGCCGCGCCACCGCCTCGATCAGCGGCAGGACGCGTTCGAGCAACACATCGGCCGGGCCGCGCTCGGCAATCATGTTCAGCAGCCGCGGCATGAAGGCATCCAACCGCTCGCGCCCAAGACGTTGCATGGCACGCACCTGCGTGCCATGGCGCAGGTCGGTCAAGCGTTTCCAGGCCTGCGCGGGTTCGGCGAAGCCGGCGTCGGCGAACTGTCGGCAGGCGGACTCCTCGTCCACCGCCTCTTCCCAGAGCGGAATCCATTCGCCGCCGATGGTGGTGTCGACCTGGCCGTCTTCGTCCTCGTCCGGATCGGCGATGACCTGGCGGAAATGCCAGTCGATGCGATCGCGCCACTGGTTGGTGGTCTGGTGGAACGCCGACCAGTTGGCGAAGCCCATGATGAAGGCGACGCGGATTCGCTCGAGTTCGTCCTCCGGCAGCATCTGCGTCTGCCGATCGGCAATGGCCTGCAGGGCGTGCTCGGCGTAACGCAGGAATTCGTACCCCTCGCGCAACTCGGCGACCACCTGCGGCGGCAGGTAGCCCTGCCCCTCGAGGATCGCCAGCACGCGCAGCAGCGGCCGCTGCTGCAGGCTCAGGTCACGGCCGCCGTGGATCAACTGGAAGGCCTGGGCGATGAACTCCACCTCGCGGATGCCGCCAGCGCCCAGCTTGATGTTCTCGCTCATGCCCTTGCGCCGGACTTCCTGCTGGATCAGCTGCTTCATGGTGCGCAGCGCCTCGATGGCGGAAAAGTCCAGGTAGCGGCGGTAAACGAAGGGGCGCAGCAGCTCCAGCAGGCGCTGACCAGCCTCCTGGTCGCCACCGACCACGCGGGCCTTGATCATCGCGTAGCGTTCCCAGTCGCGGCCCTGGTCCTGGTAGTACTGCTCCAGCGCGGCGAAGCTGTGTACCAGCGGGCCACTGGAACCGTAAGGGCGCAGGCGCATGTCGACGCGGAAGGCGAAGCCCTCGACGGTGATGGCGTCCAGCGACTTGATCAGCTTCTGCCCTAAACGGGTGAAGAACTCCTGATTGTCCAGCGCCCGCTTGGCGCCCTGGGTTTCGCCACCCTCGGGGTAGCCGAAGATCAGGTCGATGTCCGAAGACAGGTTCAACTCACCCGCGCCCAGCTTGCCCATGCCCAGCACGATCATCTTCTGCGGCAGGCCCGAGCGGTTGCCGATGGGCACGCCGAACTGCTGGCAGTGGCGCTGGTAGAGCCAGGCCAGGGACTGGTCGATGCAGGCGTCGGCGAGGTCCGACAGGTCGCGGCAGGTACCCGCCAGGTCGCTGCGGCGGCTCAGGTCGCGCCAGATGATGCGCACCTGCTGGCGCCGACGGAAGCGACGCAGGCGGCGACCCAGTTCGTCCTCGTCGGCGCAATCGGCCAGCAGCGCTTCCAGTTGTGCGCCCATTTCGCCGGGCTGCAGGACGCGCTCCAGCTCACCGGTCGCGGCCAGTTCCAATAGAAAGGCAGGATCGCGCTGGACCTGCTCGGCAACGAAATCGCTGCCGGCAGTGACGCGGAAGAAGTCGGCGTGCCGCTCGTCGGACCAGCTGTCGAAGCTGGCGATCTGCTCGGGGGAAAACGCGGCGATGGCAGTGCGGAAATTCTGCTCAGCCCGCTCGGCGAGGGGCTTGAGGGTGGCCGGCAAAGCGGCCAGGGACGGCAGGCTCATGGTCTATCCTGAGTGGTCGGCGAGGCGCCGGCATTCCTGTCTTTTCGCGCCCCTGTAGTTTTACTACTAACTTTTTCTGGCGGAGGGATGTATCCGCTGGCGATTTGTAGTAAAACTACAACCCGCCGGGCGTACCCCCGGAGCACTTCCAAGAATTCGCCGCGTCGCCCACGAGGTTGGCGCAGCTATCGGCAACGATCTACTGGCTTCCGATTCTGGAAGCCTTTCCGCCCTGGAGCAAGCCATGCAAGACCTCGATCCCGTCGAAACCCAGGAATGGCTGGACGCCCTGGAATCGGTCCTGGACCGTGAAGGTGAAGACCGCGCCCATTACCTGATGACCCGCATGGGCGAGCTGGCCAGCCGGTCCGGCACCCAACTGCCCTACGCCATCACCACGCCGTACCGCAACAGCATCCCGGTGACCCACGAAGCGCGCATGCCCGGCGACCTATTCATGGAGCGCCGCATCCGCTCCCTGGTGCGCTGGAACGCCCTGGCGATGGTGATGAAGGCCAACAAGAACGCCCCGGATCTGGGTGGCCACATCTCCTCCTTCGCCTCCTCGGCGACCCTCTATGACGTGGGCTTCAACTACTTCTTCCAGGCCCCGACCGACGAGCACGGCGGCGACCTGGTGTTCTTCCAGGGCCACGCCTCCCCCGGCGTCTACGCCCGCGCCTTCCTCGAAGGCCGCATCAGCGAAGACCAGCTGAACAACTTCCGCCAGGAAGTGGACGGCAACGGCCTGTCCTCCTACCCGCACCCCTGGCTGATGCCGGACTTCTGGCAGTTCCCGACCGTTTCCATGGGCCTGGGCCCGATCCAGGCGATCTACCAGGCGCGCTTCATGAAGTACCTGGAAAGCCGCGGCTTCATCCCCGCCGGGAAGCAGAAGGTCTGGTGCTTCATGGGCGACGGCGAGTGCGACGAGCCCGAATCCCTGGGCGCGATCTCCCTGGCCGGCCGCGAGAAGCTGGACAACCTGATCTTCGTCATCAACTGCAACCTGCAGCGCCTCGACGGCCCGGTTCGCGGCAACGGCAAGATCATCCAGGAACTCGAAGGCGTGTTCCGTGGCGCCGAGTGGAACGTCAACAAGGTGGTCTGGGGTCGCTTCTGGGACCCGCTGTTCGCCAAGGACACCGCCGGCCTGCTGCAGCAGCGCATGGACGAGGTCATCGACGGCGAGTACCAGAACTACAAGGCCAAAGACGGCGCCTACGTGCGTGAGCACTTCTTCGGTGCCCGTCCGGAGCTGCTGGAGATGGTCAAGGACCTCTCCGACGAAGAGATCTGGAAACTCAACCGTGGCGGCCACGATCCCTACAAGGTCTATGCGGCCTACCACCAGGCGGTCAACCACAAGGGCCAGCCCACCGTCATCCTGGCCAAGACCATCAAGGGCTACGGTACCGGCTCGGGCGAAGCGAAGAACATCGCGCACAACGTCAAGAAGGTCGACGTCGAGTCGCTGAAGTCGTTCCGCGACAAGTTCGACATCCCGATCAAGGATGACGATCTGGAAAACCTGCCGTTCTACCGCCCCGAGGAAGGCAGCGCCGAAGCCAAGTACCTGGCTTCCCGCCGTGCCGCGCTGGGCGGCGTGATGCCGGTTCGCCGCGAGAAGAGCTTCCAGGTCCCGGTTCCCCCGCTGGAAACCCTCAAGGCCATGCTCGACGGCTCGGGCGACCGCGAAATCTCCACCACCATGGCTTTCGTGCGGATCATCTCGCAGCTGGTCAAGGACAAGGAACTCGGCCCGCGCATCGTCCCGATCGTGCCGGACGAAGCCCGTACCTTCGGTATGGAAGGCATGTTCCGCCAGTTGGGCATCTACTCCTCCGTCGGCCAGCTGTACGAGCCGGTGGATAAAGACCAGGTGATGTTCTACCGCGAGGACAAGAAAGGTCAGATCCTCGAGGAAGGCATCAACGAAGCCGGCGCCATGTCCAGCTGGATCGCTGCGGGTACCTCGTACTCCACGCACAACCAGCCGATGCTGCCGTTCTACATCTTCTACTCGATGTTCGGCTTCCAGCGTATCGGCGACCTGGCCTGGGCCGCTGGCGACAGCCGCGCGCACGGCTTCCTGATCGGCGGCACCGCCGGCCGTACCACCCTGAACGGTGAAGGCCTGCAGCACGAAGACGGTCACAGCCACCTGCTGGCGGCAACCATCCCGAACTGCCGCACCTACGATCCGACCTACGCGTACGAGCTGGCGGTGATCATCCGCGAAGGCTCGCGGCAGATGATCGAAGAGCAGCAGGACATCTTCTATTACATCACCGTGATGAACGAGAACTACGTCCAGCCGGCCATGCCCAAGGGCGCCGAGGAAGGCATCATCAAGGGCATGTACCTGCTCGATGAGGACAAGAAGGACGCCGCGCATCACGTGCAGCTGCTGGGTTCGGGCACCATCCTGCGCGAAGTCGAAGCCGCCGCGAAGATCCTGCGCGAAGACTTCGGCATCGGCGCCGACGTCTGGTCCGTTCCGAGCTTCAACGAACTGCGCCGCGACGGCCTGGCCGTGGAGCGCTGGAACCGCCTGCACCCGGGCCAGAAGCCCAAACAGAGCTACGTCGAAGAGTGCCTGTCCGGCCGCAAGGGTCCGGTCATCGCCTCCACCGACTATATGAAGCTTTACGCCGAACAGATCCGCCAGTGGGTGCCGAGCAAGGAATTCAAGGTCCTGGGCACCGATGGCTTCGGCCGCAGCGACAGCCGCCGCAAGCTGCGCGACTTCTTCGAAGTCGACCGCCACTGGGTCGTGCTGGCCGCACTGGAAGCCCTGGCCGATCGCGGTGATATCGAACCCAAGGTCGTGGCCGAAGCCATCGCCAAGTTCGGCATCAACCCCGAAAAACGCAACCCGCTGGACTGCTGAGGAGAGGCACGATGAGCGAACTGATTCGTGTACCCGACATCGGCAATGGTCAGGGTGAAGTGATCGAACTGCTGGTCAAGGTCGGCGACACCGTCGAGGCCGACCAGAGCCTGCTGACCCTAGAATCCGACAAGGCCAGCATGGAAATCCCCTCGCCGAAAGCCGGCGTGGTGAAGAGCCTGAAGGTCAAGGTGGGCGACACCCTGAAGGAAGGCGACGAGATCCTCGAGCTGGAAGTCGAGGGGGGTTCGGCTGCCGCCGAAGCGCCCAAGGCGGAAGCGCCGGCTCCGGCCGCCGAGGCTCCGAAGGCAGAGGCTCCGGCCGCTGCCCCGGCGCCGGCTGCCGCACCTGCCGCTGGCGCCAGCGTCCAGGACATCCACGTCCCGGACATCGGCTCGGCCGGCAAGGCCAACGTCATCGAAGTCATGGTGAAAGCCGGCGACACGGTCGAAGCCGACCAGTCGCTGATCACCCTGGAGTCGGACAAGGCCAGCATGGAAATCCCCTCGCCGGCTGCCGGCGTGGTGGAAAGCGTGTCGATCAAGGTCGGTGACGAAGTCGGCACCGGCGACCTGATCCTCAAGCTGAAGGTCGCGGGCGCTGCTGCCCCGGCGGCTGCTCCGGCTCCCGCCGCTGCCGCTCCGGCCGCCACCCAGACACCGGCTGCCGCGCCGGCCAAGGCTGCGGAAGCCGCTCCGGTGGGCGCGCCCAGCCGTGACGGCGCCAAGGTCCACGCCGGCCCCGCGGTGCGCATGGTCGCCCGCGAGTTCGGCGTCGAGCTGAGCGAAGTCAAAGGCACCGGCCCGAAAGGCCGCATCCTCAAGGAAGACGTGCAGCTGTTCGTCAAGGAACAACTGCAGCGCGCCAAGTCGGCTCCGGCCGGCGCTACCGGTGGCGCAGGCATCCCGCCGATCCCGGAAGTCGACTTCAGCAAGTTCGGCGAAGTGGAAGAAGTGGCGATGACCCGCCTGATGCAGGTCGGCGCCGCCAACCTGCACCGCAGCTGGCTGAACGTGCCGCACGTGACCCAGTTCGACTCGGCCGACATCACCGAGATGGAAGCCTTCCGCGTGGCCCAGAAGGCCGTGGCGGAAAAAGCCGGCGTCAAGCTGACCGTGCTGCCGATCCTGCTCAAGGCCTGTGCCCACCTGCTCAAGGAAATGCCGGACTTCAACAGCTCGCTGGCCCCCAGCGGCAAGGCGCTGATCCGCAAGAAGTACGTGCACATCGGCTTCGCCGTGGACACGCCGGACGGTCTGCTGGTCCCGGTGATCAAGAACGTCGACCAGAAGAGCCTCCTGCAACTCGCCGCCGAAGCCGCCGAACTGGCCGAGAAAGCGCGCACCAAGAAGCTCTCCGCCGATGCCATGCAGGGCGCCTGCTTCACTATCTCCAGCCTCGGCCACATTGGCGGCACCGGCTTCACGCCGATCGTCAACGCGCCGGAAGTGGCGATCCTGGGGGTCAGCAAAGCGACGATCCAGCCGGTGTGGGATGGCAAGGCCTTCCAGCCGCGCCTGATGCTGCCGCTGTCGCTGTCCTACGATCACCGCGTGATCAACGGGGCGGCTGCCGCGCGCTACACCAAGCGCCTGTCCGACCTGCTGGGCGATATCCGCACCCTGCTCCTGTAAGTGCGGCTGCTGTAAGTGTTGCAAGGGGCCGGTTCGCCCGGCCCTTCCTCTCGACGAGCACGCCACGCTCGTTCTCTCCAGCCCTGCCGGATGGCGGGGCTTCTTTTTGCCGGACCGGCGGTCAGGCCCAGCGCCCGCCGCTGACTCAACTTCCCACTGTGACGGCCGATACAGTCTTGGCTTGTCATGGCCCCGTGCCTCATGCAAATCTTGCCAACGCCCATAGAAGTCGGGTGGGGCGAAGTACCCCATCCAGCACCCTGGAAATCTCCCGCGCATGAAGAGTCATCCCGATGCCGCCAGCCGTCAGGCGGCCGAGGTTGTCACGCAGCTTCCCGTCCCGTCGAGGCTCGGGATGCTGCGCTTCGAGCGCCTGAACGAGCCCAGCTGGACCCTGCTGTTCCTCGACCCCGGCTGCGAACGCCAGATCGGCGTCCCGGCCCAGGACCTCTGCGGCATCCTCGACGCCCCCTACGCCAGCCTGATGGAGCCCGAAGCGCGCCATCGCCTGCATGAGCAGGTGCAGCAGCAACTGCTCAGGGACGGCCGTTACCGGGTGCGCTACCTGCTCCATTCGCCACGCGGCACGCTGAACGTGCTGGAGGTCGGCGAAGCCTTCCAGCAGCACGGCCGCCAACTGCTCCACGGCTACCTGCTACAGACCGAGGCGGACGAGCACGAAACCGAGCTGGACCCGCGCCTGCTGGACCTCGAGGCTCAGAACATCCGCCTGAAGATGTCCCTGGAGATGTACCAGCGCTCCCAGGACGAACACCTGCAGCACCTGGTGCGCTCGCGTACCCAGCAGAACCTCATCGTGCGTCTGGCGCGGCACCGCTACCTGTCCAGCGACCCGCTGCTGGAAGCCGCGCAACTGATCGCCCAGGCCGCCTGCGAGGCCTACGATGTCGCCCGCGCCGGCATCTGGCGCCTGCACCCGGACCATCGCCTGGAAGCGGTGACCATCTACCGCCGTGATACCGACCAGTACGAAAAGCCGCAGGATATCGACGCCAGCCACTTCCCCAATTACCTTGACGCGGTGCATAGCGGCCGCGCCATCGACGCCCATAATGCCCAGCAGGACCCGCGCACCCAGGAGCTGGCCATGCGCTACCTGCGCCCGCAGGGCATCAGCGCCATGCTCGACGCCACCATCCGCGTCGGTGGCGAAGTGGTCGGCGTGCTCTGCCTGGAGCATGTCGGCGAAGTGCGCATGTGGCAGAGCGACGAGATAGCCTTCGCCGGGGAGCTGGCCGACCAGTATGCCCAGGTGCTGATGAACCACGAGCGGCGCAACGTCTCCAGCGCCCTGCACCTGTTCCAGCGCGCCGTCGAACAGAGCGCCAGCGCCTTCCTGCTGATCGACCGCGAGGGCCTGGTGGAGTACGTCAACCCGAGCTTCACCGCCATCACCCAGTACGGCGCCGACGAAGTGCGCGGCCGCCGCCTGCCGGAGCTACCGGCACTGGCGAATCTCAGCGAACTGCTGTTCGATGCGCGCTCCACCCTGGTCACGCAGAACAGCTGGCAGGGCGAGTTCCGCAGCCGGCGCAAGAATCTGGAGCCCTACTGGGGCCAGTTGTCGCTGTCCAAGGTCTACGACGACAAGGGCGAGCTGACCCACTACATCGGCATCTACGAAGACATCACCCAGAGCAAGCTGGCCCAGCAGCACATCGAGAAGCTCGCCTACCGCGACAATCTCACGGGCCTGGCCAACCGGCACTTCTTCATCAATGCCCTGGAAGAACGCCTGCAGGTGGGCAGCGAGCACTCGCTGAGCCTGCTGCTGGTGGACATCGACAATTTCAAGCGGATCAACGACAGCCTCGGCCACCAGACCGGCGACAAACTGCTGGCCAACCTCGCCCGCCGCCTGCGCAGCAGCCTGAGTGACAGCGCCACCCTGGCGCGCTTCGCCAGCAACGAATTCGCCGTACTGCTGGAAGAGTCCGTGGCCGGCCGTGGAGAGAAGATTGCAGCGCAGATTCTCTCTGTGCTCGATAAGCCGCTGTTCGTCGACAACCAGCTGATCAGCATCACCGGCTCCGTGGGCATCGCCTACGCGCCGCAACACGGTCAGGATCCGCAGACGCTGATGAAGCACGCGGGTCTTGCGCTGCACAAGGCCAAGGCCAATGGCAAGCATCAGGTGCAGACCTTCACCGAGGCGATGACCGCCGAGGCCAGCTACAAGCTGTTCGTCGAGAGCAACCTGCGCCGCGCGCTGGTGCAGGACGAACTGGCCGTGCACTACCAGCCCAAGCTGTGCCTGCGCAGCGGTGCGCTGCTGGGCCTGGAAGCGTTGCTGCGCTGGCAGCACCCGGAGAAGGGCATGATCCGCCCGGACCAATTCATCAGCGTGGCCGAGGAAACCGGCCTGATCATCCCCATCGGCAAGTGGGTGATCCGCCAGGCCTGCCGCCAGGTGCGGGAACTGGCCGCCAAAGGCCTGGGCGAGCTGCACATGGCGATCAACCTGTCGCCCAAGCAGTTCAGCGACCCGGACCTGGTCGGCTCCATCGCCGCGATCCTCCACGAGGAAAGCATCCCGGCCTCGCAGTTGGAACTGGAGTTGACCGAAAGCCTGCTGCTTGACGCCACCGACGACACCCGCCAGCAGCTGGAACGCCTGAAGAACCTCGGCCTGACCCTGGCCATGGACGACTTCGGCACCGGTTACTCGTCGCTGAGCTACCTGAAGAAATTCCCCATCGACGTGATCAAGATCGATCGCAGCTTCATCAAGGACATCCCGGACAACCAGGACGACATGGAGATCACCTCGGCGGTGATCGCCATGGCGCACAACCTCAAGCTGCAGGTGGTTGCCGAAGGCGTGGAGACCGCCGCCCAGCTGGCCTTCCTGCGGCGCAACCGCTGCGACATCGGCCAGGGCTACCTGTTCGACAAGCCCATCCCCAGCCACGACCTCTCCTCCAGCCTGCAGCGCTACCCCTGCCGCCCGCATTGAACGACTCTGGCGCGGCGTGCCCGCAGCCATTCGCACGAGCTGTCTCAAACCTCCCGCAAAGCAAAACAAACGCTGTAATCTTCGGCGAGTACCCGAGTCTATTGCCGCCCCTATTCGACAGGAGACGAATGCCATGACCCTGCGCTCGCAGATACTTGCCCACAAACTGGAACTGCCCAGCTCCGCCCAGGCCCTGCCGGGACGCGAGAGCCCGATGCCGGTGCCCGAAGCGCATTACGTCAATGGCCACCCGCTGACTGCACCCTTCCCCGCCGGCGTGCAGCAGATCGTTGTCGGCCTGGGCTGCTTCTGGGGCGCCGAGCGGCGCTTCTGGCAGCAGCCGGGCGTCTGGGTAACCGCGGTGGGTTATGCCGGCGGCTTCACGCCGAACCCGACCTACGACGAAGTCTGTTCCGGCCTGACCGGCCACAGCGAAGTGGTGCTGGTGGCGTACGACCCGCGCGAAACCAGCATCGAGGCGCTGCTCAAGGTGTTCTGGGAATCCCACGACCCGACCCAGGGCATGCGCCAGGGCAACGACACCGGCACCCAGTACCGCTCGGTGATCTACTGGTTCGACCAGGCGCAGAAGGCTGCCATCGACGCCAGCCGCGCGGCTTTCCAGAAGGAGCTGAGCGCCAAGGGCTACGGCGAGATCACTACGGAAATCCGCGAGGTGCCGCCGTTCTACTATGCCGAGGCCTACCACCAGCAGTACCTGGCGAAGAACCCCAACGGCTACTGTGGCCTGGGCGGCACGGGCGTCTGCCTGCCGGCGTAAGCCATATCTGCAGGACTGGGCTCCGTCCTCGATCAGCACGGCGCCTGCGCCAGATCATCAGGATCGAGCCCGTATCACGAAAAAGCCCCGGCACTGCCAGGGCTTTTTTCATTCCGCGATCAGCCAGTCCACCTGGCTGCTGCCTTCACTCTGCGCCAGCGTCTGGGCCAGCCAGGGCAACAGCCCGCGCAGTTCCTCGTCCAGCGGCCACGGTGGATTGGCAATGACCAGTCCGGAGCCATTCAGGCGGTCGGCCGTGTCGGCCGGATGTACGCACAGCTCCACGCGGAGCATCTTCGGCGCCGAGCTCTTTTCCAGGCGCTGGTAGAAACGCTTGAGCTGGCGGCGATCCTTGATCGGGTACCAGATGGCAACCACGGTCTGGCGCATGCGGCCGATGGCTTCGTCCAGTGCGGTTACGCAGCGCTCCAGGTCATCGGGCTGCTCGAAGGGCGGGTCGATCAACAGCACCCCGCGCTTCTCGGAAACCGGCAGGAAAGCCCGCGGCAGCAACCAGCCATCGCCCTGATGCACCGAGATGCGGCGCTCGCCAGCCATGTTGACCTTGAGCAGGCGGCCGTCTTCCGGGTGCAGCTCGTTGAGCATCACCCGATCCTGCGGGCGGGTCAGGCGCCGCGCCAGCTCAGGCGAACCGGGGTAGAACTCCAGCCCGCCATCGGGATTCAGCGCGCGGACTACCTCCAGGTAGTCCTGCAGCAGCTCCGGCACGTCATCGCGCTCCCACAGGCGACCGATGCCCGACTCCCATTCGCCGGTACGGCTGGCTTCATTACCCAGCAGGTCGTACAGGCCGATGCCGGAATGGCTGTCGAGATAGGCGAAGGGCGTGTCCTTGCGCGCCATCAGCGCGAAGATGCGGGCAAGGACGATGTGTTTCAGCACGTCGGCGTGGTTGCCGGCGTGGTAGGCATGGCGGTAGTTCATGGATAGCGGACTCCTCAAGGCGCGCAGTTTAGGTCCTGCGGCGGGTGCGGTGCGAGTCCGCCGTCGCCGGGGGCCTGCCGGGAGCCGAGTGTTTTAGCCCTTTATCACGCTCATGGATGATTCTGTGCGCGCTTCATTCACCAGACTAGACTGCGCCAATTCCCACGGAGGTCGATCCATGTCCGAGACCCTGCTCAGCTCCCGCAACCTCGCTTTCGAACTCTACGAAGTGCTCGACGCCGAGGCCCTGACCCAGCGCGAACGCTTCGCCGACCACAACCGCGAGACCTTCGATGCGGCCCTGTCCACCGCGCGCGGCATCGCCGAAGAGCTGTTCGCCCCGCACAACCGCAAGAACGACGAGAACGAACCGCAGTACGTCGACGGCGGCGCGGTGCTGATTCCGGAAGTGAAGCCGGCAGTGGATGCGTTCAACGAAGCCGGTTTCCAGAACGCCTCGCGCAGCTTCGAACAGGGCGGCATGCAGTTGCCGCATCTGCTGTCGCGCGCCTGCTTCGCGCACTTCCAGTCGGCCAACATCGCCACCTCGTCCTATCCGATGCTGAGCATGGGCGCCAGCCACCTGATCGAGACCTTCGGCAGCGAAGAACAGAAACGCCGGTTCCTGCAGCCGATGATCGACGCGCGCTTCTTCGGCACCATGGCGCTGACCGAGCCCCACGCCGGCTCGTCGCTGGCGGATATCCGCACCCGCGCCGAACCGGCCGCCGACGGCAGCTACCGGATCAAGGGCAACAAGATCTTCATTTCCGGCGGCGACCACCCGCTGTCGGAGAACATCGTGCACATGGTCCTGGCCAAGCTGCCGGACGCCCCGCCCGGCGTGAAAGGCATCAGCCTGTTCATCGTGCCGAAGTTCCTGGTCAACGACGACGGTTCCCTCGGCGCACGCAACGACGTGACTCTGGCCGGCCTGTTCCACAAGATGGGCTGGCGCGGCACCACCTCCACCGCGCTGAACTTCGGCGACAAGGGCGAGTGCGTCGGCTACCTGGTGGGCAAGCCACACCATGGCCTGGCCTACATGTTCCAGATGATGAACGAGGCGCGCATCGGCGTCGGCATGGGCGCGATCATGCTCGGCTACGCCGGCTACCTGTACTCCCTGGAATACGCCCGCGAGCGCCCGCAAGGCCGCCCGGTGGATGCCAAGGACCCGACCTCGGCGCCCGTCTCCATCGTCCAGCACACCGACGTCAAGCGCATGCTGCTGACCCAGAAGTCCTACGTCGAGGGCGCCTTTGACCTGGGCCTGTACGCCTCGCGCCTGGTGGACGACTGCGAAACCCTGCCCACCGAGGAAGAGCGCACGCAGGCCCACGAACTGCTCGACCTGCTCACTCCGATCGTCAAGTCCTGGCCCTCGGAGTTCTGCCTGAAGGCCAACGAACTGGCGATCCAGATCCTCGGCGGCCACGGCTACACCCGCGAATACCCGGTGGAGCAGTACTACCGCGACAACCGCCTGAACCCGATCCACGAAGGCACCCACGGCATCCAGTCGCTGGACCTGCTCGGCCGCAAGCTGGCGCAGAACAATGGCGCCGGCCTGAAACAGCTGACCCGCCTGATCAACCAGTGCTGCGAGCGCGCCAGCGCGCACCCGTCGCTGGACAAGCTGCGCGAGCCGCTGGAACAACTGATGGCGCGCCTGTCGGCCACCACCCTGAGCCTGCTCGGCGACCTGATGCAGGGCCGCGTAGCCCAGGGCCTGGCCAACTCCGCGCTGTACCTGAAGGTCTTCGGCCACGCCGTGATCGGCTGGCGCTGGCTGGAGCAGGCCATCCGCGCCGAAGAGGGCCTTGCACGAGGCGATGCTTCGGACACCGACTTCTACCGCGGCAAGCTGCAGGCCGCGCGCTACTTCCTGACCTGGGAAGTGCCGTCCTGCCACCATGACCTGGCGCTGCTCGAAGCCCGCGACGACACCTGTTCCACCATGCAGGACGCCTGGTTCTAAGCGTCTCGTATGTCCCTTATGCCCCGGTCACGTCCGGGGCTTTTTTATGTCCGGATGAAGGCCGCGTCGCCGACCGCGGAAGCGCCCCACAAGCTGACAGAAGACAGCCTAAAGAATTGGAGGATACTTCCCACGAGAAGCACCGAACCGACCGACAGCAAGGCCTGAGGTAGATGCAATTGAATAGCGACCGCGCATTCTCCATCCCTCTCGACCATGGCCATGCAGACCGTCACTCTCCCGTCACTCCAACGCCACTACCAGAACTTCCTGCCTCTGCTCGCTATCGCTGCAGCACTGGGCTGCACGCTCGTCCTGTTCAACACCGGGTCGACCGACGACGGCAAACAGCGAGACACCGCCCTTTCGCCAAGCACCTCGCCGATCTACAGCGCACCCAGCACAGAAGCCTTCGAGCACGCTGACGACTACCTGAAGGACATCGACAAGGCCATGAGCGACGGGCTTGCCGTGCTGCGCGGTGGCGACAGCAAATCCATCACCTCGCAGAGCCGCTACTTCAACGCACTGGTCAATGCCGGCTATGCGCAGTTCGGCTCGTCCTATTACGACCCGCTGGGCAGTTGCGGCGTCACCGGCAGCTCGGCGCGCCACCTATGGCACACGCAGATTCGCGCCCTGAGCGCCGATGCCGGGCACAGCATCGCCGGCGAGGTCGCCAATGCCCGCGCCATCCTGCAACGAGACAGGCAATCCTGCCTGGACGCCGTCAGACTGCCTCTGGAAGAGGCACTGAAATGGGCGCCCACCGCACTCTCCGGGCTCAATCTGGTGCCCACCTGGCAAGGCAGTGCAGGCTGGCTTGAAAGCACCGTCGAACGGTCCTCAACAAACCTTTGACAGCCTTGTAAATCCGCAGGTTAGAATCGATTGGCATGCGGCCTGCATCCTGATCCTCGAGTAGCGTCGCCACTCCCCTATCCCCCAGGAGGTCGACATATTGGATGCCGTGGCCATCAACAGCTATTTCCTGATCGCTGCCGTGCTGATCGGCATGAGCATCCTGGTCAGCTCGCTGTCCTCGCGCCTGGGCATCCCGATCCTGGTCATCTTTCTCGCCGTGGGCATGATCGCGGGCACCGACGGCCCCGGCGGCATCGGTTTCTCGAACTATCCCATGGCCTACCTGGTGGGCAACCTGGCGCTGGCGGTGATACTGCTGGACGGCGGCTTGCGCACGCGGGTGTCGAGTTTCCGTGTGGCACTCTGGCCCGCGCTGTCGCTGGCCACTGCCGGGGTGCTGATCACCGCAGGGCTGACCGGCATCGCCGCGGCCTGGCTGTTCAAGCTGAGCTGGATGGAAGGCCTTCTGATCGGCGCCATCGTCGGCTCCACCGACGCTGCGGCGGTGTTCTCGCTGCTGGGCGGCAAGGGCCTGAACGAGCGGGTCACCGCGACCCTGGAAATCGAGTCGGGCAGCAACGACCCCATGGCGGTATTCCTCACCGTTACCCTGATCGACATGCTTGCCCACGGCGAGAGCGGCCTGTCCTGGAGCTTCCTCTGGCACTTCCTGCGCGAGTTCGGCATCGGCTCGGTACTGGGCCTGGGTGGCGGCTGGCTGCTGCTGCAGGTGATCAATCGCATCCACCTGGCCAACGGCTTGTACCCGCTGCTGGCCATCAGCGGCGGCCTGCTGATCTTCGCCGTGGCCAACGCGGTGCACGGCAGCGGCATCCTGGCCATCTACCTGTGTGGCCTGGTGCTGGGCAACCAGCCGATCCGCTCGCGCCACGGCATCATGCACATGCTCGACGGCATGGCCTGGCTGGCGCAGATCGGCATGTTCCTGGTCCTCGGCCTACTGGTCACGCCACACGACCTCTGGCCCATCGCCCTGCCCGCTCTCGGCCTGGCGCTGTGGATGATCCTCTTTGCCCGTCCGCTGTCGGTGCTGGTGGGCCTTGCGCCGTTCCGCGCCTTCCATGGCCGCGAGAAGGCCTTCATCGCCTGGGTCGGCCTGCGTGGCGCGGTGCCGATCATCCTCGCGGTGTTCCCGCTGATGGCCGGGCTGCCCAACGCCCAGCTGTTCTTCAACGTCGCCTTCTTCATCGTGCTGGTCTCGCTGCTGGTGCAGGGCACCAGCCTGCCCTGGGCCGCCAAGCTGTTGCGCGTGGTGGTACCACCGGATCCGGCGCCGATCTCCCGCGCCGGCCTGGAAGTCCACCCCACCAGCGAGTGGGAGCTGTTCGTCTATCACCTGAGCAAGGAAAAGTGGTGCATCGGCGCCGCCCTGCGCGAGCTGAAGATGCCCGAAGGCACCCGAATCGCCGCGCTGTTCCGTGGCACCCAGTTGCTGCACCCCTCGGGCAGTACCATCCTCGAAGCCGACGACATCCTCTGCGTGATCGGCCACGAGCATGACCTCTCGCCGCTGGGCAAGCTGTTCAGTCAGGCGCCGGACCGCGGCCTGAGCGCGCGCTTCTTCGGCGATTTCGTCCTCGAGGGCGACGCCCAGCTCTCCGCCGTGGCCTCGCTTTACGGCCTAAAGCTCGAAGGCGTGGATGGCGAGCAGAACCTGGGCCGCTTCATCGCCCAGGAAATCGGCGGCCAGGCGATCATCGGCGACCAGGTGGAATGGAACGGCCTGACCTGGACCGTTGCCGCCCTGGACGGGAACAAGATCCGCAAGGTCGGGGTCAAATTCCCGGAAGGCCGTCCCGGTCCCGGGCTCTTCCTCTGACCGCCTACCGGTGCCCGCTTGCGGGTGCCGGCCCGCCAGCACTACCCTCACTCCACTTTTTGCACGAGCCGCTGATCGCGACCATGTCATTCCTGCTGCGTACCTTTCTGACTGCCGTCCTCCTGTGCGGCGCGTTCACCGGCCTGCCCGCGCAGGCCGCCGATACCACCGTGCCCAGCGCCGAAAAGGTGCAACAGAGCCTCGACGGTCTGGCCGACCGCAAGCTGCCCGAGGCGGACGCCAAAGCGCTCAAGGCCACCCTGGAAAACACGCTCAAGCTGCTCGCCGCCAAGACCGATGCCGAGCAGCAATTGCAGGAGCTGAACGGCAAGCTGGCCGACGCACCCAAGCTGATCAATGAAAACCAGAAGGCGCTCAGCCGCCTCAAGGGCAGCAGCGACAAGCCCGCCAGCCAACGCTACGCCGGTTTCAACGCTACCCAGCTGGAAATGACCCTCAACGAGCAGTCCACCCAACTGGCCGCGTGGCAGAAAGAACTGGTGGACGCCAAGAGCGACATCCTCACTGCGCAGACCCGTCCCGAGCGCGCCCAGGCCGATCTGAGCAAGAACCAGACACGCCTGCTGGAGATCGCCGGCATCCTCAAGGCCGGCAAGGACGGTAGCAAGACGCTCAGCGAAGAGCATCGCAACGAACTGCTTGCCGAACAGGCCCTGCTCACTGCCCAGAACCCGCTGTTGCGCAAGCAACTGGCCGGCAACAACCTGCTGCTCGACCTCGCTTCCAGCCAGCGCGACCTGCTCGCCGAACGCATTGGCCGCGAGGAGCGCGAGACCCTCGAACTGCAGACGATGATCAGCGACAAGCGCCGCGAGCAATCCGAACAGACTGTCGCCAAACTGTCCAAGGACACCGACCAGGCTGCCGGCACCGACAGCCTGCTGAGCCAGCAGAGCGCCACCAACCTCAAGCTCTCCGACTACCTGCTGCGCACCACCGACCGCCTTAACACGCTCACCCGGCGCAACCTGGAGGCCAAGCAGCAACTGGACAACCTGACCCAGGGCGAGCAGGCGCTGGACGAGCAGATCAACGTACTGCGCGGCAGCCTGCTGCTGTCGAAGATCCTCTACCAGCAGAAACAATCGCTGCCGGTGATCAAGACCGACCAGGACCTCGCCGACGAAATCGCCGACCTGCGTCTCTACCAGTTCGAGTTGAACCAGAAGCGCGACGAAATCAACAACACCCAGCTCTACATCGACAACCTGCTTGCCCAGCAGGCCCAGGAAAGCGTCACACCGCAACTGCGCCACGACCTCAACGAGCTGGTGAATACCCGCCTGGAGCTGATGGAGCGCCTCAACCACGAACTCAACGCGCTGCTCAACGAAGCCATTACGCTGCAGCTCAACCAGAAGCAGCTCAAGGAAACCAGCGACAGCCTGCGCGCCACCCTCGACGAGCAGATGTTCTGGATCCCCAGCAACCGCCCGCTGGACCTGTCGTGGTTCAAGATGACCCCGACTCTGCTACACCACCAGCTCGCCGAAGTGCCCTGGGGATCGGGTGTGCAGGAGCTGTTCGAAGGCCTGATCGACCGGCCTTTCCTGTTCCTGCCGCTGCTCCTGCTGGTCGCCGGGCTGCTGTGGAAGCGCAAGTTCCTCTACGACAAGCTGGAATCGCTGAACGACGACATCGGCCACTTCAAGCGTGACAGCCAGGCGCACACCCCGCTGGCTCTACTGCTCGCGGTGCTGCTGGCGCTGCCCGGAACGCTGGCCCTGGCCATCGCCGGCCTCGCCCTGCTGCTCGACGCCCGTGGGCAGAACGCCACCCTGGGCAGTGCGCTGCTGGAGATGGCGCAGGTCTGGCTGGTGTTCTACACCGCACACCGTATCCTGCGCCCCGGCGGCATCGCCGAGCGACACTTCCACTGGAGCCAGTCGCAGGTGCAGTTCCTCGGCAAGCTGATGCGCCGACTGGGCCTGGTGGTGATGTCGCTGGTCGCGGTGGTGACCGTCGCCGAGCACTCACCGGCGTCCCTCGCCGATGACGTGATTGGCATCGCCGTGGTGTTGTTCGGCTATGGCGCCATGACCTGGCTGCTCGCCCAGCTGCTGTTCAACAGCCCGTCCAGCGAGCGTCCGTCGATGATCAAGATGGTCGTCGGCCTGGGCTTCACTGCCCTGCCAGTGGCATTGTTCCTCGCCGTGGGCTTCGGCTACTACTACACCGCGCTGAAGCTGACCGACCGGCTGATCGACACCTTGTTCCTGCTGATGTTCTGGATGGTGGTGGAAGCCACCTTCGTCCGCGGCATGGGCGTCGCCGCGCGCCGCCTGGCCTACCAGCGCGCCCTGGCGAAGCGGCAGAACGCCCCCAAGGAAGGCATCGAGGGCAGCGAGGTCGTCGTGGAAGAGCCCACCCTGGGCATCGAGCAGATCAACGAGCAGTCCATGCGCCTGATCCGCCTGGGCCTGCTGATCGGCTTCGTGGTCACCCTGTACTGGGTCTGGGCCGACCTGATCAGCGTGGTCTCGTACCTCGACAACGTGACCCTCTACCAATACACCAGCGGCACAGGCGACGCGGCCTCCACCACGCCGATCAGCCTCAGCGACTTCCTCATGGCCATGGTCATCGCGGCTGTCACCGTGGCCCTGGCGCGCAACCTGCCCGGCCTGCTGGAAGTGCTGGTACTGCAACGCCTGACCCTGGCCCAGGGCAGCGCCTACGCCATCACCACCCTGCTGTCCTACACCATCAGCGGCATCGGCTTCGTCAGCGCGCTGTCCACCCTCGGGGTGAGCTGGGACAAGCTGCAATGGCTGGTGGCCGCCCTGTCGGTAGGCCTGGGCTTCGGCCTGCAGGCGATCTTCTCCAACTTCGTCTCCGGCCTGATCATCCTCTT
>NZ_MACM02000054.1:0-34733 GCF_001675465.2 Pseudomonas sp. AU12215
TCACCCTTGGCGGTTCGGCAGAGCCGGGCAGCACGGTGACCGTCACTTACCCGGATGGAACCACCGGCAGCGTGGTGGCAGGCGAGGATGGTCGCTTCACCCTCACGTCCCCGGCTGGCCAGCCCAGCGGTGATGTGACCGCTACGGCCACGGACCAAGCCGGCAACACCGGTCCGTCCGCCACCGGCGAATTTGCCGATACCACCGCGCCCGACGCGCCGAGCGTCACCGTCAGCGCCAATGCCGACGGCGGCCTGACCGTCAGTGGCAGCGCGGAAGCGGGCAGTACCGTCACCGTGACCTTCCCGGATGGTTCTACCGATACCGTCACGGCGGGAAGCGATGGCAGCTACAGCATCACCACCCACGTGCCGCAGACCAGCGGCGAGGTCAGCGCGACCGCCACTGATACGGCCGGCAACACCGGCGATGCCGCCACCCGGACCTATACCGACAGCACCGCGCCGCAAGCGCCTGTCCTCGATCCTGTCGCGACCAACGACGACGGCAGCATTACCGTGGGCGGCAGCGCCGAACCGGGCAGCACCGTCACCGTGACCTATCCCGATGGCAGTACCGGCTCCGTGGTCGCGGGTGAAGACGGCTCCTGGTCGATCACCTCGCCGGACAACCAGCCCAGCGGTGAGATCAGCGTCAATGCCACCGACGAGGCCGGCAATACCGGCGACTCGGCGACCGAGAGCTACACCGACACCACCGCGCCGGATGCGCCGAGCGTGAATGTCGTCGGCAATGCCGACGGCGGCCTGACCGTAAGTGGCAGTGCCGAGCCGGGCACGACCGTCACAGTGACCTTCCCCGATGGTTCCACCGACACCGTCACGGCGGGCAGCGATGGCAGTTACAGCATCACCACGAACGTGCCGCAGACCAGCGGCGAGGTGACCGCCAGCGCCAGTGATGCGGCAGGCAACGTGGGCGACAACACCACCGTGGGCTACATCGACAGCACCGCTCCGCAGTCGCCGAGCGTAACCGTCAGCGCCAACGACGATGGCGGATTGACCGTCAGCGGCAGCGCGGAAGCCGGCAGCACCGTGACCGTGACCTTCCCGGACGGCTCGACTGCCTCGGTGACCGCCGGCAGCGACGGTCGCTACGAAATCACCACCCATGTGCCACAGACCAGTGGCGAGGTCAGCGCCAGCGCGACTGATGCCGCAGGCAATGCCGGCGCGCCCACCGTCGAGAGCTACACCGACACCCAGGGCCCGCAGGCCCCGAGTGTGAACGTGACGGCGAATGCCGACGGCGGCCTGACGGTTGCCGGCAGCGCCGAACCGGGCAGCAGCGTGAGCGTGACCTTCCCCGATGGCAGCACGGCGACGGCCACGGCCGGCAACGACGGCAGCTACAGCGTCACCACCACGACTGCGCAAACCAGCGGTGACGTCAGTGCCAGCGCCACCGATGCCGCCGGCAACACCGGCGCTGCGGCGACTGTGGCCTACACCGACACCGGCGCACCGCTGGCGCCAAGCGTGAACGTGACGGCGAATGCCGATGGCGGCCTGACCGTGACGGGCACGGCAGAGGCGGGTAGCACCGTCACCGTGACCTTCCCGGATGGCAGCACCGGCACAGCGACCGCGGGCACCGATGGCAGCTACAGCGTCACCACCCTCGTTCCGCAAACCAGCGGTGACGTCAGCGCCAGCGCCACCGATGCCGCTGGCAATACCGGCGCAGCGACCGTCGAGTCGTACACCGATGGCACCGCGCCGCTGGCACCGGAGCTGGACCCACTGGTCACCAACGGCGACGGCAGCGTCACCCTCACCGGCAGCGCCGAAGCGGGCAGCACCGTGACCGTCACCTTCCCGGACGGCACCACCGGCTCCGTGGTCGCGGGCAACGATGGCGCCTTCAGCATCACCTCGCCGGCGGGACAACCCACTGGTGATGTCACTGCCAACGCTACCGACGCCGCCGGCAATACCGGTCCGTCGGCCACCGGCGAGTTCGCCGACACCACCGCACCGGACGCACCGAGCGTAAACGTCAGCGCCAATGCCGACGGCGGCCTGACCGTCAGCGGCATTGCGGAGGCCGGCAGCACCGTCACCGTGACCTTCCCGGATGGCAGCAGCAGCACCGCGACCGCGGGTAGCGACGGTGCCTACAGCGTGACCACCACAGTGCCGCAGACCACCGGTGAAGTCAGCGCGACCGCCACTGATGGCGCCGGCAATACCAGCGGTGCCGTCACGGTGGACTACACCGACACCGGCGCGCCGCAGTCGCCGAATGTGAACGTCAGCGCCAACGCCGATGGCGGCCTGACCGTGACAGGCACGGCAGAGGCGGGCAGCACCGTCACCGTCACCTTCCCGGACGGCAGCACGGGTACGGCAACCGCGGGCAGTGACGGTAGCTACAGCGTCACCACCACGGTTCCGCAAACCACGGGTGAAGTCAGCGCGACCGCCACCGATGCCGCCGGTAATACCGGCGACGCTGCGACGGTGGACTACACCGATACCGGCGCACCGTTGGCACCGAGCGTGAATGTCAGCGCCAACGCCGACGGCGGCCTGACCGTGGCGGGCACGGCGGARGCGGGCAGCACCGTSACCGTSACCTTCCCGGAYGGCAGCACCGGCACCGCAACCGCCGGTTCCGATGGCAGCTATAGCGTCACCACCACGGTTCCGCAAACCAGCGGCGAGGTCAGCGCGACCGCCACTGACGGCGCCGGCAATACCGGCGACGCGGCCACGGTGGACTACACCGACACCGGTGCACCGTTGGCGCCGAGCGTGAATGTCGTCGCCAATGCCGATGGCGGCCTGACCGTCGCGGGCACGGCGGAAGCGGGCAGCACCGTGACCGTGACCTTCCCGGATGGCAGCACCGGCACCGCAACCGCCGGTTCCGATGGCAGCTACAGCATCACCACCCATGTACCGCAGACCAGCGGCGAGGTCAGCGCGGCCGCCACCGATGCCGCCGGCAACGCCGGTGCGTCGACGGTCGAGCCCTACACCGACAATACCGCGCCCTTGGCGCCGGTACTCGATCCGCTGGTGAACAATGCCGACGGCAGCGTCACCGTCAGCGGCAGCGCCGAAGCGGGCAGCAGCGTCACCGTCACCTACCCGGATGGCACCAGCGGATCGGTCACCGCCGGTCCCGATGGCCGCTTCAGCCTCACCTCGCCAGTCGGCCAGCCCAGCGGTGAGGTCAGTGCCAGCGCCAGCGATGCCGCCGGCAACGCTGGCCCATCGACCATCGCCCCCTTCACCGACACCACCGCGCCGGACGCGCCGAGCGTGAATGTCGTTGCCAACGCCGATGGCGGACTGACCGTGGCGGGCACGGCCGAAGCGGGCAGCACCGTCACCGTCACCTTCCCGGATGGCACCCGCGGCACGGCGCTCGCCGGTACCGACGGCAGCTACAGCGTCACCACCCACGTACCGCAGACCTCGGGCGAAGTCAGTGCACTGGCAACCGACGCCGCCGGCAATGACGGCTCGGCCACCACTGCCACGTACACGGACACCAGCCTGCCGCAGGCGCCGGTGCTTGACGCGCTGGTGAACAATGCCGATGGCAGCGTTACCGTCAGCGGCAGCGCCGAAGCTGGCAGTACCGTCACTGTCACCTACCCGGATGGCACCACTGGATCGGCGATTGCCGGTTCCGATGGTCGTTTCAGCGTCACCTCGCCGGTTGGCCAGCCCAGTGGCGAAGTCAGCGCCAGCGCCACCGACCTGGCGGGCAACGCCGGCCCGGCAGCGACGGCCGACTTCACCGACACCACCGCCCCGGCTGCGCCGAGCGTGAACATCGCGGTCAACGCCGATGGTGGCCTGACCGTGACGGGTACGGCCGAGGTGGGCAGCACCGTCACCGTGACCTTCCCCAGTGGCACCACCGGTACGGCGACTGCCGGTCCTGACGGCAGCTACAGCGTCACCACCCACGTCCCGCAGAGCACGGGCGAAGTCAGCGCCGCGGCGACCGACGCGGCCGGCAACACCGGTGCGTCCGCCTCCGCGGACTACGCCGACAGCACCGCGCCGCTGGCGCCCAGCGTGCTGGTCAACGCCAATGCCGACGGTACCCTGGTGGTCAGCGGCAGCGCCGAGGCCGGCAGCCAGGTCACCGTGACCTTCCCGGATGGCTCGCAGCAGACCGTTACCGCCAACGCCGCGGGCAGCTACAGCGCCACCAGTGCCGCTGCCCAGGGCAGCGGTGAAGTCAGCGCCGTAGCCACCGACGCCGCCAGCAATAGCAGCGACAGCGGCAGCGCTCATTACGCCCTGGCGACGGTCAGCGGCATCTCCGAAGACAACGGCCTGAACAGCGGCGACTTCATCACCAACGACAACACCCTGGTGGTCAGCGCCGCGGTGGACGGGCAGCTCAACGTCGGCGACAAGGTGCAGATCTCGATTGACGGCGGCCAGACCTGGCACGATGCCGTCGACCAGGGCAATGGCACCTACGTCTTCGATAACAGCGGCTCGGTCATGGATGATGGCGACTATCTGTTCATGGCCCGCGTGGTCGGTAGCGAAGGCAACGTCAGCCTGGCCGGCGGCCAGGCGGTGCAGATCGATACCCAGGGACCGTCCGCCAGCCTGACCATCAGCTTCGATGACATCAGCGACGACAACGGCTACCTCGGCAACGACTTCGTCACCAACGACAACACGCTGCTATTCCACGGGCACCTGAGCCAGAACCTGGCGGACGACGAAGGGGTGGAAATTAGCCTCGACGGTGGCCAGACCTGGCAGCGGGTCGAGGTCAACGGCACCGACTGGAGCTTCGACAACACCGGCAACGTACTGGGCGACGCCGAGTACGACGTGCAGGTGCGGGTGGTCGACGATGCCGGCAACGTCGGCAACAGCTCCAGCCACACCGTAGTGATCGACACCGACGGCCCAGGCGCCGACAAGACCATCACCCTCGATGCCATCAGCGACGACAATGGCGCCCAGGGCAACGACTTCATCACCAACGACAACACCCTGGTGTTCTCCGGCAAGCTGGGCGTTGCGCTCGGTGACGGCGAAGGCGTGGAGATCAGCCTGGACGGCGGCCAGACCTGGCAGCGTGCCGAGGTCTCCGGAACGGACTGGCGCTTCGACAACACCACTGACGTGATCGCCGACGGCAGTTACACCGTGGTCGTGCGGGTGGTGGACGACGCCGGCAATATCGGCCAGAGCGCTCAGCACGACCTGAGCATCGATACCCTGGCGCCGACCTTCACCAGTTTCGTGCTCGACCTGGATACCGCCAGCGATAACGGCAGCAGCACCAGCGACAACAAGACCAGCGTGATGACGCCGAGCTTCACCGGCACCGTCGCCGGTCTCTCCGCCGCGGACGCGGCGGCAGCCGCGGCGGGCAAGATCACCGTGATGCTGTTCGACGACAAGAACGGCGATGGTGTTTATGGCCAGGGCGATGTCATCTACGCCCAGGACCTTACCCTGACGGTGAACGGCACCGGCGGCACCTTCAACGTGACGCTGCCGTCGATGTTCGATGGCAGCTACAACCTGAAGGCAGTGCTGGTGGATGAGGCGGGCAACCACTCGCAGGTCGGCCTGCTCGACAACAGTGCCGATGCCAGGCTGGTCATCGACGTGGCCGGGACGCCATCGGTCGCTTCCAGTACACAGGCCGCCGACGGTCTGGGGCTGTCGATGTCTTCCATCGGCGACTTCAACGGCGACGGCTACGAAGACTTCGTGGTCTCCGCACCGCATGACATCTACGGTTCCACCGCGGCCTACCAGTCGGACATCTATGTGCTCTACGGCAGCGCCAATGGTCTGCCGTCGTTGAAGAATATCGACAACCTGACTCCGGACCAGGGCTTCCGCATCAAGCAGACCGGGGTCACCGGCACCGGCGCCGACGTCGGTATCCAGGGACAACTGGTCACCAACCTTGGCGATATCAACGGCGATGGCTACGACGACTTCGCCATCACCGGCACACTGAACGATCGCGCCTACGTGATCTTCGGCCGGGAGGGCAACACCCTCAGCACCCTCGACCTGCTGAGTCTGGAGAACGGTGCCACCGCCAATGGTTTCGTGATCAAGAACAACAACACCGGTGGCTGGCCGGCTAACAACATCAGCGGTGGCGACATCAACGGCGATGGCTACGCCGACCTGATCATCGGCTCGGCCGATGGCAACGGTGGCAACGGCATGTACGTGGTGCTCTATGGCCATGCAGGCGCAGCAGGCTCTTCCGCCTGGAGCAACCTGCTGCTGCGCAACTACGTCAGCGACGCAGATCCGGGTGGCCTGTACTACGCCACCGGTGCGACTTCTTCCACCCTCGGTTCGCGCGTGGAGAACCAGACCAACGTGCGCACCACCTACGCGCCCGACGCCGATTCCGACCTCGGCTCGGTGATCAAGGTCATCGGTGACGTCAACGGCGATGGATATGCCGACTACATCGTGACCGCACCGCGTGGTAATGGCCTGAATGGCAGCACCATCACCAACAGCGGCACCGCCTACCTGACCTGGGGGAGCGCCGACGGCCTGGGCAACAGCTACAACCTGGCCAACCTGACCCCGGACCAGGGCGTGCGCCTGGTAGGGTCGGAAGCCGGCGAGTGGCTCGGCGGGGCGACCTATGACCAGGGTGGAGCGGCGCAGAACGCCGGCCAGTGGTATGCCGAATTCTCCTCGATCCAGAACATCGGTGACATCAACGGTGACGGCATCGAGGACTTCGCGATCGGCTCGCCGGGTTGGGGCGACTCGGCTTCCGACACCACCGCACCGGGCCGCGTCTATGTGATCTACGGCAAGGAGAGCGGGGTAGCCTGGGGCGACATCAATCTGGGCAACCTGAACGGCACTGACGGCTTCATCATCTCCAGCAGCAGCAATGGCACCGCCATCGGCGGCTCGAAGACCACCGCAGACGGCATGCTCGGCTATGCCGTCAGCTCCGGCGGCGATGTCAACGGCGACGGCATCGACGACTTCCTGATCGGCATGCCCGGCTACGACAATGGCGTCACCAACCGTGGTGCGGTGTACCTGGTCTACGGCCGTGCCGACGGCAGCTTCGACGCCAACACCGATCTGGATGCGCTGGTCGCGGCCGGCCTGGCAGTGAAGTACACCGGCGCCAACGCCAATGACTACGCCGGTACCGGCCTGGCCATGGGCGACTGGAATGGCGACGGCATCGCCGACTACGGCTATGGCGTCTGGCAGAGCGACACCGGCGCGACCAACGCGGGCGGCTACAACATCTACAGCGGCTCGATCGCGCTGCTGACCCACAGCTACACCGTCGGCGACGACGAAATCTGGGCCGGCACCACCAGCCCGGGAGCGTCCGCCATCAACAACGGGGTGGACATCATCAGCGGCGGTCAGGGCAACGACATCATCCACGGCATCGGTACCGACACCACTGGTACCACCGATACCAGCGTGCAGCATGACGTGGCCATGGGCGGTGCCGGCAACGACACCATCGGTCTGGTCGGGACGACCTTCACCCGGGTCGACGGTGGCCTGGGCATCGATACCCTCAAGTTCGAGGCCTCCGGCCTGCAGCTGGATCTCACCAGCTACGGTACGCGGGTCAAGGGCTTCGAGATCTTCGACCTGGGCAGCAGCCAGGAGGGCAGCGGCAACAACACCCTCTCGCTGCGACTGTCGGATGTCCTTAAGCAGGTCGATACCACCAGCGTCGAGGTACCCAACCTGATGATCAAGGGCGACGGCACTTCCACCGTGGATCTGGCCGAAACCGTCGGTTCCGGCGGCTGGGAAGTCAGTGGCAGCAAGACCGTGAATGGCGTCGACTACGACATCTGGCACAACGCGAGCATGGGGAGCAACACCAATGCGGACCTGCTGATCCAGCACGGCATCAACGTGGTCTGACGAGGACCCGGCCCAGGGGCGCTACGCGGCCAGAGCCCCTGGATCCGGCTACCGGCCGCGACTCTCTTGCCTGACCGGCGGGGTGCTCAGCGCCTCCCGCCGGTTGGGCGCTTGTCGTTTAGGAAACGTCTCATTCATGTGCGGCAGCCGGCTCCAGATAATGACCCGGACGATTCGCAACAGGCCGTCCTGAGCGGCCTTCTTCTACAGCGGGTATCCCCCAGCACAGCCCTCCGGCGGCCGCTGGCAGGCCCCTCTCTCCACGCCCTCCAGGGCGCTGCAGACGAACGTCGCGTATCCAACGCGCGCTGGCACTCCAGGTTGAGTTCCCCTCCGACGAGCACGGAAGACCGTACCGGCGCGCCTCAATTGACTCCGGGAGGCCCTCGGTGAACGCCTGGAAATTCGGACCCCTGGCCTGGCTCAGCCTGGCCAGCTTCTCCACCGCAACGCTCGCGGGCGTCCTTGATGACGGCTGGTTCGGCGCCAGCAGCCCCGAGCAGCGCAGCCTGGCTCCCAGCCATCTGATCGAACAGACCGGCGGCCAGCGCCTCACGCCTGAACTCGACGCGCCGGCCGCGCGCCGCCTGCTGGACATCAATCACGCCGTGCAGATGGCGGTCAACCGTCACCCCTCCATCGCCGATGCCGTCGCCACCCTGGCGCAACAAGGCGATGGGATTGCCATGGCCCGTTCCGGCTATTACCCCCAGGTGAAAATGGGCCTGGGGCGTGGCGACACCACGCAGAACGGCACCAGCCAGACCGCTTCGCTGTCGGTCTCGCAGCTGCTCTACGACTTCGGCAAGGTCGCCGGCAGCGTCGACGGCGCCCAGGCACAGTCGCGCCGGCAGCAAGCCCTGGTCCTCAAGCAGATCGACCTGATCTCCCGGCAGACCGCCGAAGCGACCATCGACCTGCATCGTTATCGCCTGCTGGGTCGCATCGCCGATGAGCAGGTGAGCGCGATGGAGCGTGTCTATGCCATGACCCAGGACCGCGCCGGTGCCGGTGTCACCAGCCGTTCCGACCCGATCCAGGCGCTGGCCCGGGTCGACGCCGCGCGTGCCAACCAGTTGCAGATCCGCTCGCAGTACCACCAGGCTCAGGAACGCCTGCGTACCCTTGTCGGGGGGGCAGTTTCCGGTGAGATCACCGCGCTCTCCGACGACCAGTCAGCCCGCGTCGACCTCGCCCGACGCCTGGATACCAGCCTGCTGCCCGACGTCCTGGCCGCCGAGGCCGAGCGCCAGGCCGCCGAGGCGCAATTGCGGGTGGCCAAGGCTGATCGCATGCCGACCGTGAGCATCGAAGCCGCCAGCACCAAGGCCCTGAGTGGTGACAACCCCAGCACCTACGAGCGACATGGCAGCGACAACAGCATCAGCCTCAACTTCACCTCCACCCTGTACCAGGGCGGTGGCCTGCGCGCCCAGGTCCGCGCCGCCACCAACGCCCTGGAAGCTGCGCGACAACGCATCGAGGATGCGCGCCTGTCGGCCAGCGACCAGATGCGCCATATGCGCGAGCAGATCATCGGCAACCGCGCGCGCCTGGGCGTGCTCGGCAGCCGCAAGCGTAACCTCGACGAGTCGCGCGAGCTGTACCGCGAGCAGTACAAGCTCGGCACCCGCTCGATCCTCGACCTGCTCAATACCGAGCAGGAGTACTACCAGGCACTCTCTGACGAGGAAATGGTGCGTCATGACCTCTGGCTGGGCCAGGTCGGCCTGATCGACGCCCAGGGCCTCAGCCGCGAGTTCTATGGCCTGAACTACACCAGCGTCCAGGGTATGGAGGTGCTGCCATGAGCCTGACCCCGCACTCCGCGCGCTGGCTGGATGCCATGCTCGCCGTTGCCCGCCACTATGGCATCGGTGTCTCCGAAGAGGGCGCGCGCGTGGCTCTGGCCTGGGAGCAGGGCGCTTCCGCGGATCTGATGCTGCTGCACATGGCCAAGAGCCTGGGACTCGCCCTGCGCTTCGGCAAACTCTCGCTCGAGCTGCTCGAGCTGCTCGACGCCTGGCGTTTGCCGTTGGTTGCGGAGTTCGACGATGGCAGCGTCTGCGTCGTACAGACCATCGACGGCGAGGGTAACCTCGGCGTGCTGTTCAGTGGCGACAAGGGCCTGGAAACCCGTATCGGTGTAGAGGAGTTCCGCCAGCGCGTGCATCGCGTGGCGATCCTGCGTCCGCAGGTGGCGGTGCCCGATGCGCGCGTCGACCAGTACATCCGTCCATACCGGCGCAACTGGTTCTGGAACATCGCCCTGCGCGACTGGAAGCGCTACGGCGATGTCATGCTCGCTTCGCTGGTGGCCAACGTCCTGGCCCTGGCCGGTGTGATCTTCTCCATGCAGGTCTACGACCGGGTGGTCCCGGCCAACTCCGAAGCGACCCTGTGGGTGCTGTTCGGCGGGGTGATGCTGGCGATCGTCTTCGAGTTCTGCCTGCGCGTCTCGCGCACGCATATCTCCGACACCGTCGGCAAACGTGCAGACCTGCGCATCTCCGATGTGGTCTTCGGCCGCGCGCTGCGCCTGCGCAATTCGGCGCGTTCGCGTTCCACCGGCACGTTCATCTCGCAGTTGCGCGAGATCGACCAGGTGCGTGAGCTGTTCACCTCGACCACGGTCGGGGCATTGGCCGACCTGCCTTTCTTCCTGCTGTTCCTGGTGGTGCTGTGGATGGTCGGCGGCCCCCTGATGTTCGTCGCCCTGGGCGCGATTCCCTTGCTGGTCATCCCCGGCCTGCTGATCCAGAAGCCGCTGGAACGCCTGTCCAACGAGGGCATGCGCGAGTCCGCATTGCGCAACGCCATGCTGGTGGAGGCGGTGCAGGGTATCGAGGACATCAAGCTGCTGCGCGCGGAAGCGCGCTTCCAGAACCAGTGGAACAACGTCAACGACGTGTCCGCCGGCATCAGCATGCGCCAGCGCTTCCTCACCAGCCTGCTGATGAGCTGGACCCAGGAAGTCCAGGGCATTGTCTATGCCCTGGTGCTGGCCCTGGGCAGCTACCTGGTGATGCAGGGCGACATGACCACCGGTGCCCTGGTGGCCTCGTCGATCCTCGCCTCACGGATGATCTCGCCGCTGGCGCAGATGGCCTCGGTATTTTCCCGCTGGCAGTCGGCTAAGGTCGCCCGCAAGGGCCTGGACGAGCTCATGAGCCGCCCGGTGGATCAGCCCGAACGGGCCCGCCGGGTGCACCGCGCGGCGCTCAATGGCAATTACCAGCTCGACGGCGTGAGCTTCCGCTACGGCGACAACGACAAGCGTCCCGCGCTGGTGGTGCCGCAGCTGCAGATCCGCGCCGGTGAGAAGATCGCCATCCTCGGCCGCATCGGCTCCGGCAAGTCGACCCTGCTCAACCTGCTCTCGGGCATGCACAGCCCACAGGAAGGCCGCGTCTCGCTCGATGGCCTGGACCTGGCGATGATCGACACCGTCGACGTGCGCCGCGACATGGCGATGCTGCCGCAGAGCTCGCGGCTGTTCTACGGCACCATCCGGGAAAACATCCTGCTCGGCGCGCCGATGGCCAGTGACGCCATGATCACCCAGGCGCTCTCCCTGTCCGGCGCCCTGTCCTTCGTGCAGGCACTGCCCGATGGCCTCGATGAGGTGATCCTCGAGGGCGGCCAGGGCCTGTCCGGTGGCCAGCGCCAGACCCTGCTGCTGGCGCGCACGCTGATCCGCAATCCGTCCGTCGTGCTGCTCGACGAGCCGACCGCCAACTTCGACGAGATGACCGAACGTCAGGTGATCGACGCCATGGGGCCATGGATGGCGCCGCGCACGCTGGTGGTTGCCACCCATCGCATGCCGGTCCTGAAATGGGTCGACCGGATCATCCTCATCGACAACGGGCGTGTGGTGCTGGACGGTCCCAAAGACAAAGTTCTCAAGGAGCTGACCCAATGACCGACCTCAAGCTCCCGGTGGCCAAGGCGGATGTCCCGCCGGCCATCCCGCCGACCACTGTTTCCACAGGCCGCGCGCACCAGCGCGGGGCCCCGGCCGAGCCGCCGCTGCCGCGCTCGAGCCTGGTGGTGTGGTTGATCGCGGCCATGCTCGGTGCCTTTGCCGTATGGGCCAGCCTGTTCTCCCTGGATGAAGTCTCCACCGGCAGCGGCAAAGTGGTGCCGTCTTCCCGCGAACAGGTCATCCAGTCCCTGGAAGGCGGCATCCTGGTCTCGCTCAATGTTCACGAGGGCGATCTGGTCGAGGCCGGTCAGGTCCTCGCCCAGCTCGACCGTACCCGCAGCGAGTCGGCGGTGGAGGAGAGTGCCTCGCGCATGCGGGCTGCCAAGGCCGAGGCCGCGCGCCTGTCTGCCGAGGTCAACGGGACGCCGCTGGCCTTCCCCGAAGACGTACAGACGTTCCCCGACCTGGTGAATAGCGAGACTGCGCTCTACCACTCGCGCAAGGACAGTCTGGCGAAGAACCTCGCGGGCATCAACGATGCGCTGGGACTGGTGCGCCGCGAGCTGGCCATGACTCAGCCGCTGGTGGCGCGCGGAGCTGCCAGTGACGTGGAAGTGCTGCGCCTCAAGCGCCAGGCCAACGAACTGCAGCGCAAGGCCACCGAGCTGCAGACGCAGTATGTGGTCAAGGCCCGCGAAGACCTGGCCAAGGCCAATGCCGAGATTGAGGCTCAGAGCTCGGTCACCCGCGGCCGCTCGGACGCCTTGCATCGCACCACCTTCACGTCGCCGGTACGCGGTATCGTCAAGGACATCGAGGTCTCCACGGTCGGCGGCGTCATTCCGCAGGACGGCAAGCTGATGGAAATCGTCCCGGTGGACGAAAAGCTTCTGGTCGAGGCGCACATTTCGCCGCGCGACGTCGCCTTCATCCGCCCCGGCCTGGACGCCACGGTGAAGATCACCGCCTATGACTACTCGATCTACGGCGGCCTGCACGGCAAGGTCACGACCATTTCGCCGGACACCATTCAGGACGAGGTCAAACGCGAGGTCTTCTACTACCGGGTGTTCATCCGCACGGACGTCGACCACCTGACCAACAAGGACGGCAAACGCTTCGGCATCGTGCCGGGGATGATCGCCACGGTCGATATCCATACTGGCAACAAGACGATCCTGGACTATCTGCTCAAGCCGCTTAACAAGGCCCGCGAGGCGCTGCGCGAGCGCTGAGCCCGGGGTGACAGGCGAAGACCTGCGTCGATGGCTGCAAACCCCGCCTCCCCGGCGGGGTTTTTCTTTGCTGACTGTCATCAGAAAGTCAGCGCAGGGTACATACTCAAGGGGCATCGACGTCGGACACGTCGATTGCGGAAGCAGTTTCCGCCATTCGCTTGTCACAGTCAGCAGGAGCGCGCTGCGGGCCGGAGAATCCCCGCCGCGACGCACCCGGCAATGACGGCCGAATGGACGGCCGCATCGATCTATCGGAAGACCCCGCGCCCAGGCGCCCGGCTTCCATCGTCAAGGAATACAGCATGTCCCCAAGACCGGTAAACAATGCCTCGGTCAGCCCCAAGGGCAGCCTCGAAACCCTCTCCCAACGTGAAGTGCACCAGCTCAGCGAAGCGGGCTCGGGCAGTACCTACAAGCTTTTCCGCCAGTGTGCCCTGGCCATCCTCAACACCGGCACGCAGATCGACAACGCCAAGCACATCCTCGACGCCTACCGCGACTTCGAACTGGAAATCCACCAGCAGGATCGCGGCGTGCGCCTGGAACTGTTCAACGCGCCGGCCGACGCCTTCGTCGATGGCGAGATGATCGCCAGCACCCGCGAGATGCTCTTCAGCGCCCTGCGCGACATCGTCTACACCCAGAATGCGCTGAACAGCCGGCGTTTCGGCCTGGACAGCTCGGCCGGCATCACCGACTACGTCTTCCACCTGCTGCGCAATGCCCGTGCGCTGCATGCCGGCGTGGAGCCGAAGATCGTCGTTTGCTGGGGCGGCCATTCGATCAGTACCAACGAGTACAAGTACACCAAGAAGGTCGGCCACGAGCTGGGCCTGCGCAGCCTCGACGTCTGCACCGGTTGCGGCCCCGGCGTGATGAAGGGGCCGATGAAGGGCGCCACCATCGGCCACGCCAAGCAGCGCATCACCGATGGCCGCTATATCGGCTTGACCGAGCCGGGAATCATCGCCGCCGAGGCGCCGAACCCCATCGTCAACGAACTGGTGATCCTGCCGGATATCGAGAAGCGCCTGGAGGCCTTCGTTCGCGTCGGCCACGGCATCATCGTGTTCCCCGGCGGTGTCGGCACGGCGGAGGAGTTCCTCTACCTGCTGGGCATTCTCATGCACCCGGAGAACCAGGACATGCCGTTCCCCCTGGTGCTCACCGGCCCGCGCAGCGCGGCGGCCTATATCGAGCAGCTGCATGCCTTCATCGGGGCGACCCTGGGGGAGGCGGCGCAGAAGCGCTATCGCATCATCATCGACGACCCGGCGGAAGTGGCGCGGGAAATGAGCGCGGGCCTCAAGCGGGTCAAGCAGTTCCGTCGCGAGCGCAACGACGCCTACCACTTCAACTGGCTGCTGAAGATCGACGAGGGCTTCCAGCGTCCGTTCGAACCGACCCACGAGAACATGGCCGGCCTGGACCTGGGGCCCGACGTCCCGCCCCACGAGCTGGCGGCGAACCTGCGCCGGGCCTTCTCCGGCATCGTCGCGGGCAACGTGAAGGATCGCGGCATCCGTATGATCGAGGAGTTCGGCCCGTACGAGATCCACGGTGACGCGGCCATCATGGAGCCGCTCGATGCGCTGTTGCAGGCGTTCGTCGAGCAGCACCGGATGAAGCTGCCGGGCGGCGCAGCGTACGAGCCTTGTTACCGGGTGGTGCAGCGCTCCGGAGTGTCGGTGTGAACCTGTAGGAACGAAAAACAAAAAGCCCCGCCAGGATGCGGGGCTTTTTCATTCGGGCTTTACGTTCAGGAGAGGCTTACAGATCGAAATCGTAGTCGGACAGTTGGCGCTGCAGGCGACGCTCTTCCAGGTAGTTATCGATGATGCGGCGCTTGGTCAGGTTGGTCTTGGCGACCTCTGCCGTGGCTTCTGCGCCGTCATCGCTGTCGTCTGTGCTGACATCGTCCTCGAGTTCGAGGTCTTCTTTGTCGTTTGCCATTCGGTGCACTCCACAACACGGGGTGTGTTGGCGCCCCTTATAGCGACAAAGGAGTGGGCGGTAAAAAAGATTTTTTCAATCAGCCTGAAGGAATTTTCCCATAACGCTCAATCGTCCGACGTCTTGTGCTTGTACTCGCACAGGTCCTCGATCCGGCAACTGCCACACTGCGGCTTGCGCGCCTTGCAGACGTAGCGTCCATGCAGGATCAGCCAGTGGTGCGCATCCAGCAGGTATTCCTTGGGCACGAACTTGAGCAGCTTGCGCTCCACCTCCAGCACATTGCGCCCCGGCGCGATGTTGGTGCGGTTGGATACGCGGAAGATATGGGTGTCCACCGCCATCGCCGGCTGTCGGAAAGCCGTGTTGAGGACCACGTTGGCAGTCTTGCGGCCCACGCCGGGCAAGGCTTCCAGGTCTTCACGGTTCTCCGGCACCTGGCCGCCATGCTTCTCGATGAGGATGCGGCAGGTCTCGATGGTGTTCTTCGCCTTGCTGTTGTACAGGCCGATGGTCTTGATGTACTCCGACAGGCCCTCCACGCCCAGGGCGTAGATCGCTTCCGGGGTATTGGCCACCGGGTAGAGCTTGGCGGTGGCCTTGTTCACCCCCACGTCGGTGGCCTGGGCGGAGAGCAGCACCGCGATCAGCAGCTCGAAGGGCGAGCTGTAGGCCAGTTCGGTTTCGGGGTTGGGGTTGTCTTCCTTGAGTCGGCGGAAAATCTCCGCGCGCTTGGCGGCATTCATTCGATCACTCCGGTCACGCGGACGCGCTGGCGCTCGGTGGCAGGTACGTTGCCCGCCTGCGCCTTGGCGCGGTCCGCCAGGCTTTCATCAATACGGTTCTTGAGGGCGATCAGCAGGCCCAGCACCAGGAAGGCGCCGGGCGGCAGCACCGCCAGCAGCAGGCCCTGGTAACCGGGGACCTGTACTGTCCAGTCGGCGGCGGCCGGGCCGAACAGCAGCTCCATGCCGGCCAGCAGGGTGCCATGGCCGAGCAGTTCGCGCAGGGTGCCGATGATCAGCAGGACCAGGGCGAAGCCCAGCCCCATCATCAGCGCGTCGAAGGCCGAGCGTGCCAGGTTATTCTGCGAGGCGAAGGTCTGCGCGCGGCCGAGGATCACGCAGTTGGTGGTGATCAGCGGTACGAAGATGCCCAGCACCTGGTACAGCTCGAAGCGCCAGGCCTGCATCAGCATTTCGATGCAGGTGGTCAGGGTGGCGATGATCAGCAGGAAGGCAGGCAGGCGCACGGTCTCGCTCAGCGTGCTGCGGATCAGCGAGACGCTGACGCTGGAGCAGACCAGCACGAAGAGTGTCGCCAGCCCCAGGCCGAGGGCGTTGACCATGGAGCTGCTGGTCCCCAGCAACGGGCACAGGCCGAGCAGTTGCACCAGGCCGGGGTTGTTCTTCCACAGCCCCTGCAGGGCGATTTCGCGGAAGCCGGGGTCATTCATGGTTTTCTCCCGAGGCGGGGGCGAGCAGCTCTGCTTTGTGCGCGTCGAAGTACTGCAGCGCCAGGTGCGTGGCCTTGACCACCGCGCGCGGGGTGACGGTGGCGCCGGCGAACTGGTCGAACTGGCCGCCGTCCTTCTTCACTTTCCAGCCGTTGTCGCCCGGATCAGTCAGCGACCGTCCGTCGAAGCCGTGCAGCCAGCCGCTCTTGCCCAGTTCGATACGGTCGCCCTGGCCCGGCGTTTCATGGTGGGCCACGACCCGCACGCCGAGCAGGCGGCCCTGTGCAGTCACGCCGACCAGCAACTGGATCGAGCCGCCATAGCCATCCCGTGCCACGGGCTGGAGTACGACCGCCGTGGCCTGGCCCCGGAGCCGGGCGATGTAAGCGGGTGCCGGCTCGTCGCGGCCCAGCAGCTTGGGATCGAAAGCGCTGACTTCGGTTTCCAGCGGATGGTTGTCATAGCTGCCCCTGGGCAGCAGTTCCAGCAGCGTGCGGCCACGCGCTTCGCGCTGGGCGGTATCGATGCGCTGGGCGGTGAGCTGGTGAACGGTCGCCACCACGCCCGTGGCGATCAGCGCGACCAGTCCCAGTGCCAGGGCGCTCTTGAGCAGTTCGCGGTTCATTGCTCACCTGCCTTGAAACCCTGCTCGGGCTTCTTGTGCCCGTAGGTGCGCGGGCGAGTGAAGGCGTCGATGGTTGGCGCGGCGAGGTTCATCAGCAGCACGGCGAAGGCCAGGCCGTCCGGGTAGCCACCCCAGGCGCGGATCACGTAGGTGAGCACGCCGACGCCGATGCCGAACACCAGTCGGCCACGGTTGCTGGTGGCGCCGGACACCGGGTCGGTGACGATGAAGAAAGCGCCGAGCATGGTCGCGCCGCTGAACAGGTGCAGCAGCGGCGAGCCGTGGGAGTCGGAGCCGGAGCCGTTCCAGAACAGCAGGCTCATGACGAACAGCCCGCCGAGCATGCCCACCGGCGCGTGCCAGGTGAACAGCTTGCGCCAGAGCAGGAACAGGCCGCCGGCGAGGAAGGCCAGGTTCACCAGCTCCACGCCGCGCCCGCCGACACTGCCGAAGGCCGGAGACTGCGCCAGCAGTTCCTCCATGGTCAGGCTGCGGTTGTTGCGCACCACGTCCAGCGCGGTGGCGCCAACCCAGGCGTCCGGCGCCTGGCTGGTGAAGCCGAAGATCTGCCGCAACCCTTCGCCGAAGCCAAGCGCGCTGTCCGGCGCCGGCCACTGGCTCATTAGCTGTGGGAAGGATACGAGTACCGCGGCATAGCCGACCATGGCGGGGTTGAACGGGTTCTGCCCGAGGCCGCCGTACAGGTGCTTGCCGAAGATCAGCGCGAATACCACCGCGACGCCACTCAACCACCAGGGCGCGTAGGGCGGCAGTGCGAGGGCGAGCAGCACGGCGGTGACCAGCGCGCTGCCGTCCTTGAGGAAGAATGCCAGCGGCCGATCGCGCAGCTTGAGCATCACGGCCTCGGTGGAGAGGGCGAGCAGGCTGCACCAGAGCAGGTTGAAGAGGGTACCCACTCCGTACAGGCCGATCAGCACCAGGGCGCCGGGCGCGCAGGCGGCCAGCAGCGTCAGCATGACCCTCTGTGTACGGTTGCTGCCGGTGGCGTGGGGGGAAGTGAGGCGAGGAAGCTTCATCGAGGCGCCTCGCCATTGGCATCGGCGACGGCGCGTTCGGCCGCTTGCAGGCGTTCGCGGGCCGAGGCCAGGGCGTGGTCGCCGGCGCCTTCGCGCTCGAGCTTCTTCAGGTCGGCACGGGCGTAGGCCAGTTCGGTCTTGGCGGCGCGCAGGGCGGCTGTCACCGGGCGCTTGTCGGTACGCACGAGGTCTGGCGGCGCCTTGCCGCTGGCGTCTTCGGCGGCGTGCAGGGCGGCTTCCGCGGCAGCGAGGGTCAGGCGGATCGCGTCCAGTTCCTCGGCGGTGGCACCTTCGCGTTCAGCGGCGCGCAAGGCATCGCGCTGGCTGATGTAGGCCAGCTTGGCCTGGCGCAGGGCGAGTACGCCGTCGACGGGCTGGGCGGCTTGCGGATCGGTCGGCACAGCGGCCCCCTGCAATTGGTTGAGTTGGCGTTCGATGCGCTCGACGTCCGCACGCAAGGAGGCGAGGGTGGCGCGCTGCTCGTCCGTGGGGGATTCGCCGAAGGCCTTCTCGGACTTCTTCAACTGGGCGCGGGCCATGGCGGCGTCGATCTTCGCTTTCTTCAGCGCGGCTTCACCGGAGGCAGGCGCAGCGAATGGCGCCGGCGCGGCGTTGGTGCCCTCCGATTCGGCTGCTGCCAGTGCGGCCTTGGCCTGCTCGGCGGCGATGCGCAATTCGGCCACCTGGGCGCGCAGTTGGTCGGTGTCGTGGGTGGCCAATTGCTTCTCGGCTTTCTTCAGCGCCACCTGGGCCATGCTTGCTTCGATCTTCAGGCGCTTGAGTTGGTCGGGCGCATTGCCCACGGACTTCTCGGCCTTCACCCGTTCGATGACCGATTGCGCGGCGGGCGCGCTCGGCGATGCGATTTCGGGCTGTTCTTCCTGCACACGCGCGGCGCGTTCCTGGCGGGCCAGGCGGTCGGCGGCGCGCCGATCTTCTTCGTTGCGCAGGCGCTCCTGGCGTTGTTCGAAGCGCAGGCGCGATTGCTCGGCCTTCAACTGCCGCTGTTCCAGTTCGCGGATCTCGGCCTTGGATGCGCGATAGTACTGCACCAGCGGAATGCTCGACGGGCACACGTAGGCACAGGCGCCGCACTCGATGCAGTCGAACAGATTGTGCGCCACGAGTCGCTCGTGATCCTCCGCGAAAAAATACAGCTGTTGCGGCAACAGGCTGGCCGGGCAGACCTGCGCACAATCGCCACAGCGGATGCATGGCATGGCCGGCGCCGGCAATGGCAGCTCTTCGGGGGTGGCGGCCAGCAGGCAGTTGGCGGTCTTGAGCAGCGGCGCGTCGAGCGATGGCAGGCTGTCGCCCATCAGCGGGCCGCCGAGGATCAGCCGGTCAAGCTTGTCGAGATCGAGGCCGGCGAAATCCAGCAACTCGCCCACCGGCGTGCCGATCAGAGCTTCGACGTTGCACGGGCGCGCCAGCGCGGCGCCGGCCAGGGTGGTGATGCGCGAGATCAGCGGTTGCCCGCGCAGCACGGCGTCGGCCACGGCAACGGCGGTGGCGACGTTCACGCAGAGCATGCCGATGTCCGCCGGCAGGCCGCCGGAAGGGACTTCGCGGCCGGTGAGAACCTGGATCAGCTGGCGCTCGCCGCCCGAAGGGTAGCGGGTCGGGATCGCCTGCAGCCGGATGTTCCGCTCACCGATGGCGGCCTGCACGGCGGCGATGGCCTGGGGCTTGTCGTCCTCGATGCCGACCAGCACCTGTTGCGGCTGGAGGACGTGCATCAGCACCTCGATGCCTTCCACCAGTTCGACGGCGCGTTCGCGCATCAGCAGATCGTCGGCGCTGATGTACGGCTCGCACTCGGCGCCGTTGATGATCAGGGTATGCAGGTCGTCCTGCGCGCGGGAGGCCAGCTTGGCGGCGGTGGGGAAGCCGGCGCCGCCGAGGCCGGCGATGCCCGACTGGCGGATGCGCTCCAGCACTTCGACGCCGGAGAGCGAGCTGTAGTCGGACAGGGGCACACGCGTGGACCATTCCTCTGCGCCGTCGCTTTCAATGACGATGGCGGGCGCCGTCAGGCCGGATGGGTGTGGGTAAGGCTGCTCGCTCACCTCGACCACGACACCGGAAGTCGGCGCATGCAGCGCGGCGCTGATAGTGCTGCCGGCCTCTGCGATCAGTTGGCCCTTGAGTACGCGCTGGCCGGCCTCGACGCAGGGGCGCGCGGGCTCGCCGATATGCTGTTGCAGGGGCAACACCAGCCGGCGTGGCAGTGGCGGATGCTGGATCGGCGTGGCGGTGGATTGCTGCTTGTTGGCTGGCAATCTCAGGCCGCCCGGGAAATTCCAGACCTGCATGTTCATGCCGCCTGCTCCCGGTCGCTGTGGATCAGTCGGCCCTGCGGCAGCGGCCACCTCCAGTCGGCGACGCCTACCGGCAGGTCGCGCATCTCGATGCAGTCCACCGGGCAGGGTTCCAGGCACAGGTCGCAGCCGGTGCACTCGTCGACGATCACCGTGTGCATCAGCTTGGCGGCGCCGACGATGGCGTCCACCGGGCAGGCGCGGATGCACTTGGTGCAACCGATGCATTCGGCTTCGCGGATGTAGGCCACGCGCAGCGGCGTTTCTTCGGCGGCGTCCAGCGGCAGCGGTTCGACGCCCAGCAGGTCGGCCAGGGCGGCGATGGTCGCGGCGCCGCCGGGCGGGCACTTGTTGATCGCATCGCCGTCGGCGATGGCCTGGGCGTAGGGCTTGCAGCCGGCATAACCGCACTGGCCGCACTGGGTTTGCGGCAGCAGGTCATTGATCTGCACGGCGATCGATTCGTCAGCGACCTTCACCCGCGCCGACGCCAGGCGCAACGCCACGGCGCCGGCAAGGCAGAGCAGGATGATCAGCAGCGCCGCGATCATGGCTTGAGCAGCCCGCTGAAGCCCATGAACGCCAGGGACATCAGGCCCGCGGTGATCATGCCGATGGCCGCGCCCTTGAACGGCTTGGGCACGTCGGCGATGGCGATGCGCTCGCGCAGGGCGGCGAACAGTACCAGCACCAGGGTGAAGCCCAGCCCGGCGCCGAATCCCTGGAAGATGGACTGCAGAAAGCCGAATTCGGGCTTGCGGGCATTCAGCAGGGCCACGCCCAGCACGATGCAGTTGGTGGTGATCAACGGCAGGAAGATGCCCAGCCCGCGGGCCAGCAGCGGGCTGGTCCTCTTCACCAGCAGCTCGGTGAACTGCACCACCAGGGCGATCACCAGGATGAAGGCGATGGTACGCAGGAATTCCAGGTCCAGCGGTTGCAGCACGTAGCGCTGCAGGATGTAGCTGAAGGCCGAGGCGAGGGTGAGCACGAAGGTGGTCGCCAGGGCCAGCGCAAACGCCGCCTCGATCTTGCGCGACACGCCCATGAACGGGCAGATGCCGAGGAATTGCACCAGCACGAAATTGTTGACTAGGATGGCGCTGACCAGGATCAGGGCGAGTTCGGTCATGGCCGGGCACTCGCAGCCAGGCGCGAGGGGAGGCGGATCATGCTCGGAGACCGGTGGTCGGCGGGTTGATGGCGACGAGAGTGCATAGGTCGAATACAAGGTGCGAAGTCGGTAATTGTACCTCCCCGAAATCAGTTGCGGTGCCAGGGGTGGCGGGAGGAACATCAGCGGCTGCCGAACCTGATCGGTTCCCCTCACGGAAGTCGCGATGCGCAAAACTCTGTCCGGACGCCTCACCGCACTCTGCCTGCTGTTCTCCAGTGGCCTGGCTTCGGCTGCCCCCTTTACCACGTCTGACCTGGTCAGTTGGCCGCGGATGAATGTCGCCGATTTCGCCTGCCTGCTGGAACAGCGCACCGGTCACGCCGACGCGCAGTTCAGTTGCGCCGCCAGCAGGAAGCTGAGCAACTGGGGTGACGCCTGCCATGACACCGACCTCAGCTACGCCGGCCCGCAATTGCCCGAAGCCTTGGCGCGGCAACTGAACCCGCATGTCACGGCGGTGGACCTGGACTGGGAGTACGGCCGCCTGCAGTCGGTGAACGTCACCTTCGACAAGATCATGACCGCGGAGGAAGTCGCGGACATCTTCCCGGACGTGAACCTGGAAGACCCGACATCACGGGAAAACCTGAGCAACGCCTCGCTGCAGGACTGCGCCGAAGACGCCTCCTGCCTCTATCTGGAAGGTTTCGAGCACCTGGGCGGCGGCGATGTGGACTGCGAGGACGCTCAGTAGGTCATGCAGGTGGCGTTGAGCAGCCCCACGCACAGCGAGGCGCCGCCGAGGAACACGCCGTGGGCCAGGGTATTGTCGGCAATGCCGCCCTTGAGCTCCGGCACCACGCGCGACAGCCCGAGGAATACCAGCACCTGCACCAGCATGGCGATCGCGCCCCAGATCAGCATGTCGATGATGCTGACGCTGTGGGCGATGGCGCTTGCCAGCGGCAGGGCGAAGCCGAGCAAGGTGCCGACCAGTGCCACGGCGGCACTGAGGTTGCCCTGGCGGATCAGCTGGATTTCCGCGTAGGGCGTCAGGCGGATGTAGAGGCTGGTGAACAGGCCGAACAGGCCGATGGCCGCGGCAAAATACGCGAGAAAGTTGGGCAGGGTCTGCAGCAGGTTCATGGCAAATCCTTCAGACGAAATAGTGGGGGACGAAGCGGCTGCTGTCGCGGGTGATGGCACTGGCGTCCTCGCGGATGCCCAGGCCGGCGGCCTGGCCGTCGATCACCCAGCAGCCGAGCACGGCGTAGTTGTCGCCGTGCCTGGCCAACGGTGCGTAGCTTTGATAGATGCAGGGCGCGTCGGCATGGGGGCCGTCGCTTTCCAGCTGCAGATCGCCGGCGACGATGCGGATGTTCTCGCCCTCGCGCGAATACAGGGGCTTGCGCACGTAGGCGCCGGGGAGGTCCTGGCGGTAGCTGGCCGGTAGCAGGTTCGGATGGCCGGGGTTGAGCTTCCAGAGGATTGGCAGCATGGCCTTGCTCGACATCAGCAGCTTCCAGGCGGGCTCCAGGAAGCGGATGTCGCTGCGCTCCAGGTGCTCGGCGAAACTGTCCTGCAGCAGCCACTCCCAGGGATAGAGCTTGAAGCAGTGACGGATGTCCTGCTCGTACTGGTCGATGAAGGTGCCGCGCCCGGCGTGGTGGCCAATGAATTCCAGCGGCAGGTAGCGTGTCGGCAAGCCGGCCTGGTGCGCGGTATCGAGTAGGTAGAGGACATTGCCGGTGTCTTCCTCGTGGCCATCGATGGCGGTGAAGTGCAGCGTGCCGTCGGGGGCGATGGCCTTCCAGCGCGCGATCAGCTTCTCGTGCAGCGAGTTGAACTGGTCGGCGTCCGGGTTCACGTCGTTCAGCCATTGCCACTGCACCACGCTGGCCTCCAGCAGGCCGGTCGGCGTGTCGGCGTTGTACTCGAGCATCTTCGGCTGGCCGTCGCCGTTCCAGGCGAAGTCGAAGCGGCCATAGAGACTCGGGTCCTGGCGCTGCCAGGAGCGGATGATTTCCTCGCGGGCACCCGGCGGCAGCTGGAAGGGCTCGAAGTGGCCGGTACGGATCACCCATTCCACACATTCCAGGTAGCGCTGGTGCAGGTCTTCGCTGGCGGCTTCCAGCGTCTCGATCTGCTCGAGGCTGAATTCATAGGCCACCGATTCGTCCCAGTACAGGCCGTCGATGCTGTGGAAGGTGAAGCCGACCGTCTCGCAGCGCTCGCGCCAGTCGGGGCGCGGCGTCATCGCCAGACGACGCATCAGCCGCCCCCGGAGAAGCGGGCGCCGGAGTGGCCGAAGCCGCCCCGGGTGACCAGTTGGCGCGACTGAACCTGGTAGGTCTGTGCCGTTTTCGGCCTCGAACCCTCCTCGTAGCTCGGCCCACGATAACGCCCAGAGCTGCTGCCGACATAACTACCGCCGCCGCTGCTGCTGGTGCCCGACTCTGGCTCGCAGGCGTTGGGCGTGGTGCCCCAGTCCTTCAGGCAGTCCTCGCGGTTGGCGTAGAGGTCGCGGTACACCGGGTTGTGGTGCAGCACGCTGTAGAGCACCCCGCCGGTGAGCAGGGTGGTGAAGACGATGTTGGATTTCTTCATGCTTTGTTCGCGGTGCGCCTGGAACCGAGTTTTCGCCACAACCAGCGCAGGATCAGGCCGGCGATGAGCAGTACCACCAGCAGCGGCAGGCCGAAGGCGGCGACCTGGATGGCATTGACGGTGCCGTCGGTAAGTTCGTCCAGCGAGTTGCCGAAGGCCCTGCCGATACGTGACCAGCGACCGGTCGGCTGGTATTCGCTGGAGAAGTCCAGGGTCAGCAGGTTGGTGGCGATGCGTCGCTGTTGTTGGGCGGAGTCCTGGCGGGCGGCCTGCAACTGCTGCTCGACCTCTGCGGTGGCCTTGGCCAGGGCCAGCAGGTCGCTGACGCTCATGTCCTTGCGGCCCTGGAAGCCTTGCAGGGTCTGGTACTCACGCTCCAGGCGCTCGCGCAGCTGCTGGTTGTCGCTCACCGCCTGGGCGAGGTCTTCGGCCTGGGTGCGGCGGCTTTGCAGTTGGCCGCCTTCGGCCGCGAGGGCGACGAGCTTTTCCACGCCTTCGGGGACGATGCGAACCACGAGATGCGCGTTGCGCATCTGGCTGTCGCCGCTTTGCTCGATGGCAATCAGCTCGCAGGGGCCGAAGCGGTCCTGGGTGCAGGCATCGCGGGAGGCGGCCAGCTGCGCGTCGATACGCTCGCTGGCCAGGCGGATGCCGACCTGGTGTTCATAGGCGAGGAAGGAACCGGCCTTCGCCGCTTCCCCCTGGAAAGCGGCGCCGGAACCGGCGGCGTGCTCCGAGGGAGCGCCGCAGCCGGCGAGGGCGGCGCTCAGGAAGAGCGCTGCGCAGTGGTGCAGTTTCATCGAGGGCCTCCTTGCCGTCCGATGCTTACTTGACGCGCTGGCCCGGCTTGGCGCCGCTGTCCGGGCTGAGCAGGTAGATCTCTTCACCGCCGGGGCCGGCGGCCAGGACCATGCCCTCGGAGACGCCGAACTTCATCTTGCGCGGGGCCAGGTTGGCCACGTACAGGGTCAGGCGGCCTTCGAGCTTGCTCGGGTCCGGGTAGGCGCTCTTGATGCCGGAGAACACGTTGCGCTTCTCGTCGCCGATGTCCAGGGACAGGCGCAGCAGCTTGTCGGCACCCTCGACGAACTCGCACTTCTCGATCAGCGCGATGCGCAGGTCGACGGCGGCGAAGGCGTCGAAGTTGATTTCCGCGGCGAGCGGGTCCTTGGTCAGCTCGCCATTGCCGGCGGGTTTCGGGGCACTGGCGAGGAGGTCTTCCTTGGAGGCTTCGATCATGGCTTCGATTTTCGCAGGCTCGATACGGGTCATCAGCGGGTTGAACGGGTTCAACTGGTGATTGGCCAGCAGTTGCTCGTGGTCGGCCCATTTCAGCGGGGCGACGTTGAGGAAGGCTTCGGCGGCAACGGCCAGCTTCGGCAGTACCGGCTTGAGGAAGATCACCAGCTGGCGGAACAGGTTCACGCCCAAGGCGCAGATGGCCTGGACTTCGTCCTGCTTGCCTTCCTGCTTGTTCAGCGACCAGGGCGCCTTGTCGGCGATCCAGGCGTTGGCCTGGTCGGCCAGGGCCATGATTTCGCGCATGGCGCGGCCGAAGTCACGGGCTTCGTAGGCGGCGGCGATGCTCGGCGCCGCGTCCTTGAAGGCCAGGGCCAGTTCCGGCGCGGGGTTGGCGTCCACCAGCAGGCCGTTGTTGCCCTTGTGGATAAAGCCGGCGCAACGGCTGGCGATGTTGACCACCTTGCCGACCAGGTCGGAGTTGACCTTCTGCACGAAGTCCTCGAGGTTCAGGTCGAGGTCGTCCACGCCGCGGCCCAGCTTGGAGGCGTAGTAGTAGCGCAGGTATTCCGGGTCCAGGTGGTCCAGGTAGGTGCGCGCCTTGACGAAGGTGCCGCGCGACTTGGACATCTTCTGGCCGTTGACGGTCAGATAGCCGTGCACGTTCAGCGCGGTCGGCTTGCGGTAGCCCGCGCCTTCGAGCATGGCCGGCCAGAACAGCGCGTGGAAGTTGACGATGTCCTTGCCGATGAAGTGGTACAGCTCGGCGTCCGAGCCCTGCTTCCAGTAGGCGTCGAAGTCCAGCTCCGGACGGCGCGCGCAGAGGTTCTGGAAGCTGGCCATGTAGCCGATCGGCGCATCCAGCCAGACGTAGAAGTACTTGCCCGGCGCGTCGGGAATCTCGAAGCCGAAATACGGCGCGTCGCGGGAGATATCCCACTCCTGCAGGCCGGAATCCAGCCACTCGGCGAGCTTGTTGGCCACCGAATCCTGCAGGGCGCCGCTGCGGGTCCACTGCTGCAGCATGGCCTGGAAGTCAGGCAGCTTGAAGAAGTAGTGCAGCGATTCCTTGAGTACCGGGGTGGCGCCGGAAATCGCCGATTTCGGGTCCTTCAGCTCGGTGGGCGAGTAGGTCGCGCCGCAGGCTTCGCAGTTGTCGCCGTACTGGTCGGCGGTGCCGCACTTCGGGCAGGTGCCCTTGATGAAGCGGTCGGCCAGGAACATCTGCTTTTCCGGGTCGAAGTACTGGGTCACCGGGCGGGTGGCGATGTGGCCGGCGTCACGCAGCTTCAGGTAGATGGCCGAGGACAGCTCGCGGTTCTCTTCCGAATGGGTCGAGTGGTAGTTGTCGAACTCCACCAGGAAATCGGCGAAATCGCCCATGTGCTCGGCGCGCACGCCGTCGATCAGTTGCTCGGAGGTAATGCCTTCGCGCTCGGCGCGCAGCATGATGGCCGAACCGTGGGCATCGTCCGCGCACACGTACACCGCCTGGTTGCCACGCATTTTCTGGAAGCGAACCCAGATGTCGGTCTGGATGTACTCCAGCATGTGACCGAGGTGGATCGAACCATTGGCGTAGGGCAGGGCGCTGGTGACGAGGATCTTGCGGGCTTCGGACATGATGATCGGCCGTTCCGGTTAAAACGAGGGAATCGGCAACTATATAGGTCTGGGGCGAAATTTTCATCCGTGGGCCGCTTGGCCGTAGGGCTGAGCCCGAACTACCCCCGATGATCCCGAGCAAGGGGCGGACGAGAGGCGTAAGATGCCCGCCTATTCTGCTCAGTCTTTCATCGGGAGTACCCATGAGCGCCGTTACCCGTGCCACGGTGGAGGCCGTCCTCCGCCAGATCAACGACCCCCACACCGGCCAGAACCTGCTGGACGCAGGCTACCTGCACGAGCTGGACATCCAGGGCGGGCGTGTCTCTCTGACCCTTGAGCTGGGTTACGCCGCCGGCCTGTTCAAGAATGGCCTGGCGCAGACCGTGCAGATGGCCCTGGAGGCGCTGGACGGCGTCGACTCGGCGCAGGTCAAGGTGGAAACCCACATCGCCGCGCACAAGGCCCAGGCCCAGGTGCCGGGCATGAGCAACGTGAAGAACATCATCGCCGTGGCCTCCGGCAAGGGCGGCGTGGGCAAGTCCACCACCGCCGCCAATCTCGCGCTGGCGCTGGCCCGCGAAGGCGCCAAGGTCGGCATCCTCGACGCCGACATCTATGGGCCGAGCCAGGGCATCATGTTCGGCATCCCCGAGGGTACCCGGCCGAAGATCCGCGACCAGAAGTGGTTCATCCCGCTGGAGGCCCACGGGGTGGAAGTCATGTCCATGGCCTTCCTTACCGACGACAACACCCCGGTGGTCTGGCGCGGCCCGATGGTCTCCGGTGCGCTGATCCAACTGATCACCCAGACCGCCTGGAACGACCTGGATTACCTGGTCATCGATATGCCGCCGGGCACCGGCGACATCCAGCTGACCCTCGCGCAGAAGGTCCCGGTGGCCGGTGCGGTGATCGTCACCACCCCGCAGGACCTGGCCCTGCTGGACGCCAAGAAGGGCGTGGAGATGTTCCGCAAGGTCAACATCCCGGTGCTGGGCGTGGTGGAGAACATGGCTGTGCACATCTGCTCCAACTGCGGCCATGCCGAGCACCTGTTCGGCGAGGGCGGCGGCGAGAAGCTGGCGGCGCAGTTCGGCGTCGACCTGCTGGCCTCGCTGCCGTTGTCCATGGCCATCCGCATGCAGGCCGACGGCGGCAAGCCCACCGTGGTTGCCGACCCGGAAAGCCAGCTGGCGATGATCTACCAGGAAACCGCGCGCTGCGTCGGCGCCCGCATCGCCCTGAGCGAGAAGGCCGCGCCGGCCATGCCGAATATTTCCATCAGCGACGATTGAAGGCGCGACAATGCCACCGGGCGCGCCCCTTTGCCGGCTGGCGCGCCTGCCGGTAAGATTCGCCTTCTTTTTCAACCGCCGCACAGGACACCCGCCATGAGCATCAAATCGGACAAGTGGATTCGCCGCATGGCTCAGGAGCACGGCATGATCGAGCCGTTCGTCGAGCGCCAGATTCGCGGTGCCGATGACAGCCGGGTGATTTCCTACGGCGTTTCCAGCTATGGCTACGACGTGCGCTGCGCCGCAGAATTCAAGGTGTTCACCAACATCCACTCGGCGGTGGTCGACCCGAAGAACTTCGACGAGAAGAGTTTCGTGGACATCAACAGCGACGTCTGCATCATCCCGCCGAACTCCTTCGCCCTGGCCCGCACCGTCGAGTACTTCCGCATCCCGCGCGACGTGCTGACCATCTGCCTGGGCAAGAGCACCTATGCGCGCTGCGGCATCATCGTCAACGTGACCCCGCTGGAACCGGAGTGGGAAGGCCACGTGACCCTGGAATTCTCCAACACCACCAACCTGCCGGCGAAGATCTACGCCCACGAAGGCGTGGCGCAGATGCTGTTCCTGCAGTCGGACGAAGCCTGCGAAGTCTCCTACCGCGATCGCGGCGGCAAGTACCAGGGCCAGACCGGCGTTACCCTGCCCAAGGCCTGATGGCCCTGTGCTGCACGAAGAACCGGGCCTTGGCCCGGTTTTTTATTGGAACGAAGAACCTTTAGGGCAGTGGGCCAGGACGAATTCCGCACGTTTCTGCAGGCTGCACAGGGGCAGTTCCAGCACTCGATAGCCCAGCTCTTCGTATGCTTCAGCCATCACCGCCGCCGTTCGCTGCGCTTCGGCGAAGTCCTGCCGGCGTTCGGCATCGTTGCGGTAGATGGCTTCCCACGCGGGCGCCAGGAATACGGTCGGCCCGTAGCGTAGTTTCCGTGCGGCGATTTGCAGTTCTTCCGGAACCGGTATGCCGCAGAGCCTCGCATATCCCAGCACATCCGGCAGGCCGCGATCGAACAGCCACAAACCACCGCCATCGAGCGCCTGCGCACGAGTCGTCAGCGCGTGCTCGAACATTTCCCGGCAGAAGGCATCCCGGTTTGCCCACGGCAATGCATCGCCACCACGGAGCAGTTGCTCGCGGATGATGGCGCGGCCGCCTTCCTCGACGATGTTCAGGCCGTGATGGCGGTGCAGGTGATCGAGCAGTGTGCTCTTGCCGGCGCCGGGGCCGCCGGTGATGACGATGAGGGATTCGGACATGGCGACGACTCCTGGGAAAGGATGCAGGGGAGTACCAGCCGGGGAAGGTCTTGCAGGTAAGAAATGCAGCGGAGAGGAGGCGGGAAAAAAGAAAGGCACCCAAGGGGTGCCTGAATATGATCATGGAGTAAGTCGACAATTCTGATTCCGGGGCGGAAGCGAAGTTCCCGGCCCCGGAAAAATTTTTCAGATCATCACTTCTCCGGCACCAGCGTCAGGCGATTCACGCCGTAGACCTTCTCAAGGTTCTGCGACTGGAAGGGGAAGCTCATGTAGTTGCCCTTCAGCCAGGCGTCGATACCGTCTGCGTAGTGCGGGCTGGCCGGGTTGCCGGATTGGCCGCTGCTATTGAGGCCGATCATCGGCTCGCTCTGGCCGAAATCGACGACGATGCGCATGGCCGGGATCAGCCAGGTGTTGAAGTCCTGGCCCCAGTGGTAGGCCGAGACGTTCAGCGTGCTGTGGTCGCCGCCGGCCGGGTAGGGGCCGCGGTCCAGGTAGCCCTTGATCGCGCCGAGGCTGGCGCGCTCGCCGGCACTGAGGTTGGGCGCCATCTTGGTGCTGTCGCTGACCCACTCGTAGGTGTGCAGCTTGCCCCACTGCCAGGTACGGCGGTCGCTGCCCAGCTTCTGTTCGCAGAAGGCGGTGGCGGCGGCCAGGCTGCGGGCGAGGATGGTCGGTTTGTCTTCCTTCTGCGGGGTGCGGGTGTCATCCCAGAACGGGCTGTCGTCACGGCCCAGCAGGTGGTCGGCCTGGGCCGAGTAGGAGAGGTTGGCGGTCTCGACGAAGGCTTTCCAGGACGGGCTGTCCTCCGGGCCCAGTTCATCGAGGAAGATCTGCTTGCTGCTCTCCTGCAGGAAGGCTTCGTACAGGGCGGCGTCGCCGGAGGTAGCCGAGAGCTTGCCGTCGAACGCCATGATCCGGTCCAGCGCTTCGCGGGCGCGGGCGCGCTGGTCGGCGGGCAGGGCGTCGATGGCTTTCTTCAGCGGCTGCTCCATGCCCGGTGCATCGAACATGGCCTGCAGCTTGCCGGCAAAGGGCGTGGTCTGGTCGTACTGCATGGCGATCATGCTGCGGTAGTCGTGGCTCTTGCTGCCGCCGGCGAGTTGGGCGATGCGCTCGTAGCGCTCCGGGTAGTACCAGGAACTGGACAGCTGCGCGCCGTAGCCTGGCTGCACGCTGCGGTGGTTGGCGGTGCCCAGCCAGCCCTGCTGCGGGTCCTGGTCGGACGGGTGGAGGATCGGATCGGCGTAGCCGTCCCAGTCATAGCGGCCGTCCCAGCCGGGCGAAGGCAGCAGGCCGCGGCCTTCCTTGCGGTTGGGGAAGCGCCCGGTGACCTGCCAGCCGATGTGCTTCTCGTCGGCGAACACGATGTTCAGCGCCATGGCGCGCACGTCGCGGGTGGCGTCGAAGGCCTGCTCGACGTTCTTCGCGCGGGACAGGTCGAAGAAGGCGTCGAGGGTGCGGTCGGTCTCGCCCTGGATGCTCTGGTAGGCGATGCCGTAGCCGCTGGATAGCGGCAGCGGTTGCAGGTCGTGCTTGCGCTCGCCCAGCGCGCTGTTGAGCAGCGGGCCGTGGCGAGTCTCGTAGATGACTTCGCGGACCGGGCTCTGGCCCTTGATGAAGAAGGTTTCATTGCGCTCGATGGCCGGTTTCCACTGGCCATCGGCGAGGTAGTAGAGCTTGCTGCCCTGGCGCTTCACCTGCTCAAGGAAAAGGTCCTGGTTGTCGCCCATGACCATGGTCATGCCCCAGGCCAGCTTGCCGTTGAAACCGGCGACCACGCCCGGTACGCCGGCGATGGAGACGCCCGCGGCGTTGTATTTCGGCGAGCGGATCTGCACGTAGTTCCACACCGAGGGCATGGACAGCGGCAGGTGGGTGTCGTTGGCCAGGATGCTCTTGCCGCTGCGCGTGCGCTGCGGGGCGATGGCCCAGTTGTTGGAGGCGGCGACGCCCATCATCTGCAGGGCGGCGACCTGGCCTGCCGCACGATCCAGGGCGTCGAGGCCGGCGATCCTGCCGTCCAGGCGCAGGCCCTTGAGTTTGTCCGCTTCCTCGAACGGTAGCGCTTCGTCCGGGTAGATCGGCGTCAGCCAGGGCAGCTTGTCGGCACCGACTTTCTGCGCCAGTACCAGGGAGGCGATTTCCTCCTGCAGGTTCACCGCCAGGCCGAAGTTCAGCAGGCTGAAGACCAGTGCGGAATCTTCCGGCTTCCAGTACTCGGGGCGGTAGCCGGACTCGGCGAGGTCCATCGGCAGCTTGTCGCGGTAGCGGTACAGGTAGGCGTTGACGCCGCGCGCGTAGGTCTCGAAGAAACGCTTGAGGCGCGGTGAGGCGCCGGCGTAGAGGGCGTCCGCGGCCTTCTTCAGGTTCACCGTGCGCATGAAGCGGTCGGTTTCCAGGGCGCCGGGGCCGACCATTTCCGACAGGCGACCCTGGGCCATCAGGCGCAGGCCGACCATCTGGCTGATGCGGTCGCTGGCGTGCACATAACCGAGGGTGAACAGCGCGTCGTGGAAGGTACTGGTCTCGATCAGCGGCATGCCCAGGCTGTTGCGGCGGATCGACACGTTGTCGGCCAGGCCCTTGATCGGCTGCACGCCGTAGCTGGGCGGCAGGCTGTCGGAGTAGCGGTCATTCAGCCAGCCCTGGCAGCCGGTAAGGCTGACAGCGGCAGTGACGGTGGCGGCAAGGCCGAAGCTGGGAAGCCGGCGGAAGGCACGCGGGGCCATGGGGATGTGCTCCTGCACAAAGAGGGTCGCGGAAAAGGCGCTACGTTAGTGAGCCGAGGATAGCTGTGCAAGCCGCGCGGGGCGGGATTTTCAGCAGCCGACGAATAGCTGGGCCAGACAGCAGAAGGCCCGCGCTCGGCGGGCCTTCGGGGCAGTGCTCGAAACCTGGGTCAGGCGCCGTGGCACTTCTTGTACTTGCTGCCGCTGCCGCAGGGGCACGGATCGTTGCGGCCCACGTCCTTGAGCGGGTTACGCGCAGGCTCGTGGCTGTGGTTGCAGTGCGGGCCGTGCACGTGGCCATGGTCATGATCGTGGTCGTGGTTGCAGTTCGGACCGTGTACGTGGGGTTCCTGGCTCATGGTGACGCTCACTCGGGGATGAAATCGCCGGGAATTATCTCGCCATTGCGCGCGATGTGCACGCTCTGTCCGAACAGCAGGCCGGTCTTCACTTCGCCGTCGAGGCGGTAGCGGATGGGCTTGTCCGGGTCTTCCAGTAGCTTGACGATGTACTTCATGTGCCGCCACAGGTTGGTGGTCACCGGTACTTCGAAGGTTTCGTGGCCGTTGGCTGGCACTGTGAACCAGTTATTCGACTCGCCTTCGGCCAGGTCGATATCGTTCAGCTTGACCTTGTAGGCCAGGCCACGGACCGGAAGGCTGAAATCGTTCGGGTTGTCGATGCGGAAATGCAGGACGAATTCCTGCTCCAGCAAACGAGCTTTCACGACGTCGACTTTCTGCAGCTTCACGTCGGGTTGCTCGAAATTACCTGTCATCCAGCCGCAGCCCGAAACAAGGCTGAACAGCCAGCACAGGCTGAGAATTCTTATCATTTGCGCCTGATAATTCATGTCTACCCCTCAAGACGCCCCAGTGTACCAAGCACCTGCTCGGCCGCAAGTTGTTGTTACGTTAAAAGAAGCTGCACCATACTGGCCGAATGTAACCGGCGGGTTAACACAGGAGAGTGAAGATGAGCCGTTATGAAATCGCGTTCTCGGGACAGACTATCCCGGGTGCACAGCTCGATACGGTGAAAGCCAACCTGGCCAGGCTGTTCCAGGCCGACGCCCAGCGCATCGAATTGCTGTTCTCCGGCCGCCGCATGGTGATCAAGAACAACCTCGACGCCGAGGCGGCGGAAAAGTACCGCAGCGTGATCGAACGCGCCGGCGCTGTCGTCGAAGTGGTCGACATGGACGCGCAGATCGAGGAGATCGAGCTGGCTCCACCGCCGCCGGCCGAGCCGGTCGGCACCGCAGTACAGCCGGCAGCACCTGCCTCCGGAGCGCAGGGACGCCTGAAAGTAGCGCCGCGCGACGAGTACATGGCCGCTTTCGCCGATGTGGAGGCGCCGGATTTCGGCCTCGCCCCGGTAGGCGCCGACCTGCAGGACGAGAAACCCGAGGCCGCCGCGCCGCGCGTGGACCTCAGCCAGTTCAGCGTCGCCCCCGTGGGCAGCGACATGGGCCAGGCCAAGCCCGCGCCGGCAGGGCCTGCGCCGGATACCAGCCACCTCAAGCTTGCGGACTGATCAGTCGCCCTGGTGCGGGTCGTCCTTGTAGACGAACTTGGGCATTTCCCAGCGGAAACGGATCGCCAGCATGCGGAACAGGAAGCCGGCGAACAGGGTGATCAGCATGGCCTGCTCCTTGGGCAGGTCGATCTGCAGGCAGATCAGGTAGCACCAGGCGCTGGCGAAGGACACGCTGGCGTACAGCTCGCGGCGGAAGATCAGCGGCACGTCGTTGCAGAAGATATCCCGCAGGATGCCGCCGAAGACCCCGGTGATCACGCCGCTCACGGCAGCGATCAGCAGGCTGTGGCCCATCTCCAGGCTGACCTGGCAACCGATCAGGGTGAAGGCCACCAGGCCCACGGCGTCGAGCGCGAGGAACATCGAGCGCAGGTGGCGCATCAGCGGGGCGATGAACACGGTGACCAGTGCGGCGCCAGCGGTGAGCGCCAGGTACTCCGGGTGGCGCACCCAGGTCAGCGGGTAATGGCCCAGCAGCATGTCGCGCACCGAGCCGCCGCCCAGGGCGGTGACGCAAGCCACCAGCACCACGCCGAACAGGTCCATGCTGCGCCGGCCGGCGGACAGAGCGCCGGTCATGGCTTCGGCGGTGATGGCGATGATGTAGAGAACGGTCAGCAGCATGGCGAAGTCCGGCAGGAGTAGCCGGTGCGGCGAATCACCGCCGCCCCGGAAAAAAGCGCGGATTCTAGCCCAGACACTGAACGCCCCCAAGGGGGGCGAGCGGGCACCTCACTCGATCCACGGGCCGCAGCATTTCTTCAGCTTGCCGCCGGCACCGCAGGGGCAGGGGTCATTGCGCCCCAGCTTCATCGGCACGGTGGGGTCGAGGAAGTACCAGCGAGATCGGAAG
>NZ_MACM02000055.1:0-1112 GCF_001675465.2 Pseudomonas sp. AU12215
ACCTGCATCACCGCCAGCGTCTTGCCCTGGGTGGGGCGCACGGCGCCGAGGGCCAGGGGGATCCAGTCGATCTGTGCCTTGAACACCGCCGAGAGTGCGCCGTGGCGTTCCGGCGAGCACCAGACCTGGCCCTCCGACCACCGCACCAGGTCACGCAGTTCCTGCACCTTCGGATGCTCCACCGGCACATCGTCCGGCAGCGGCAGGCCTGAGGGATTGAAGATGCGCGTCTCGGCACCGAAGTGCTGCAGCAGCCGTGCGGCTTCCTCCACCAGCAGGCGGCTGAAGGAGCGCTCGCGCGTCGATCCGTAAAGCAGCAGGATGCGCGGTTTGTGCTCGCTGGCATCGGCGGCGGCTGGTAGCGGATCGATCAGCGACAGGTCGAGGTTGGGCAGTTGTTCGGACATGTGTCCTCCTGATCAAAGGGCGCCGATACGATCCAGCTCGCGCTTGAGTTCGTCGCGGCCGAGGGTGGCGAAGGGCAGGGCGAAGAAGGCGCGGCAGCGCAGTTCGATGCGCGCCAGCGTGGCGCGGAAGGCGGCGTCGATCGCGGCCTCGTCACCCTCGGCATCCGATGGATCTTCCAGCCCCCAGTGGGATTTCACTGCCGGGCCGAAGTAGACCGGGCACGCCTCGCCGGCGGCCTTGTCGCAGACGGTGACGACGATATCCGGCGGGTTGCCTTCGAAGGCGTCGTTGCCCTTGCTGCTCAGGCCTTCGGTAGAGATGCCGGCCTGCTCCAGGGTGGCGAGGCTGCGGGGCAATACCTGGCCCTTGGGAAAACTGCCGGAGCTGACCGCCTCGAAGCCTTCGGGCGCCAGGTGATTGAACAGCGCCTCGGAGAGGATGCTGCGGCAGCTGTTGGCCGTGCACATGAACAGGACTCGCATGGAAGGCTCCTCCGCTTCTGGGCGGGACGTCAGAGGCTCAGGCGCAACGCCAGGGCCGAAAGGGTGATCAGCAGAACCGGCAAGGTCAGGAGGATGCCGACCTTGAAGTAGTAACCCCAGGTAATCCGCACGCCCTTGCGTTCCAGCACATGCAGCCAGAGCAGCGTGGCGAGGCTGCCGATGGGGGTGATCTTCGGGCCGAGATCGCAGCCGATGACGTTG
>NZ_MACM02000056.1:0-19895 GCF_001675465.2 Pseudomonas sp. AU12215
GCTGCGGTTCATCAGCCGGGCAAGCCTGCGCTGGCTGAAGCCATTGCACAGGCCGATCTGGATCGTGACGCGCTCTGTGGCGCTGAGTTCGTGATAGGACATGGGGCAACACCTTACCGAAATGGTCGGGTGTTGCACTCAGTTTTTGCGGCCGCCCCCAATCACTCAATTAATCCACCAACCCTTCATCCGCTGATTACATTTAAAGTGTGTTTTCCCAATCGCAACAATTCATATATTCAGTTGACGCGAACAATCACCAGAACACAGAATCGCCCCGTACAAATCACCCTACATACGGGAGCACCCAGATGTCCAAACTTGCGGAATTCCGCGAAGCCGAGCGCAAACTCCAGGAACAACTCGCCCTGCTCGAGAAACTCAAGAGCGATGGCGGCCTGAAAAAGGAACTGGAGTTCAAGGATCAACTGCAAGCCTTGATGGACCAGTACGGCATGAACCTGCGCAACGTCATCGAGATTCTCGACCCGCAGACTTCCACCGAGCCCGCAGCCGCACAGCCGGCGCGCCGCACTCGCCAACTGAAGATCTACAAGAACCCGCACAATGGCGAGACCATCGAGACCAAGGGCGGCAACCACAAGACCCTGAAAGCCTGGAAACAACAGTACGGTGGCGACACCGTGGAATCCTGGCTGCAGTGAGTCCGATTGTTCCGCGGAGCGCTCCCGCTCCGCGGAATCTCTCACCTTCCCAGAAGGAACTGACCGGCGGCTGTATAAAAACTAGCCATCGTTAGCAGAAATCCTTATAATCCCCTCAGCGAAAACCAAACCCAAGGTCGCCCCTCCCAGCACTCCCTACCTGATCCAGGGCAGAAGCTGGGGTCCACAGGGCCACGGCCAGCGCATCCTCCGCATCGATTCCAGAGCACGCCAACCGTGCCAGGAAAGCTTGCCCGAGCGACCAGCGCCCCACGTCAAATCACCTGCAATTACCCAACACCGCAGACTGACGCGAACCGACCCCCAAGTTTCCAATCGCTGCCATATTCCGGTCATACGTTTTCTGCATTCTCAGATCGCAACCGGAGCTTTTGACGATTTCGACGGTCATAGGACCGTTACCTATTTGGAAAGACAAGACAATGAAAACCTCCCCGCAAATCCTGGAGGCGATTGGCACCCTCTCGGCGGCCTTCGCCCCTCTGAACTGCGTCATCCAGGCCAAGCGCAAGCATGGCTTCAGCTTCACCCTGGTCAACGAGCATGGCATCGCCAAGCACACCGAACGCCTCTACCCCCAGCAATACCAGGGCGAGGCGCCGCTGAACGCGGTGATCCAGCGAGTGCAAGCCACCATCGCTGCCTGAGCCCGGAATCGAAAAAGCCCCGCATGAGCGGGGCTTTTGCTTTTCTGCCATCCATATAAAGGAAGAAGTCAGCGCAGGCTGATGCCCGCCTTCACCGTCTCGATCTCCTGCAGCAATTCCGCATAGCGCTGCGCAGGCGCCGCATAGGTCAATGAATAGGCCGCACCATCACCCAGCGCCACCTGCACGGTCTGCTTGAGCACTTCAGTGCCATTCTGGCTGATCCCGCAATGCACCTCCAGACCCTCAAGACCACCAAGCAGGGTATCCAACGGCTTGCTGCAAGCCGCCTGGAAGCCCTGGCGCATGAAGTCCTTCTGCAACGCCTTGCGCATCTCGACGATGACATTCTCGGCACTGACCCTGACGCCGGAGCCGAGCCGACTGCGCGTGACCTCCATGACCAGGTCTTGAGAACCGTCTTCAGCCAAGCGCACGCCGCGTTGACGAATCACTGGCGCGTCCGCTGCCGCATCAACCGGCGAGCGCGACACTTCCCAACCCTGCGGCCAGATGACCTGCATTTCCGCCAGCGCCGGCAACGGCACCAAGAGCGCACCGAACAACAACCAGGATCGCAGACCGAGCATCACCACCTCCGACCATCAGCCAGGAGAAAACATAGCAGGCGCGCCACCACCCCTGCAGAGAAGCCACTTTCCTGAAGACAAACAAAAAGGGCGATCCTTTCGGATCGCCCTTTCTGAAATCGCCGAAGCGATTATGCTTGGTAGGCACAATTGGACTCGAACCAACGACCCCCACCATGTCAAGGTGGTGCTCTAACCAACTGAGCTATGTGCCTGTCGTGTGGGGCGCATTCTACGCGATCGTTTTCACCGGTCAAGCACTTTTTTCAGCTAAGCCACTGAAAAAGTGAATTTTTTTATGTTCGACCGTCCGTAAATTATTTTGCACGGGCACTAGCCGGCCAGATTCGACTCAGGTAGCATCCGCACATCTCGTAAAAAATAACAAACACAGGTGCATTATGCCGCACACTTCCTACCCCTCTTCCTATTACGCAGCTTCGGCCAACCCGGTCCCGGCCCGTCCTGAACTGCAGGGCGAGGTGGAAACCGATGTCTGCGTGATCGGCGCTGGCTACACCGGCCTGTCGACCGCCCTGTTCCTGCTGGAAAACGGTTTCAAGGTCACCGTACTGGAAGCCGCCAAGGTTGGCTTCGGTGCGTCGGGCCGTAACGGCGGCCAGATCGTCAATAGCTATAGCCGCGACATCGACGTCATCGAGCGCTCCGTTGGCGCCAAGCAGGCCAAGCTGCTGGGCGACATGGCCTTCGAAGGCGGCCGCATCATTCGCGAGCGTATCGCCAAGTACAACATCCAGTGCGACCTGAAGGACGGCGGCGTGTTCGCAGCCCTCAGCGCCAAGCAGATGGGCCACCTGGAGTCGCAGAAAAAGCTGTGGGAGCGTTTCGGCCACACCCAGCTGGAACTGATGGACGCCAAGCGCATCCGCGAAGTCGTGGGCACCGACAGCTATGTCGGCGGCATGCTCGACATGAGCGGCGGCCACATCCACCCGCTGAACCTCGCCCTGGGCGAAGCCGCAGCCGTGGAATCCCTGGGCGGCGTGATCCACGAGCAGTCCCCTGCCGTGAAGATCGACCGTGGCGCCAACCCGGTCGTGCACACCCCGAAGGGCCGCGTGAAAGCCAAGTTTATCGTGGTAGCCGGTAACGCCTACCTCGGCGGCCTGGTGCCGGAGCTGGCTTCCAAGTCCATGCCGTGCGGCACCCAGGTGATCACCACCGAGCCGCTGAGCGCCGACCTGGCCAAGTCCCTGCTGCCGACCGACTACTGCGTCGAGGACTGCAACTACCTGCTCGACTACTACCGCCTGACCGGCGACAACCGCCTGATCTTCGGTGGCGGCGTGGTCTACGGTGCGCGCGATCCGTCGAACATCGAGGCGATCATTCGTCCGAAGATGCTGAAGGTCTTCCCGCAGCTGAAGGACGTGAAGATCGACTTCGCCTGGACCGGCAACTTCCTGCTGACCCTCTCGCGTCTGCCGCAGGTTGGCCGCATCGGCGACAACATCTATTACTCCCAGGGCTGCTCCGGCCACGGCGTGACCTACACCCACCTGGCAGGCAAACTGCTGGCCGAGGTGCTGCGTGGCCAGGCCGAACGTTTCGACGCCTTCGCCACCCTGCCGCACTACCCCTTCCCGGGTGGTCGCATGTTCCAGGTTCCGTTCTCCGCGATCGGCGCCTGGTACTACACCATGCGCGACAAGCTGGGTATCTGACGCCTCGCTTCAAACCGCACGAAGAAAAACGGCGCCTCAGGGCGCCGTTTTCTTTTTCGGGACTTTTTCCGGCGGCGATGAGGTATCGCTGCGAACCTGGGCGTGGCTCATCAAGGCAAAGATCAGGCTGCCGCCGACGATATTGCCCACCAGCGTGGGCAACGCGAAGTCGACGACGAACGCCGCCAGCCCGACCTCCCCGGCAAACATCAGGTAACCCACTTCGCAGGTGCCGACCACGATGTGGCTGAAACTGCCCAGCGCCATCAGGTAGGTGACCAGGAAAATGATCCACACCTTGGCGTTCTCCGCCGCCGGCACCAGCCAGACCATGGTGGCGATCATCCAGCCAGAGACGATGCCCTTGGAAAACATCTGCCAATGGTCGTTCTCCATGACCTCGCGGCCGATCTCCAGGAAAGCCTGATCCACCTTGGTATCGAAGATCGGCAAGTGCAGCATGCCGTAGGCGAACAGCAGCGCACCGACGATGTTGCCCGCCAACACTACCGACCACAGCCGCAGGAGCTGCCCGAACTTCTCCAGCGTCGGCTCGCTCATGACCGGCAATACCGCCGTCAGGGTGTTCTCGGTGAACAGTTGCTGGCGCGCAAGAATGATTGCCAGAAAGCCCACCGGATACCCGAGGCTGGTGGTGATCACTGCCATGTCGTGATCGGGCAGACGCGCGCGGAACAGCCCCATGGCCATCAGCGACAAGCCGATGGTCAGGCCGGCGGCCAGCGCCGACCACCAGAGCGCCGCCAGGGTGCGCTCCAGTTCGTGGTTGCCTTGCAAGCGTATGACTTCGTGCAACACCAGTGCGCGCGGCGGCTGGCTCTTCTCGACCTTGCGACGCTCTTCGGCAGAGAGATCGTCCGCGGTATCACTGCCCGCCTTCGATTCCCTGGCCTGGGTGCCTGGTGCGGTCTTGCGCGTTGCGGCAGAGTCGCTGCCTTTGCTACGCGGCCGCGACTGGGATGCGCCGCGAGCGGGCGGTTTTTCGGTGGCCATGCGGAGCACCTCGCTGGGACAGTGCAGATTTAGGCTGCGACCGCTGCGCTTCGGTTCCGGAAATCTTGGGGTGCGCCGAAATCAGGAAGTCGGCTCGATCCGCAGCCGGCGCCAGTCCGTGTCCAGATGGCCGAGGTAGACGCAGCCGTGCCCACGGGGAAAGAGAATGTGCTCGGGGCCGATCCCCGGCCCCTCAAGACGCAGCAGGCGCCCCCAGGGATGATGACTGACGCGCCCGCGCACGTCCTCGACCGCCCCGCCGCGCCACCAATGGATGGCGGCCTCGGCATCCTCCACACCTTCGGGCTGCATGATGCGCACAGGCTCATCACGCCAGCCGATCACCCGCTGCGGATCGAACCCCGCCTGCTGCGCAAGCGGCACCGGCACAATCCACAACGCGCCGTCGCGCTCTTCCAGCAACACGGCCAGCTCGCACCATTGCGGCTGCTCCAGCGCCCAGAGCAGGTCGCCATCGATCTCCAGCGAAGGCTCGGGCTGGGCCTGGATACGGAATCCCGGGCAGACCAGCACTGCATCCCGGAGCGCAATGCGAACTTCGCTCACGCCTGCGCCTGCCGCAGGAATGGCCCGACCTTGTGCTCGAGTATCCGCACCAGCTCCGGTTGCTGGTAGTCGTAGTCATCGGGGATATCCAGGCATACCAGGCGCTTGCCACGCATCGCCATGGGGAATCGGCGCAGCAGCGCCTGTCGCTGCCTGCGCTCCATGACGAACACCAGATCAGCCCACTCCAACTGCTCGACGCCCAGCAGAACCTCCGCGTCCTGCGCCAGCCCAGCGGAGTCGGTCTCGACCTCCGGCCAGTTGGCGAAGACAGCTTCGGCAGTGGGACTGCGCAAGCGGTTGCGGCTACAGATGAACAAAGCGCGGCGCACTTCATCCTCCCTACGGCTGGCGCGCAAACGACAGCGGCGATTCTAGGGAAGATGGAGGATCAGGGCGACTTCTGTTTCGCTTTCTGCCGCTCGAGGAAATCCACCTTCCACTGCTCGACGCCCAGGTGCTCGGAGTCCAGGCTCGCCTCGACGCCGTACTTGGCCTTGAGCGCTGCGACTTCCTTGGCATGGTCGACGAGGAAGCGGTCGAAGCGCTGGATGAGGTCGCCCTGCCTCACCGTGGACAGGTGGAACGCGCTGCGGGTATGCGGCAGCGAAGGATCGAACACCAGCGCACCGGGCTTGGCGCGGATGTTGTCCAGGTAGTAAGTGGCGACCACCACGTTGAAGTAGGCGCCGTCGGCCTGCCTCTTCAGCGCGGTATGAACCATCTGCCGAAGGTCGGCGCTGGGCGCCAGGCTGATCTGCCCGGCCTGGATCGGCACCTCGTAGCCCCGCGGCGTCCAGCCTTCCACCAGCGCCAGCCGCTTCAGCGCGCCGATGCCCTGCCCCAGGCGCTCCGGCGCAACCAGCACGCCATCGACGTACTGCGTCACCGGCTGGCTATAGCGCAGGTTCTTGCCGGCCTTCTGCTCCGGAGCCCAGTCGGGGTTGTCGGGATACTTGAGATCGACCTCTCCGGAAAGCAGCGCCGGCAGCAGCGCGTCCACCGGAAGCGGACGGTACTCGAGACTGATGCCGCTGCTGCTGGCGAACAGATCCAGCACATCGCGGGCGAAGCCCTGGTAATTGCCCTGGGCATCGGTGCTGTAGTGCGGAGCGAAGGGAAGGTTCTCGACGCCGACCACGTAGGTCTGCGCCACGACAGGTGCGGAAATGACGGGGGACAGGATGCTGGCGAGCGCCCAGCAGAAGGCCTTGAGCTTCAAACGACTCTCCTTGTGACGTGTTGTTGTTGTTCTATCGGGCAGGTCAGGCAACCCGCCGTGGCGGACTCAGCCGCCGGTCATGCTCATGAAGCGCAGCACCTGTACTTGCTGATCCGCTTCGAAGTGGTGACGTTCGGGCTTGAGTTGCAGCGCGCGCATCAGCGCCTCGCGCAGGCGCACGCTGTCGCCGGGGTGCTCGCGCAGCAGTTGGCGCAGGTCCAGCGCACCTTCGTGGCCGAGGCAGAGCACCAGCTTGCCTTCGGCGGTCACCCGCACCCGATTGCAGTCGCCACAGAAGTTGTGGCTGTGGGGGGAGATGAATCCAATGCGGCTGGCGTAGCCGTCGATGCGGTAGTAGCGCGAAGGCCCGCCGCTGCGCTCGGGCGTGGGCAGCAACTGCCAGCGTTCGGCGAGCTGCGCGCGGACTTCGTCGCTGCTGCAAAGCGTCTGCTTGCGTTCATGGCTGCTGACGCTGCCCAGAGGCATCTCTTCGATGAAGCTGACGTCGATGGCCTTGGCCAGAGCAAACTCCACCAGGTCGCAGACCTCGTCGTCGTTGCGGCCCTTCTGCACCACGGCATTGAGCTTGATGCGCTCGAAGCCGGCCTCGCGGGCGGCGTCGATACCGTCGAGCACCTGCTCCAGCCTGTCGGAACGGGTGAAGGCGGCGAAGCGCTCGCGGCGCAGGGAGTCGAGGCTGATGTTCAGGCGGCGCACACCCGCCGCCCGCAGCTCGGCGGCGCGCTCGCGCAGTTGCGAGCCATTGGTGGTGATGGAAAGGTCTTCCAGTTCCGGCCGCGCGCCCAGCCTGGCCAGCAGGCCGGTCAGCCCCTTGCGCACCAGCGGCTCGCCGCCGGTGATACGGATGCGCTTCACACCCAGGCCGATGAAGGCGTCGGCGACGGCTTCGAGCTCCTCCAGGCTCAATACCTGGTCGCGCGGCAGGAACTGCATGTCTTCGCTCATGCAGTAGGTGCAGCGGAAGTCGCAGCGGTCGGTGACCGACAGGCGCAGGTAGGTGATGCGTCGACCGAAGGGGTCGACCAACTGGGAATCGGACATTGGGGTTCCGGATGGCAGGTGCCGAACGAAAGTGCGCTAGAAATACCGCAGAACCTTGCCGCTGTACACAAAAAACCGACCCATGAGTCAGGAAAATGCGTACAAGCGCCTGAGTTGAGGGCTTCCGGAGCCCGGTGCTACCATGCCCGGCTTATATTTGGTGACCACGCAATACAAGAAAGAAGACCAGCCAATGACCAGCATTCGCGAGCGTAACCGGCGCCTGATCCTGCGCGCAGCCAGCGAGGAGTTCGCCGAGAAGGGGTTCGCGGCGACCAAGACCAGCGACATCGCCGCTCGCGCCGGGCTGCCCAAGCCCAACGTCTACTACTATTTCCAGTCCAAGGAAAACCTCTACCGCAGCGTGCTGGAAAGCGTGGTGGAACCCTTGCTGCAGGCGTCCGCGCCGTTCCGCGAGGACGACGAGCCGAGCGAAGCACTGCGCGCCTACATCCGCTCCAAGGTGAAGATTTCCCAGGAGTTGCCGCACGCCTCGAAGGTATTCGCCAGCGAGCTGATGCACGGAGCACCGCACCTGCCCAAGGAATACCTGGAGGAACTGAACGCCCAGGCCCAGCGCAATATCGCCTGCCTGCAGAGCTGGATCGACCGCGGCCTGCTGGCACCGGTGGACCCGCACCACCTGCTGTTCACCATCTGGGCGGCAACGCAGACCTATGCCGATTTCGACTGGCAGATCTCCATGGTCACCGGCAAGACCAGCCTGAGCGATGCGGATTTCGAGGCGGCCACCGAGACCATCACTCGCCTGGTGCTGCGTGGAACGGCGCCGGACAACGGCAGCGAGCCGAAGGCGCAGGGGCGTTTGCGGCCGCTCTCGATCTAAGCGTTTTCAACCGTTGCAGCATGGGTATCGCTTCGCTCCACCCATCCTACTGGCACCCCGGAAACGCGTAGGAGCGAGCTTGCTCGCGATCCCGCTTCACACCTGAAACGACCGGTGTTAATGGAGGTTCGCGAGCAAGCTCGCTCCTACAAGTTCGCCCAGGCGCACGACGAACGCGCGCCCTTCCCGTCTTCGATCAGCCCGCGTCCGCGACCAGGCCCAGCGCCTGAACGCCGCGGATAGCGCACTGCTCATCGATATCCGACACATCGCCGCTGATGCCGATGGCGCCGATCACTTCATTGGCCGAATTGCGGATCAGCACGCCCCCCGGCGCCGGCACCACGTTGCCCTGCGCCAGCGTATTCACTGCCGCAATGAACGAGGGGCGCTGCTGAGCGTCCGCCGCCAGCACGCGCGACGACTTGCCCAGCGCCACCGCCCCCCACGCCTTGCCGATGGCGATCTGCGGGCGAAGCATGCTCGCGCCATCCTCGCGCTGCAGGCTCAACAGATGCCCGCCAGCGTCCAGCACAGCGATGGTCAGCGGCGCAGTGGACAGCTCGCGGCTGGCGACCAGGGCGTGACGGGTGATGTCCAGTGCGGTTTCCAGGCTCAGGGTGGTCATGAGGTTTTCCTCTTCAAGGGTGATAAGCCGGATCACGCTGTGCGCACCGATAAATGCTGCACACACGCGTATCAGAAATCTGTACGCAATCTAGTAGCCGAAGGTCTCACCCAAAGCAACTGAAAAGGACAATCTGCATCTATTTTTGTATACATTTTTTCAAACGATAGTTTGACCCTGCGTTCAGCTTTTCTCGGAAACCAGCGCAGCAGAAGGCTTTCAGTGAAAAATGACCGCTCAGTCCCTCGTATACAACCCGTCTTGACCTTCGCCGAGTTGCCTGCCTAGAATCGCCTCAACTTTTGTACACAATCAGTATAAGAACCGAGGAACAAAATATGGCCAGAATGAGAGCAATCGAGGCTGCCGTACTCGTCATGCGTCGCGAAGGTGTCGATACCGCCTTCGGCGTACCGGGCGCCGCCATCAACCCCATGTACGCGGCCATGAAGAAACTCGGTGGCATCGATCACGTCCTGGCCCGCCACGTGGAAGGCGCCTCGCACATGGCCGAGGGCTACACCCGCACCAACGCCGGCAACATCGGCGTGTGCATCGGCACCTCCGGCCCGGCCGGCACCGACATGGTCACCGGCCTGTACTCGGCTTCCGCCGACTCCATCCCGATTCTTTGCATCACCGGCCAGGCTCCCCGTGCGCGCATGCACAAGGAAGACTTCCAGGCCGTGGACATCACCAGCATCGTCAAGCCGGTCACCAAGTGGGCGACCACCGTGCTGGAGCCGGGCCAGGTGCCCTACGCCTTCCAGAAGGCCTTCTTCGAAATGCGTAGCGGCCGTCCCGGCCCAGTGCTGATCGACCTGCCGTTCGACGTGCAGATGGCCGAGATCGAGTTCGACATCGACGCCTACGAGCCGCTGGCGGTCAACAAGCCCAAGGCCACCCGCGCCCAGGCCGAAAAAGCCCTGTTCCTGCTCAATGCTGCCGAGCGTCCGCTGATCTGCGCCGGCGGCGGCATCATCAACGCCGACGCATCCGACAAGCTGGTGGAATTCGCCGAGCTGACCGGCGTGCCGGTGGTCCCGACCCTGATGGGCTGGGGCACCATCCCCGACGATCACCCGCTGATGGCCGGCATGTGCGGCCTGCAGACCTCGCACCGCTACGGCAACGCCACCGTCCTGGAGTCGGACATGGTGTTCGGCATCGGCAACCGCTGGGCCAACCGTCACACCGGTTCGGTCGACGTCTACACCGCTGGCCGCAAGTTCGTCCACGTGGACATCGAACCGACCCAGATCGGCCGCGTATTCACCCCGGACCTGGGCATCGTCTCCGACGCCGGCTCCGCCCTGGACGTGTTCCTGGAAGTGGCCCGCGAATGGAAAGCCGCCGGCAAGCTCAAGGACCGCAGTGCCTGGGTCGAATCCTGCCGCGAGCGCAAGCGCACCATGCAGCGCAAGACCCACTTCGACAACGTGCCGGTCAAGCCGCAGCGCGTCTACGAAGAGATGAACGAGTTCTTCGGCAAGGACACCTGCTACGTCAGCACCATCGGTCTGTCACAGATCGCCGGCGCGCAGTTCCTGCACGTGTACAAGCCGCGCCACTGGATCAACTGCGGCCAGGCCGGCCCGCTGGGCTGGACCATTCCGGCAGCGCTGGGCGTGGTCAAGGCCGACCCGAGCCGCCAGGTCGTCGCACTGTCGGGCGACTATGACTTCCAGTTCATGATCGAAGAGCTGGCCGCCGGCGCGCAGTTCAACCTGCCGTACATCCACGTGCTGGTGAACAACTCCTACCTGGGCCTGATCCGCCAGGCGCAGCGCGGTTTCGAGATCGACTACTGCGTGCAGCTGGCGTTCGAGAACGTCAACGCGCCGGAGCTCAACGGTTATGGCGTCGACCACGTCGCCGTGGTGGAAGGTCTGGGTTGCAAGGCGATCCGCGTATCCGACCCGAACCAGATCGGCGCGGCCTTCGCCCAGGCCCGCGAGCTGATGCAGCAGCACCGTGTACCGGTGGTGGTCGAGGTCATCCTGGAGCGTGTCACCAACATCTCCATGGGCACCGAGATCAACGCGGTCAACGAGTTCGAAGAGCTGGCCCTGAAAGGCGTCGACGCGCCGACGGCCATCTCGCTGCTCGACTGATTAGTCGGACCGAACGACTCCTCCCTGCGGGGAGGAGCTGGGGGTGGACATTTCCTGGCGGGGAGTCCCCCACCCCCCAGCTCTCTCTAAAGAAGAAGCCGAGCACCACGCACCACCCGTTCAACAGGAGTGACCCCATGCCCCGTTTCTGCGCCAACCTGTCCATGCTGTTCACCGAGGTGGACTTCCTCGACCGCTTCGACGCCGCCGCACGCGCCGGTTTCAGCGGTGTCGAGTACCTGTTCCCGTATGACGTCGAGGCCGAGGTGATCAAGGCCCGCCTGGACGCCAACCAGCTCGAGCAAGTGCTGTTCAACTTGCCTGCCGGCGATTGGTCGAAAGGCGAACGCGGCATCGCCTGCCACCCGGACCGCGTCGAGGAATTCCGCGCCGGCGTCGACAAGGCCATCGCCTACGCCAAGGTCCTGGGCAACACCCAGGTCAACTGCCTGGCCGGCATCCGTCCGCAGGGTCATGACTGCGCGACCATCGAAAACACCTTCCTGAACAACCTGGAGTACGCGGCGGGCAAGCTCGAAGCCGCGGGCATCAAGCTGGTCATGGAAATGATCAACACCCTCGACATTCCCGGCTTCTACCTGCAGACCACGAAGCAGGCCCAGGACATCCGCGAGAAGGTCGGCAGCGCCAACCTGTTCCTGCAGTACGACATCTACCACATGCAGATCATGGAAGGTGACCTGGCGCGGACGCTGGAGAAGAACCTCGCCTCGATCAACCACGTGCAGCTGGCCGACAACCCCGGCCGCCACGAGCCGGGCACCGGCGAGATCAACTACCGCTTCCTGTTCGATCACCTGGACCGCATCGGTTACCGCGGCTGGGTCGGCTGCGAATACAAGCCCAAGACCACCACCGAAGCCGGCCTTGGCTGGCTGAAGAGCCACAACGTCATCTGATTCGCCGGCTGGCGCGGTGGGTACGCACCGCGCCAGCCAGCCCAACAAGAACAACCAGGAGAATTCCTCATGGCCAAAATCGGATTCATCGGCACCGGCATCATGGGCCTGCCCATGGCGCAGAACCTGCAGAAAGCCGGTCACCAGATCTTCGTTTCCACCCACCACGATGCAGCGCCTGCCGCCCTGGTCGAAGCCGGCGCCATCGGCCTGGCCAACCCCAAGGAAGTGGCCCAGGAAGCCGAGTTCATCATCGTGATGGTCCCGGACACCCCGCAGGTCGAAGACGTGCTGTTCCGCAAGGACGGCATCGCCGAGGGCGTGGGCCCGAACAAGGTGGTGATCGACATGAGCTCGATCTCCCCCACCGCCACCAAGACCTTCGCCGAGAAGATCAAGGCCACTGGCGCGCAGTACCTGGACGCCCCGGTTTCCGGCGGTGAAGTCGGCGCCAAGGCCGCGTCCCTGAGCATCATGGTCGGCGGCTGCCCGAATACCTTCGAACGCGCCCTGCCGCTGTTCCAGGCCATGGGCAAGAACATCACCCGCGTCGGCGGCAATGGCGATGGCCAGACCGCCAAGGTGGCCAACCAGATCATCGTCGCCCTGAACATCCAGGCCGTTGCCGAAGCCCTGCTGTTCGCCGCCAAGAATGGCGCGGACCCGGCCAAGGTGCGTGAAGCGCTGATGGGCGGCTTCGCCTCCTCGCGCATCCTCGAAGTGCACGGCGACCGCATGGTCAAGGGCACCTTCGATCCGGGCTTCCGCATCAGCCTGCACCAGAAGGACCTCAACCTGGCCCTGGCCGGCGCGCGCGAACTGGGCCTGAACCTGCCCAACACCGCCAACGCCCAGCAAGTGTTCAGCACCTGCGCGGCCATCGGCGGCAGCAACTGGGACCACTCCGGCCTGATCAAGGGCCTGGAGCACATGGCCAACTTCTCCATCCGCAAGGATTGAGAGGCGGCGGATAACGCCACGGCGTTATCCGCCAGCAAGAGCAAGGTGACGGGCGAGGTTATGGGAGTGGCGTCGCCCGCCATGCTGCAAAGCGACTCGAACACCCGGCCGTTGGGAATCACGGCCTTGCCGGCCGGGGCGTTCGAATCCATCGCTGAGTCTCCTTTGCCAAGGAGATTGAGCCATGGATACACCACAACAAGAATCACGGGAGCCTGTCATGAGCCTGGACCCACGCGCCTTCCTGCGCGAGCTGTTCGACACCGCCATTGCCGCCGCGCATCCGGCCCAGGTACTGGCGCAGCACCTGCCCACCGATAAAGGTGGCCGCACCATCGTCATCGGCGCCGGCAAGGCCGCCGGGGCCATGGCCGAAGTCGCCGAGCAACACTGGAACGGCCAGGTCGAAGGCCTGGTCGTCGCGCCCTACGGCTACGGCGCGCAGTGCCGCAGCATCGAAGTGGTGGAGGCCTCGCACCCAGTCCCGGACGACGCCGGCGAACGCGTTGCCCGTCGCGTACTGGAACTGATCAGCGGCCTGACCGAAAGCGACCGGGTAATATTCCTGCTCTCCGGCGGCGGCTCTGCCCTGCTTGCCCTGCCGGCCGAAGGCATCAGCCTCGACGACAAGCGCAGCGTGAACAAGGCCCTGCTGAAATCCGGTGCGGCCATCAGCGAAATGAACTGCGTGCGCAAACACCTCTCCGCCATCAAGGGCGGCCGCCTGGCCCGCGCCTGCTGGCCGGCCAGCGTGTACACCTACGCGATTTCCGACGTGCCCGGCGACGAGGCCACGGTGATCGCCTCCGGCCCCACCGTAGGCGACCCGACCACCTCCGCCGACGCCCTGGCTATCCTCAAGCGCTATGCCATCGACATCCCGGCGAACGTGCGCGCGTGGCTGGAAGACCCGCGTTCGGAAACGGTAAAGCCCGGTGACGAATGCCTGTCGCGCAGCCACTTCAAGCTGATCGCCACGCCCCAGCATGCCATCGACGCGGTGGCTGCCAAGGCCGAAGCCGCTGGCATCCCGACGCTGATCCTGGGCGACCTGGAAGGTGAGTCCCGCGAAGTGGCCAAGGTCCACGCCGGCATCGCCCGGCAGGTTCGCAAGTACGGCCAGCCGCTGAAGGCGCCGTGCCTGATCCTCTCCGGTGGCGAGACCACCGTGACCGTGCGCGGCAATGGCCGCGGCGGACGCAACGCCGAGTTTCTCCTCAGCCTCACCGCCGACCTGAAAGGTGAACCGAACATCTGGGCCCTGGCGGGGGACACCGACGGCATCGACGGCATGGAAAGCAACGCCGGTGCCCTGATGAGCCCGTGCAGCTACAGCCGTGCCGCCAAGGCCGGCCTGAACCCGCTGCACGAGCTCGACAACAACAACGGCTACGGCTTCTTCGCCGAACTGGGCGACCTGGTGATCACCAGGCCGACCCGCACCAACGTCAACGACTTCCGCGCCATCCTGGTCCTCGAGAATACAGGCTCGAATCAGGTGATTTCGTCGGCCGCGACGGAGGCCAGCTTGTCGCAGGGCGAGGCGCGAGGAGAGAGATTGGGTGATTCCAAATGACCGACGAGCAACGCTGCACTGCGACAAGCTGGCCCCGTCCCTTCGGGTTGCGTGTCAGCGTTCGCCATGCGTCGTTGCGGAATTTGCGAAGGGAACGCCATTAGCTGCATTCCGCGTCTAGCCTGGCGAACGCTGACCCAGCAACGCGGCCACGAAATCACCTGATTCGAGCCTGATTATGACTCCTGACAAGAAAGTAAAAATCCTCGCGACCCTGGGCCCGGCGATCAAAAGCCGCGACGACATCCGCGCATTGGTGGAAGCCGGCGCCAACCTGTTCCGCCTGAACTTCAGCCACGGCGAGTACAGCGACCACGCCCAGCGTTTCGCCTGGGTGCGCGAAGTGGAAGCCGAACTGAACTACCCCATCGGCATCCTCATGGACCTGCAAGGGCCGAAGCTGCGCGTGGGCCGTTTCGCCGAGGGCGCCGTCCAGCTGGAGAAGGGCCAGACCTTCACCCTCGACCTCAACGACGCACCGGGAGACCAGCAGCGCGTCACCCTGCCCCACCCGGAAATCATCCAGGCGCTGGAACCGGGCATGAGCCTGCTGCTCGACGACGGCAAGATTCGCCTGCAGGTGCTCAACGCCCACAGCGATGCCATCGAGACGCGCGTGATGAACAGCGGCGAGCTGTCCGACCGCAAGGGCGTCAACGTCCCCGAGGCTGTGCTCAAGCTCAGCCCGCTGACCGCCAAGGACCGCCGAGATCTTACGTTCGGCCTGGAGCTGGGCGTGGACTGGGTGGCGCTGTCCTTTGTGCAACGCCCCGAAGACATCGAGGAAGCCCGCGCGCTGATCGGCGACAAGGCCTTCCTCATGGCCAAGATCGAGAAGCCTTCGGCGGTGCAGTCCATCGAAGCCATCGCCCGCCTGTCCGACGCGATCATGGTCGCCCGTGGCGACCTCGGCGTGGAGATGCCGGCCGAGAGCGTGCCGGGCATCCAGAAGCGCATCATCCAGGTCTGCCGCCAGCTCGGCCGCCCGGTAGTGGTGGCGACGCAGATGCTCGAATCCATGCGCTTCTCCCCGGCGCCGACCCGTGCCGAGGTGACCGACGTTGCCAATGCCGTCAGCGAAGGCGCCGACTGCGTGATGCTCAGCGCCGAAAGCGCCTCGGGCCAGTATCCGCGCGAGGCCGTGGAGATGATGGCGAAGATCATCCGCCAGGTCGAAGCCGAGCCGGACTACCAGGCGACGCTGGAGATCAACCGCCCGGAACCGGACGCCACCGTCTCCGACGCCATCAGCTGCGCGATCCGCCGGATCAGCCGCATCCTGCCGGTGGCCGTGCTGGTGAACTACACCGAGTCCGGTGCCTCGACCCTGCGCGCCTCCCGCGAGCGGCCCAAGGCACCGATCCTCAGCCTGACGCCGCAACTCAAATCCGCCCGCCGCCTGACCGTGGCCTGGGGCGTCCATTCGGTGGTCAACGCGCAGCTCGCCCACGTCGACGAGATCTGCTCCACCGCCCTGGACATCGCCCTGGCCCAGCGCATGGCGCGCCGTGGCGACACCGTGGTGATCACCGCCGGCGTGCCCTTCGGCCAGCCGGGCAGCACCAACATGCTGCGGATCGAAACGGTGGCGCCGGCGCTGGAAGTTTGATGCAAGCCTGAGAGCCCCTCTCCCCAACCCTCTCCCTGAAGGGAGAGGGGGCAGTTCGGCGCCGCCAGTGACTCCGGTGTTCCGCCTTCTGCCGCTCAAGCCCCCTCTCCCGCTTGCGGGAGAGGGCTGGGGAGAGGGCAACCGAGTTCAGGAGCCACGCCAACGCGCGTGCCTCCGCACCGAGTCACTCCCGGACGGACGGGGCCGGGAATACGGGGCCGCGTCCCCGTCCGTCCGGGTTTGACCTTGCTACTGAGTGCTTCAGCAGCAGAAACATGAGCACCGAATGCTTGTCGGTCCATGGCCCCCACGCAGCAACTCCCAATGCTGGCCATGGAACTTTGAGGCTGTTGGCGGCGATCCCGCCGGCAGCCTCTTTTCTTTTTCCAACCCCGTGGCGCGGCCCCGTATGGCGGCGTCACAGAATGCTCACGCACTGCTCGTCGATGGGGCCTCGATGCTCCACACCTAGCGAAGCGCTGCGGAGCCTCATTTAACCTGCCCTGTACCCACATGCACCTGAATCCTCTCTCCAGGAAACATCCGCTGCGCACCCGGCTGATCGGCTTCGGCCAGATCTACCTGCAGGCTGACGCACGCTTCGGCCTGATCCTGCTGCTGACCATCGCCTGGTCCGCACCGCAGCTGCTGCCCGGCGCCGTGCTGGGCGCCCTGCTCGGCCCGCTCACCGCGCGCTTCGTGCGCGAGCCGCAGGCGGACATCGACGCCGGCCTGCACGACTACAACCCGATCCTCATCGGCCTGCTGCTGCCCTTCGTATTCCAGTGGTCGCTGGGGCTGGTGATGCTGACCATCGCCGCCATCCTCACCTCGGTGGCGGTGCAGGCCGTGCTATTGCGGCAGTCACGCCAGCGCTTCGGCCTGCCGGCCTATACCTCGTCCTTCGTGCTGCTGGGCTGGGTGTCGGTGACGCTGGGCAAGGCCCTTGGCTTCGCGCCGGCGGCCGCGACCGCCTGCCTGTCCTGCGGCACGGTGAACCCGTTGCTGGACTCGACGACGCAGGGCTTCGGCGAGGTGATCTTCCTCGGTGAACCGCTCGCCGGCCTGACCATCGCCCTCGGCCTGCTGCTGGCGGATCGTCGCGCCGCGTTCTGGGCGCTGCTCGGCGCCGCGGGCGCCTTGGCCATCGCGCCACTGTTCGGCCTGCCGGCCGCCTCCGCTCAGGCCGGACTGCTGGGGCTGAACGGCGCGCTGGCCGGGATCGCCCTGTCGCTGCGCTTCCGCAGCCCCCTGGCGCCACTGTGCGGCATCCTCCTGGCGGTGCTGCTGCAACCCTGCTTCGCGCTGGTCGGCCTGCCCGCCTTCACCGCGCCCTTCATCCTCGCCTGCTGGCTGGTGATTCTCGGCCAGCGCGTGCTGGATGCGCTACTGAGCCAGGGCACGGAACACACCGGGCCGCGTGTATAGTCGGAGCTTTCCACTGGCGACGGACCGCGACCATGCACTTCGTGAAATACCAGGCACTGGGCAATGACTATCTGGTGTACGCCGGCAAAGCGCCCTTTACCCTGACGCCGGCGCAGATCGGCCGGGTCTGCGACCGCCACTTCGGCATCGGCTCCGACGGCATCCTGCTGGCGAATCACAGCGACAGCGCCTTCGGCCTGCGCATCCTCAATCCGGACGGCTCGGAAGCGGAAAAGAGCGGCAACGGCCTGCGCATTTTCTCCCGCTACCTGTGGGATTGCGGATTGGTCGCAGACCAGCCGTTCGACGTCGTCACCGCCGGCGGTACGGTCACCAGCCAGGTATTCGACGAGGGTCGCACCGTCGAGGTATCCATGGGCCGCGCCGAGTTCGCCTGCGCAAGGATTCCGGTGCGGGTCGATGCCCCCGAGGCGCTGGGCTATCCACTGGAAATCGACGGCGTCGCGCTGGAGATCAACGCCGTTTCCATGGGTAATCCGCACTGCGTGGTCTTCGTCGAACAGACCAGCCCCGAACTGGCACGCCGCCTCGGTCCGCTGCTGGAAAATCATCCGCTGTTCCCCCGGCGCAGCAACGTGCAGTTCGTCCAGTGGCTCGCCCGCGACGCGCTGCGCGTCGAAATCTGGGAGCGCGGCGCCGGCTATACGCTGTCCTCCGGCACCAGCAGTTGCGCGGCGGCCGCAGTGGCCCGCCGGCTGGGGCTGTGCGATGAGCACATCGACCTGCACCTGGCTGGCGGCCGCCTGGAAATCCGTGTCGCTGATGACTTTCAGGTCACCATGCGTGGCGCCGTGCAACGGGTCGCCGCCGTCGACCTGGACCCGGAAACCTTCGCCGACCTGCGCTGAATTCCCGTTATTGCCAAGGCGACCGGCATGGATCAATGCCGGCGCGCGCGCAGCCGTCCAGACTGCGACCTGACACCTGAAGAAGCACAACCTGACCGATCAATCGACGGGTAGCCGCGCATTTGCCGACTCCAGACGGCATAATCCGCGCCCTTGCGCATCCGGCCACGGGTGCGTCCCCTCATTCACGCAGCGAACGATGTCATGACGCTTCCCACTCCCACCCTCCTGCAGCGGCTCAAGGGCACCAGCCTGGTCCTGCGGATCTTCATCGGCATGCTCTGCGGCATCGCCCTCGCCCTGCTCTGGCCGCAAGGCGCACAGGCGGTCGGCCTGCTCGGCAAGCTGTTCATCTCCGCGCTGAAGGCCGTGGCGCCGATCCTGGTGCTGGTACTGGTGATGGCCTCCATCGCCAACCACAAGCAGGGCCAGCGCACCCACATCCGGCCGATCCTGGTGCTCTACCTGATCGGCACCTTCTCCGCCGCGGTGGTCGCGGTGATCGCCAGCTTCGCCTTCCCGTCGAACCTGGTACTGCATGCGCCCAGCAGCGAACTGGCACCGCCCGGCGGTATTGGCGAAGTGCTGCGCTCGCTGCTGTTCAGCGTCACCACCAACCCGGTGAAGGCGCTGCTGGAGGCGGACTTCATCGCCATCCTGGCCTGGGCCATCGGCCTGGGGATTGCCCTGCGCCACGCCCGCCAGACCACCCGCGACCTGCTGGATGACATGGCCAACGGCGTCACCCTGATCGTTCGTGTCGTCATCGCCTTCGCCCCGCTGGGCATCTTCGGCCTGGTGGCCGGCACCATCGCCGAATCCGGCTTCGACGCCTTGCTCGGCTACCTGCACCTGCTGGCCGTGCTGCTGGGCTGCATGCTGTTCGTGGCGCTGGTGGTCAACCCGCTGATCGTCTTCGCCAAGATCCGTCGCAACCCTTACCCGCTGGTGCTGATGTGCCTGCGCGAGAGCGGCATCACCGCCTTCTTCACGCGCAGCTCGGCGGCCAACATCCCGGTCAACCTGCAACTGTGCGAGCGCCTGGGCCTGCACGAGGACACCTACTCGGTGTCGATCCCGCTGGGCGCGACCATCAACATGGCCGGCGCCGCCATCACCATCAGCGTGCTGACCCTGGCGGCTGTGCATACCCTCGGCATCGCCGTGGACCTGCCCACCGCCATTCTGCTCAGCGTGGTCGCCTCGGTCTGCGCCTGCGGCGCTTCCGGCGTGGCCGGCGGCTCGCTGCTGCTGATCCCGCTGGCCTGCGGCCTGTTCGGCATCTCCAGCGAGGTGGCGATGCAGGTGGTGGCGGTCGGCTTCATCATCGGCATCCTCCAGGACTCGGCCGAAACCGCGCTGAACTCTTCCACCGACGTGCTGTTCACCGCCGCGGCCTGCATGGCCGAAGGCGACGTGGACGAGCAGCAGGCGACCGAGCGCGCCTGATCCTCCCGGCGGGGCGGCATCA
>NZ_MACM02000057.1:0-32582 GCF_001675465.2 Pseudomonas sp. AU12215
GACGGTGTCGGCGATCAATTGGTAGTCGCCGCGCCCTTCGAACAGCGAAATCTTGCCGCGCACCCGCACGGCCAGGCCGTCGCGCAGGGCCTGGCGCACCCGCAGGGCGTTCTGCCGGAACAGCGCGCAACGCACCTGGGCGTTGCTGTCCTTGAGGCTGAAGTACAGGTGACCGGACGCGGGCCGCGCGAGGTTGGAGATCTCGCCCTCGACCCACACCTGCGGGAACACGTCCTCCAGCAGGTGGCGGGCGCGCTGGTTTAGCTGGCTGACGGTCAGAACCTCGCGGTCGAGGCCCAGCCGTTGGAAGGGATCGTTCTGCATGGCGAAGGATGATAAGCGGGCCTGTGGAACGGGGCCAGCGCGCAAGCCGGATAAAGACTGCATTCAGATCGTCTGGTTACGTTGAGCCGCACCCCCCAGCTGGGATATAATGCCGCGCTTCCATTTTTCCCGATCGGGAGCCCCCGCCATGCTGCGCATCAGCCAAGAAGCCCTCACTTTCGACGACGTCCTCCTGATCCCAGGTTATTCGGAAGTCCTGCCCAAGGACGTGAGTCTGAAGACTCGCCTGACCCGTGGCATCGAACTGAACATCCCGCTGGTGTCCGCCGCGATGGATACCGTGACCGAAGCCCGCCTGGCCATCGCCATGGCGCAGGAAGGCGGCATCGGCATCATCCACAAGAACATGAGCATCGAGCAGCAGGCCGCCGAGGTCCGCAAGGTCAAGAAGCACGAGACCGCGATTGTTCGCGACCCGGTCACCGTGACCCCGTCGACCAAGATCATCGAGCTGCTGCAGATCGCCCGCGAGTACGGCTTCTCCGGCTTCCCGGTGGTGGAAGAGGGTGAGCTGGTCGGTATCGTCACCGGCCGCGACCTGCGCGTGAAGCCGAACATCGGCGACAGCGTGGCCGCGATCATGACCCCGAAGGGCAAACTGGTCACTGCCCGCGAGAACACCCCGCTGGAAGAGATCAAGGCGGCGCTCTACGAGAACCGCATCGAGAAGATGCTGATCGTCGACGAGAACTTCTACCTCACTGGCCTGGTGACCTTCCGCGACATCGAGAAGGCCAAGACCTACCCGCTGGCGTCCAAGGATGACCTGGGCCGCCTGCGCGTCGGCGCTGCGGTCGGCACTGGCGCCGATACCGGCGAGCGTGTTTCCGCCCTGGTCGCCGCCGGCGTTGACGTGGTTGTCGTCGATACCGCCCACGGCCACTCCAAAGGCGTGATCGATCGCGTCCGCTGGGTCAAGGAAACCTTCCCGCAAGTCCAGGTCATCGGCGGCAACATCGCCACCGGCGAAGCGGCCAAGGCACTGGCTGACGCTGGCGCCGACGCCGTCAAGGTCGGCATCGGCCCGGGCTCCATCTGCACCACCCGTATCGTCGCTGGCGTCGGCGTGCCGCAGATCTCCGCCATCGCCAACGTCGCCGCTGCCCTGGAAGGCACCGGCGTTCCGCTGATCGCCGACGGCGGCATCCGCTTCTCCGGCGACCTGGCCAAAGCCATGGTGGCTGGCGCCTACTGCGTGATGATGGGTTCGATGTTCGCCGGTACCGAAGAAGCGCCGGGCGAGATCGAGCTGTTCCAGGGTCGCTCCTACAAGTCCTACCGTGGCATGGGCTCCCTGGGCGCCATGGCCGGTTCCACCGGTTCCTCCGACCGCTACTTCCAGGACGCCTCCGCCGGCGCCGAGAAGCTGGTACCCGAAGGCATCGAAGGCCGCGTGCCCTATAAAGGCCAGCTGACCGCCATCGTCCACCAGCTGATGGGCGGCCTGCGCGCCGCCATGGGCTACACCGGCAGCGCCGATATCCAGGACATGCGCACCAAGCCGCAGTTCGTGCGCATCACCGGCGCCGGCATGGCCGAGTCCCACGTCCACGATGTGCAGATCACCAAGGAAGCCCCGAACTACCGCGTAGGTTGAGGGTTTCAGGTTAATGAGTCGGACACGGGGCTGGTTGATACAGCCCCGTGTCGTTTAAGAATTTCGCTACGAGAGATGGCCATGGCCCAAGACATTCACGCTCACCGGATCCTGATCCTCGACTTCGGCTCCCAGTACACCCAGCTGATCGCCCGCCGCGTCCGCGAGATCGGCGTGTACTGCGAGATCCACCCGTTCGACATGAGCGACGACGAGGTTCGTGCCTTCGCCCCGCGCGGCGTCATCCTGGCCGGCGGCCCGGAGTCGGTGCACGAGGCCAACAGCCCGCGCGCGCCGCAGGCGGTGTTCGACCTCAAGGTGCCGCTGTTCGGTATCTGCTACGGCATGCAGACCATGGCCGAGCAGATGGGCGGCAAGGTGCTGGGTTCGGACCTGCGCGAGTTCGGCTACGCCCGCGTTGACGTCGTCGGCAAGGCCCGCCTGCTCGACGGCATCGAAGATCACGTGGATGAGGACGGCGTCTTCGGCCTCGACGTGTGGATGAGCCACGGCGACAAGGTTACCGAGATTCCGGCCGGCTTCCACATCCTCGCCAGCACCCCGAGCTGCCCGATCGCCGCCATGGCGGACGATGCCCGTGGCTACTACGGCGTGCAGTTCCATCCGGAAGTGACCCACACCAAGCAGGGCGGTCGCATCCTCTCGCGCTTCGTGCTGGACATCTGCGGCTGCGAAGCCCTGTGGACTCCGTCCAACATCGTCAACGACGCCATCGCCACCGTGCGTGCCCAGGTCGGCAACTCCAAAGTGCTGCTGGGCCTGTCCGGCGGCGTGGACTCCTCGGTGGTCGCAGCCCTGCTGCACAAGGCCATCGGCGACCAGCTGACCTGCGTCTTCGTCGACAACGGCCTGCTGCGCCTGCACGAGGGTGACCAGGTGATGGCCATGTTCGCCGAGAACATGGGCGTCAAGGTGATCCGCGCCAACGCCGAAGAGAAGTTCCTCAGCCGTCTGGCCGGCGTCAGTGACCCGGAGCAGAAGCGCAAGATCATTGGCGGCAGCTTCATCGAAGTCTTCGATGAGGAAGCCACCAAGCTGAAGGACGTGAAGTTCCTCGCCCAGGGCACCATCTACCCCGACGTGATCGAGTCGGCCGGCGCCAAGACCGGCAAGGCCCACGTGATCAAGTCGCACCACAACGTCGGCGGCCTGCCCGAGGACATGCAGTTCGAACTGGTCGAGCCGCTGCGCGAGCTGTTCAAGGACGAAGTCCGCAAGATCGGCCTGGAGCTGGGCCTGCCCTACGACATGGTCTATCGCCATCCGTTCCCGGGCCCGGGCCTGGGCGTGCGCATCCTCGGCGAGGTGAAGAAGGAGTACGCCGACCTGCTGCGTCGCGCGGACCACATCTTCATCGAAGAGCTGCGCAACTTCGACTGGTACCACAAGACCAGCCAGGCCTTCGTGGTGTTCCAGCCGGTGAAATCCGTCGGCGTGGTCGGCGATGGCCGCCGTTACGCCTGGGTCGTTGCGCTGCGCGCCGTGGAAACCATCGACTTCATGACCGCTCGCTGGGCGCACCTGCCGTACGAGCTGCTGGAGAAGGTCTCGAATCGCATCATCAACGAGATCGACGGCATCTCCCGCGTCACCTACGACGTGTCGAGCAAGCCGCCAGCCACCATCGAGTGGGAATGATCGGAGACGTCTAAAACCTGCTTTGATCTGCTGCGCGTCGGCCGTAGGGCGTTGGAAAGCGCCCTCAGGTGCCCATTTACAGCTGTAAACTCCGCTCTTCGGGCGCTTTCCGCCTACTACGGCTCTAGCTCGCGAGATCGAATTCAGGTTTTAACGTTTCCTTAACGAGGAAAGCGGCAATCTCGCCGCTTTCTTCGACAGGCGAGGACGGGGATACCTGTCCTTGACCTGGCGCATGAGAGGCGTTTGCGCCTTCATGCACAGTTGCCTTCTGCTTCCTATGTGGGAAGCGGAGCAATGCAGCCGGCCGCAAGAGCCTGGCGCCGGGCGCGAACGCGCCAACCTCCGTGAAAGCCGATGGGGTCGCAAGTCCCTTGTTCGAGGAGTCTGGACCCATGTCGTTTACCCGTAGACAAGTACTCGGTGGCCTCGCTGGCCTGGCTGTCGTCGGCCTGGGCGCCGGTGGCGCGCGCATCTGGCTGGCGCGCCCGCAGGTAGCCGCCGAGCATGATTATGAACTGATCGCCGCGCCGCTGGACCTGGAGCTGGTGCCCGGCCACAAGACCCCTGGCCTGGGCTATGGCGGCCAGGCGCCCGGTGTGGAAATCCGTGCGCGCCAGGGCGACTGGCTGCGCGTGCGCTTCACCAACAAGCTGGACGAGCCGACCACCATCCACTGGCACGGCATCCGCCTGCCCATCGAGATGGACGGCGTGCCCTACATCTCGCAGCCGCCGGTGCAGCCGGGCGAGAGCTTCATCTACCAGTTCAAGACGCCGGACGCCGGCAGCTACTGGTACCACCCGCACCTGATGAGCAGCGAGCAACTGGGCCGCGGCCTGGTCGGGCCGCTGATCATCGACGAGCGCGAGCCCTCCGAGTTCACCAGCGAAAAGATCCTCAACCTGAAGACCTGGCACGTGGACGAGGAGGGCAACTTCACGCCCTTCAGCGTACCGCGCGAGGCCGCGCGCGAAGGGACTCGCGGACGCCTGTCGACCATCAACGGCGAACGTACCCCGGTGATCGAATTGCCGGCCGGCGAGATCGTCCGCGTGCGCATCCTCAACGTCGACAACACCGTGACCTACCGCCTCAACCTGCCGGACGCCGAGGCGAAGATCTACGCCATCGACGGCCACCCGGTGGCGCCGCGCGATTTCGGCAAGGGTCCGAATGACCAGTACTGGATCGGCCCGGGCATGCGCCTGGAACTGGGCATCCGCGGCCCGGCGGAAGGCGCCGAGCTGTCTCTGCGCAATGGCCCGGTGCGTCTGGCGACCATCCGTGGCGTCGCCAACCCGAAAGCGCCCACCGCCAAGTGGCCGGCGCCGCTGCCGCGCAACCCGGTGGCCGAGCCGGACCTGAAGAACGCCGAGACCATCAACTTCAAGTTCGAGTGGGTCGGCGCCATGTCCGACTACTCCAAGGGGCAGTCGGCGCCGTCGCTGTGGCAGATCAACGGCGTGGCCTGGCAGGGCGGCGAGGAGCACAAGCACAACGCGCCGCCGCTGGCCAAGCTCAAGGAAGGCAACAGCTATATCTTCGTGCTGCGCAACATGACCCAGTACCAGCATCCGATCCACCTGCACGGCATGGCCTTCAAGGTGCTGGATTCGGATCGCCGCGACATCATCCCGTACTTCACCGACACCTACCTGCTGGGCAAGAATGAGACGGCACGCGTGGCGCTGGTGGCGGATAACCCCGGCCTGTGGATGTTCCACTGCCACGTGATCGATCACATGGAGACCGGGCTGATGGGAACCATCGCGGTGGGCGAGGCATGGTGCGGCTGACCAACAGCAAGGGGCATCCGACGGTGAAGGGGCTGGCGCCGGTCATCGACCGCAGCCAGGACATCCCCTTCATGCGTGAAGCCATGGCCCTGGCCGAGCAGGGCGCGGCACTGGGCGAGGTGCCCGTGGGCGCTGTGCTGGTGCTGGACGGTCAGGTCATCGGCCGAGGCTTCAACCGCCCGATCAGCTCCCACGACCCCAGCGCCCATGCGGAAATGGTCGCCATCCGCGAGGCAGCCGCCGCCGCGCAGAACTACCGACTGCCCGGCAGCACGCTCTATGTCACCCTCGAACCCTGCAGCATGTGCGCCGGCCTGCTGGTGCACTCGCGCATCCAGCGTGTGGTGTTCGGCGCCACCGAGCCCAAGTCGGGCGTGGTGGTCAGCCGGGGTAACTTCTTCGAACAGGGCTTCCTCAACCACCGGGTGCTGGTGGAAGGTGGAGTGCTGGGAGAGGAATGTAGCGCGATGCTCTCTGCCTTCTTCAAGGCGCGTCGCAAGGGCTGAGCACTTCTGGAGTTGTGGGAGTGCGAGTCGGCGTGGATCAGCTCAGAGCTTCTGATTCCGCCCGTCGTCGTCATCGTCGGGCTTGGTCTTGTTCACGCCCGGCAGGTGCAGGCCGCTCTCGGCGAGCTGGCCGCCTTCCATCTGCGGCTGGGTCACCCAGGTGAGGATGTCGTAGTAGCGGCGCACGTTCTGCACGAAGTGCACCGTCTCGCCGCCGCGCGCGTAGCCGTAACGGGTCTTGCGGTAGTACTGCTTCTGCGACAGGCGCGGCAGCATCTTCTTCACATCCAGCCACTTGTTCGGGTTGAGGCCCTGCTGCTCGGCCATCTTGCGCGCGTCGTCGAGGTGCGCGCCGCCGATGTTGTAGGCGGCCAGGGCGAACCACATGCGGTCCGGGTCCTTGATGCTGTCGGGCAGCTCGTCCTTGATCTGCACGTAGTACTTGCTGCCGCCCTGGATGCTCTGCTTCGGGTCCAGGCGATTGGCCACGCCCATGGCCTGGGCGGTGCGGTTGGTCAGCATCATCAGGCCGCGCACGCCGGTCTTGGAGGTAGCGTCGGGCTGCCACATCGATTCCTGGTAGCCGATGGCCGCCAGCAGGCGCCAGTCTGCCTCGAGCTTGGTACCGCTCTGGCGGAAGTGCTGTTCGTACTTGGGCAGGCGTTGCTGCAGATGCTGGGCGAAGGTGTAGGCGCCGACATAACCGAGCACGTCCACATGGCCGTAATAGCGGTCCTTCAGGCGCTGCAGCAGACCATCCTGCTTGGCCTTGTCGAGGAAGGCGTTGACCTTCTCCAGCAGGCTGTTGTCATCCCCGGCCGGCAGCGCCCAGGCCAACCCCTTGGCGTCGCCAAGGTCGAAGGCGACACGAACGTTGGGGAAATACACCTGGTTCATTGCCAGTTCGTTGGAGTCGACCAGGGTCAGGTCGATCTCGCCGACGTCCACCATGCGCAGCAGGTCGACCATTTCGTCGGCATCGGATTCGCGGTACTCCAGCTTGGGGTACTGCTTCTTCAGTTCGGCCAGTTGCGCGGCGTGGCTGCTGCCTTTCAGGACGACGATGCGCTTGCCCTCCAGATCGTCCGGGCGGGTAGGGCGCTGGGCACCGTTGCGGTAGACAACCTGCGGGGTGACGTCGAGGTAGGAGTGCGAGTAGCGCACCTGGCTATCGCGTTCGCCGCCCGGCGTCAGTCCGGCGGCAGCCAGGTTCGGCCCGCCGTCGCGGCCGATGCGATCATAGAGGTCGTCGATGTTGTCGGCGGTTTCGATCTGCAGCTGTACGCCCAGGCTGTCGGCAAAGCGCTTGGCCAGCTCGTACTCGAAGCCGGTGTCGCCGTTGCGGTCCTGGAAGTAGGTGGCCGGACTGTTGCGGGTGATCACGCGCAGCACGCCGTCCTTCTGCACGCGCTCGAGGGCCGTCGGGGCTTTCGCCTCGCTACAGCCGCAAAGCAGCAGAAAGATACAGGTCGCCAAGATCCAGGCGGTGCAGCGCACACGGGACACAGTCAGGGCAAGCATCAGGGCAGTATACGCAAAGGCAGTTGTGCGCCATATCTCGACAGCCGACGGCTTCTCTGCTAGCTGGCGCGCCGTTCGTCGGCCTGTCGGACACGGAGGCCCGGACGCAAGCGCTCGCGCGGCCGTCGCTCGAAGGCATTCGAAGATGAATGGCGATTTTCGCGGGAGCAACGGCAAGGAAGGCGCTTGAGAGCTGCCGCCACGCAGCGCTTTACGGTAGAATGCACGGCCTCTGTGGGCCGGCCCGTCCGGCCCCACACACTTCCCCGTCTCCAGAGGCTGTTCCGACAATGCTGATCCTGCGCGGTGCTCCCGCCCTTTCCGCTTTCCGCCACGGCAAACTGCTCGACCTGCTGACCCAGCATGTGCCCGCCGTCACCGGGCTGTATGCCGAGTTTGCGCACTTCGCCGAGGTCACCGGAGCCCTCAACGCCGAGGAAGAACAAGTCCTGGCGCGCCTGCTGAAATACGGCCCGAGCGTCCCCGTGCAGGAGCCCGCCGGCCGTCTGTTCCTGGTGGTGCCGCGCTTCGGCACCATCTCGCCCTGGTCGAGCAAGGCCTCGGACATCGCCCGCAACTGCGGCCTGGCCAAGATCGAGCGCATCGAGCGCGGCATCGCCTACTACGTCAGCGGTGAGCTGAGCGAGGCCGACGTACAAGCCGTTGCCGCCCGCCTGCACGACCGCATGACCCAACTGGTTCTGAGCCAGCTCGAAGAGGCTTCCGCCCTGTTCAGCCACGCCCAGCCCAAGCCGCTGACCGTGGTGGACATCCTTGCCGGCGGTCGCGCCGCGCTGGAGAAGGCCAACCTTGAGCTGGGCCTGGCCCTGGCCGACGATGAGATCGACTACCTGGTGAAAAGCTTCGTCGAGATGGGTCGCAACCCGCACGACGTCGAGCTGATGATGTTCGCCCAGGCCAACTCCGAGCACTGCCGCCACAAGATCTTCAACGCCAGTTGGGACATCGACGGCCAGTCGCAGGACAAGAGCCTGTTCGGCATGATCAAGAACACCTATGAAATGCACCGCGAAGGCGTGCTGTCCGCGTACAAGGACAACGCTGCGGTCATGAAAGGCTACGTCGCCGGCCGCTTCTACCCGAACGCGGAAACCCGCGAGTACGCGGCGAGCGAAGAGCCCGTGCATATCCTGATGAAGGTGGAGACCCACAACCACCCGACCGCCATCGCTCCCTTCCCCGGTGCCTCCACCGGCTCCGGCGGCGAGATCCGCGACGAAGGCGCAACCGGCCGCGGCGCCAAGCCGAAGGCCGGCCTGGTCGGCTTCACCGTCTCCAACCTGAACATCCCCGGCTTCGAGCAGCCCTGGGAAGTGCCCTACGGCAAGCCCGAGCGCATCGTCACTCCGCTGGACATCATGATCGAAGGCCCGTTGGGCGGCGCCGCGTTCAACAACGAATTCGGCCGCCCGAACCTGGCCGGTTATTTCCGTACCTTCGAGCAGGCCATCGCCACTCCGCGTGGTGAGGAAGTCCGTGGTTACCACAAGCCGATCATGATCGCCGGTGGCCTGGGCAACATCCGCGAAGACCATGTGCAGAAGGGCGAGATCTCGGTCGGCGCCAAGCTGATCGTACTCGGCGGCCCGGCCATGCTGATCGGCCTGGGCGGCGGCGCGGCGTCCTCCATGGCCACCGGTGCTTCCGCCGCTGACCTGGACTTCGCCTCGGTGCAGCGCGAGAACCCGGAAATGGAACGCCGTTGCCAGGAGGTCATCGACCGCTGCTGGCAGATGGGCGAGAACAACCCGATCAAGTTCATCCACGACGTGGGCGCGGGCGGCATCTCCAACGCCCTGCCGGAACTGATCAACGACGGCGGCCGTGGCGGCCGCTTCGAACTGCGCGCCGTGCCCAACGACGAGCCGGGCATGAGCCCGCTGGAAATCTGGTGCAACGAGTCGCAGGAACGCTACGTGATGTCGGTCGACGCCGCCGACTTCGAGACCTTCAAGGCCATCTGCGAGCGCGAGCGCTGCCCGTTCGCCGTGGTCGGTGAAGCCACCGAAGAGAAGCAGCTGGCCGTCGCCGACAGCCACTTCGGCAACAATCCGGTGGACATGCCGCTGGAAGTACTGCTGGGCAAGCCGCCGCGCATGCACCGTTCGGTCACCCGCGAAGCCGAACTGGGCGATGACTTCGCCACTGTCGGCCTGGACCTGACCGAGTCCACTCAGCGTGTGCTGCGTCACCCGGCCGTGGCCAGCAAGAACTTCCTGATCACCATCGGCGACCGCACCATCACCGGCCTCGTGGCGCGCGACCAGTTGGTCGGCCCGTGGCAGGTGCCGGTGGCCGACTGCGCCGTCACCGCCACCAGCTTCGACGTCTACACCGGTGAAGCCATGGCGATGGGCGAGCGCACTCCGCTGGCCCTGATCGACGCCCCGGCCTCCGGCCGCATGGCGATCGGTGAGACCATCACCAACCTGGCCGCCGCGAGCATCGACAAGATCTCCGAGATCAAGCTCTCCGCCAACTGGATGGCCGCTGCCGGCCACCCGGGCGAAGACGCGCGCCTGTACGACACCGTCAAGGCTGTCGGTATGGAACTGTGTCCGGCGCTGGGCATCACCATCCCGGTGGGCAAGGACTCCATGTCCATGAAGACCCGCTGGCAGGATGGCGACGCCGAGAAGAGCGTGACCTCGCCGATGTCGCTGATCATCTCCGGCTTTGCCCCGGTCAACGACGTACGCAAGACCCTGACTCCGCAACTGCGCCTGGACAAGGGCGAGACCGACCTGATCGCCATCGATCTGGGCCGTGGCAAGAACCGCATGGGCGGCTCGATCCTCGCCCAGGTCAACGGCCAGATCGGCCGCGCTGCGCCGGACGTCGACGATGCCGAAGACCTGAAGGCCTTCTTCGCTGTGATCCAGGGCCTGAACGCCGACGGCCACCTGCTGGCCTACCACGACCGTTCCGACGGTGGCCTGATGGCCACCGTGGTGGAAATGGCCTTCGCCGGTCATTGCGGTCTGGACCTGAACCTCGACGCGCTGGCCGACAGCCGTGACGAGCTGACCGCCGCCCTGTTCAACGAAGAGCTGGGCGCCGTCATCCAGGTTCGCTCCGCCGCCACCCCGGAAGTGCTGGCCCAGTTCAGCGCTGCCGGCCTGGAAGACTGCGTCGCCGTCATCGGCCAGCCGGTCAACGGCGCCGAGATCAACCTGGACTTCAATGGCGAGCGCGTCTTCAACGACCAGCGCCGCAACCTGCAGCGTATCTGGAGCGAAACCAGCTACCGTATCCAGCGCATGCGCGACAACGCCGACTGCGCCGACCAGGAATTCGACGGCCTGCTGGACGAGGACAACCCCGGCCTGTCGGTGAAGCTGAGCTTCGACGTCAACGACAACATCGCCGCGCCCTACATCAAGAAAGGTGTGCGTCCGCAGATCGCCATCCTGCGCGAGCAGGGCGTCAACGGCCAGGTCGAGATGGCGGCTGCCTTCGACCGCGCCGGCTTCGCCGCAGTCGACGTGCACATGAGCGATATCCTCGCCGGCCGCATCAGTCTGGAGCAGTTCAAGGGCCTGGTGGCCTGCGGCGGCTTCTCCTACGGCGATGTGCTGGGCGCCGGCGAAGGCTGGGCCAAGTCGATCCTGTTCAATGCCCGTGCCCGCGATGGCTTCCAGGCCTTCTTCGAGCGCAAGGACAGCTTCGCACTGGGCGTGTGCAACGGTTGCCAGATGATGTCCAACCTGCACGAGCTGATCCCCGGCACCGAGTTCTGGCCGCACTTCGTGCGCAACCGCTCCGAGCAGTTCGAGGCGCGCGTGGCGATGGTTCAGGTGCAGGAGTCGCAGTCGATCTTCCTGCAGGGCATGGCCGGTTCGCGCCTGCCGATCGCCATCGCCCACGGCGAAGGCCATGCGGAGTTCGAAAGCGAGGAAGCCCTGCTCGAAGCCGACCTGTCCGGTACCGTGGCCATGCGCTTCGTCGACAGCCTGGGCAAGGTCACCGAGACCTACCCGGCCAACCCGAACGGCTCGCCCCGTGGTATCACCGGCCTGACCAGCCGCGACGGCCGTGTCACCATCATGATGCCGCACCCGGAGCGAGTGTTCCGCGCCGTGCAGAATTCCTGGCGTCCGGACGAGTGGGAAGAGGACGGCGGCTGGATGCGCATGTTCCGCAATGCCCGCGTCTGGGTCGGCTGAGTTCGGCCTTCATGCGTGACGAAAAAGGGGAAAGCTTCGGCTTTCCCCTTTTTCTTTGCCTGGCCATCGCTGGAGGCTGCCTTGGCTGACGACCCCGTGCTTCCCGAAGTTCGCCCGGTGACGTCGGGGCAGGTGCTGCTCCTGTGTCGCTGTGGACATTGCGCGAGTCTGCCGGATGCTGCCGAGCAATGCCCGGATGTGCTGGAACTCACGGTGAAGCGCGAGCGTTACCTGCTGCTCTGCCGCTGCGGCCGGTCTGCCGAACTACCCTACTGCGATGGCCAGCATTCAAGGCGCCGGGAGCTTCGTTAGCGGCGCAGAACGGCTGAAGGAAGAACGGTGGCGAGTGGCCTGTGTCGACGGATCAACTCATCAGGTCCGCAGTGGTGGTCTGGCTGTTCCTGGCTTCAATCACTTTGCTCAGGTCGGGGAAGTGACGGGGCATCTTGTGCACCGCGTCGGCGCCGAGCTTGTCGTAGACCAGCATGGCGTGATCCCGGTAGTTGGCCAGGAATACCGCATAAGGGTTGAAGCGCCGCAAGAACGGCTGGGCCGCGCGGAAGACCGCTTGTACTTCGTCCCTATTCATGCCGCTGACCGTTTCATGGTGCCAGCGTCCGCCCAGGGGCGTGGGACGGGCCATCCAGGCGCGGGTAACGCCGAAGCGTTCCTGTTCCTTATGGATGGGGGAGCCAGGCTCCAGCGAGAAGGTGCCGCGGTGAATCGAGTAGATGTAGTCGCGGTTGCGGTCCAGGAAGCGCAGTGTGTTGTGGAATTCTTCCTCGGTTTCGGTTGGGAAACCGCAGATCATGTAGACATGGTTGGCAATCCCCGCGGCGTGGGCATTGCGCAATACCTGTTCGACATCGTCGATTTTCGTGCCCTTGTCCATCAGGTCGAGAATGCGTTGTGTGCCGCTTTCCAGGCCCCAGAGCAGGTACTTGCAACCGGAACGCGCCATCTTGGCGAGAATCTCGGGGGTGAAGGTGCGGTTGGGCTTGCTCAGGGCGTAGTAGGAAATATCCAGGCCAGACTCGATGATGGCATCCGCCAACTTGGCAAAATGGCCGGGAGCGATCATTTCATCGACGAACGAGAAGTGCCGGATGCCCTTTTCGACAAAGCCTCGGAGCATGTCGATGACCATTTCCAGGCCATGCAGGCGATAAGTCAGCCCGGCGGACATGTAATGCACGCAGAAAGTACAGCGGCGCCAGTAGCAGCCGCGTGACAGCAGCAAAGGGATGACGGGAGTGGGGGAGTAATAGCGGTCAAGCGTCAGGTCGCCGAAGTCCGGCTTGCCGTAGGCGTCGATATCCCGACGGTATTCGGAGGGGTTGCGTTTGACTTCACCAGCCTCGAAAAACACGGCGCCCGGCACATTCGCTGGTGAGCCACCTTGCAGCAGCAGTTGCTTGAGAGGCTCTTCGCCATCGCCATCGATGATGACGTCTGCCGAATGGGGATACCAGCGGAGGAAGTCTTCCGCGCCTGCCGTAAAGCAGCTGCCGCCAAAGAAGACCTTGCGCCCGGTGACTTGCCGCACCAGGCGTCCGAACGCCGCACCGATGGGCAGTTGCTGGCTGAAGATCATGGAGAAGCCATAGCAGTCAGCCTGCTCCTTGATAATGAGGTCGAAGGCTTCTGAGAGCAGCGGGGTGAGGTGGGCGCCCTGGTGCAGGTCATCGGCCTCGCGCCCGAGTATTTCGCTCATCATGTGCGTGAGGGTGAGCAGCAATTCACCGTGTTGATCGTAGGCGACCGGGTCGCCGTAGAAGTCCTTCATCGATTTGCCACGGAAGAAGTCTGGTGTTTCCAGCAGTGCAGCGAGGCTGCTGGGGCTTGTCCCGGGTATCTGCAGGAACCCGCTGCGCAACATCTCGAACAATCGTTCGTAGCACCACAGGTTCAGGTCCAGCACCTTCACGTCCCAATTGGGCAGTTCCCGCTCGATGTAGCCCTTGAGCATCGGAGCACCCAGGGGCGGCGAGGTGGGGGTGGTCATCGGTGGGTAGATCAGTAGAAGTTTCTGGCGGCGCGTGGAGCCGTCGGGGTTGGAGCGGGCGATGAGGTCGTTCATGGTTCAGTACCGTACGAGTGGGAAGGACCGTGCAGTTATCGCCTCATCCCACGGCGGGTGCTGTGACCAGAGCGCCCAAAAAATCTCTTAGGGATTTACCCTACGCAGTAAGAAGAAATTTCGTTCGAAAAATCTCATTCAATGCTCAACAAGCTAGGTTGGTTATGCGGAATAGTCTGACGGCTTCCGCTCACCGCTTCGGCAAAGTGGAGCTCGAAGTCGGTCACAGATTTCATACAAAGGACCTCCCTGACGAACCAGCAGGGAGCCGGACGGTCGAACTTGGACGACGACTTGTCGGTCGCAAGAGGCAAAGTGCCACTATTTGTGGCAGCATTTGTCACCCGTGGCGCGTCTTGCCACGGTCGTGTCCCCGTTTCGATCGGAGTCTCCGATGTACAAACTGTGTTTCTACGTTCCGGAAAGCCATCTGGAATCGGTCAAGAAAGCGGTGTTCGCCGCCGGTGCAGGACGCATCGGTGCCTATGACAGCTGCAGCTGGCAGGCACTCGGACAGGGACAGTTCCGCCCCTTGCAGGGCAGCAATCCGTTCATCGGCCAGGCCGGCAGCATCGAGCAGGTCGCCGAATGGAAGGTGGAGATGGTGGTCGCCGACGAGTTGATCCATGACTCGGTCAAGGCCCTCAAGCAGGCTCATCCTTATGAGACGCCGGCCTTCGAGGTCTGGCGGCTGTCGGACATGGTGTTCTGAACCATACGAAAAAGGCGCCCGCGGGCGCCTTTTTCATGCTGCTGCCCTTACGGGCGAATCTCGATCAGCGTGCCGTCCTTGACCAGGCTCCAGACCTCGCGCATGTCGGCATTGGTCATGGCGATGCAGCCGTTGGTCCAGTCCAGGGTCGAGAAGTACCACTCGGGGTATTCATCATCCATCGGGGTGCCGTGGATCATGATCATGCCGCCCGGCTGCAGGCTCTTTTCCCGCGCCTTGGCCACGTCGCGGGCGTTGGGGTAGGAGATGTGCATGGAGAGGTTGTACTTGTCGCTGGTCTTGCGCCAGTCGACCCAGTAGAAGCCCTCCGGCGTGCGGTTGTCGCCCTCGGCCAGTTTCGGGCCCTGCGGGCGCTTGCCCAGGGACACGCGGTAGCTCTTGAGCACCTTGCCGTTGCTCATGAGGTGCAATTTGCGCTCGGACTTGAGCACGAGAATCTTGTCGATGTGACCGTCGAGCGTGGGCGTCGCGTTGGCATGCGAGAACGCTGCGAAGGTCAGACAAAGTACGGCAATCAACCAGCGCATCGAGTGGTGTTCCCCGGTAGTTCCTAAAGCCTTAGAGGCGGTAAATGAGCTTATAAGTTCTTTTTCTGTGCAAGCATTGGGAGAATCCCTTCATTGCGTATCGGGAAGTTCTGAATGACCCGATCCGCCAGGAAATATTCTAAGGTACGACCCACGGTGGGGAAAGCCAGCTCACCCCACGGAATGTCGGATTCTTCGAAGAGCCGTACTTCCAGGCTTTCGTCGCCGGCACAGAAGTCGAGGTCGGTGAGTTCGGCACGGAAGAAGATATAAACCTGGCTGATATGCGGCAGATCAAAGACCGTATAAAGCTGCAGGTCGTGGACGCGGGCATTGGCTTCTTCAAGCGTTTCGCGAGCGGCGGCCTGTTCCAGGGTTTCACCGTTTTCCATGAAGCCCGCCGGCAGCGTCCAGTATCCTCGGCGCGGATCGATGGCACGGCGGCAGAGAAGGATGCGCCCATGCCAGGCCGGCAGGCAGCCGGCAACGATGCGCGGGTTCTGGTAATGAACAGTCTGGCACTGGTCGCAGACGAAGCGCAGGCGGTTGTCGCCGCTGGGGATGCGCAGGCTTACGCAGGCGCCGCACTGACTGCAGAATTTCATGCCGTTTCCTTGTTTTTCGATGCGGCAATCTTGCGCGCTGCGTGGTGCACCCAGCAAGGGGCGGGGGTTGGGCAGGGACGTCTTTCGTGCCATGATCCTTCAATTAGAAGAATCGGCCCCCGCAGGATGTTCGGCATGCTGGACCAGCTGCGCCAACGCATACAGACGCACCAACCAAGCGACCTTGAAACGGACCACAGCTTCCCCGAGGCGGCGGTTCTGCTTCCCATCACACCCCAGGAAGAGCTCGTGCTCACCCTGCGCGCGACCGGGCTCTCGACCCATAGCGGCGAGGTGGCCTTCCCCGGCGGGCGCCGTGATCCTGAGGACGTCGACCTGATCCACACCGCGCTGCGCGAGGCGCAGGAGGAAATCGCCCTGCCGCCGGGGCTGGTGGAGGTGGTCGGTCCGTTGAGCACTCTGGTGTCGCGGCACGGCATCCTGGTCAAGCCATTCGTCGGCTTCGTCCCCGATTTCGTGGAGTACCGTCCCAATGACGGCGAGATCGACGCCGTGTTCAAGGTGCCACTGGAGTTCTTCCGTGGCGACCCGCGGGAAACCACCCACCGCATCGACTATTTCGGCCGCAGCTGGTACGTCCCGAGCTACCTGTTCGAGGGCTACAAGATCTGGGGCCTGTCCGCGATCATGCTGGTCGAGTTGCTGAACCTGCTGTACGACGCCCGTATCGACCTGCACCAGCCGCCATCGAAGTTCATCAAGCTGAGCTGAGACCCGATAATAACGAGCGGCCACCGTCTGAGGAGAAATCATGAAGTACCGCCTGGGCTCTTCCCGAGTCGAAACCCATCCGGAAAGCTGGATCGCCCCCAACGCCACGGTGGTCGGCAAGGTGCGCCTCGACGCCGGCGCCAGCGTCTGGTTCAACGCCGTGCTGCGCGGCGACAACGAGCTGATCCACATCGGCGAGCACAGTAATGTGCAGGACGGCACCGTCATGCATACCGACATGGGCTTCCCGCTGACCCTGGGCAAGGGCGTGACCATCGGCCACAACGCCATGCTGCACGGCTGCCAGGTAGGCGACTACAGCCTCGTCGGCATCAACGCGGTGATCCTCAATGGCGCGAAGATCGGCAAGTACTGCATCATCGGCGCCAACGCGCTGATCCCCGAGGGCAAGGAAATCCCCGACGGCTCCCTGGTCATGGGCTCCCCCGGCAAGGTGGTGCGCGAGCTGACCGAGCCGCAGAAGAAGATGCTCGAAGCCAGCGCTGCCCACTACGTACACAACGCCCAGCGCTACGCCCGCGACCTGGCCGAGCAGGAAAATGACTGAAGAACGTCCCGTCGCCTCGCCCTGCGTGCACGTCTGCGCGCTGGACGATGCCGACATCTGCCTGGGTTGCCAGCGCAGCGCTGCCGAAATCACCCGCTGGGGGCTCATGGACAACGCCGAACGGCGCGAAGTGCTTCAGCGTTGCGAACAGCGTGCCCGCGAACAAGGCGTGCTGGTCTAGCACGCCGTCGATTTTTCCCTTCTTGAGGTTTCCCGCAATGCCCCGTATTGGAACTCCCTTGTCGCCGAGCGCGACCCGCGTACTGCTCTGTGGCTCCGGCGAGCTGGGCAAGGAAGTGGCGATCGAACTGCAGCGCCTGGGCTGCGAAGTCATCGCCGTGGACCGCTACGCGAACGCGCCGGCCATGCAGGTCGCGCATCGCAGCCACGTGATCAGCATGCTCGACGGCGTTGCCCTGCGCGCGGTGATCGAGCAGGAGAAGCCGCACTACATCGTGCCGGAGATCGAGGCCATCGCCACCGCGACCCTGGTCGAGTTGGAGAACGAAGGCTACACGGTCATCCCGACCGCGCGCGCCGCGCAGCTGACCATGAACCGCGAAGGCATCCGTCGCCTGGCCGCTGAAGAGCTGGGCCTGCCCACTTCGCCCTATCACTTTGCCGATACCTACGAGGATTACGCTGCGGGCGTCGCCGCCGTGGGCTATCCGTGCGTGGTGAAACCGATCATGAGTTCCTCGGGCAAGGGCCAGAGCGTGCTCAAGTCCGACGCCGACCTGAAGACCGCATGGGATTACGCTCAGGAAGGCGGCCGCGCCGGCAAGGGCCGGGTGATCGTCGAGGGCTTCATCGACTTCGACTATGAAATCACCCTGCTGACCGTACGCCACATCGGTGGCACTACCTTCTGCGCGCCCATCGGCCACCGCCAGGTGAAGGGCGACTACCACGAGTCCTGGCAGCCGCAGGCGATGAGCCCGAAGGCGCTGGCCGAGTCCGAGCGCGTGGCCAAGGCGGTCACCGAAGCGCTGGGCGGCCGTGGTCTGTTCGGCGTGGAACTGTTCGTGAAGGGCGATGAAGTGTGGTTCAGCGAAGTCTCGCCACGCCCGCACGACACCGGCCTGGTGACGCTGATTTCCCAGGACCTCTCCGAATTCGCCCTGCATGCCCGCGCTATCCTCGGCCTGCCGATTCCGGTGATCCGCCAACTGGGCGATTCCGCCTCGGCGGTGATCCTGGTGGAAGGCAAGTCGCAGCAGGTTTCCTTCGGTAATCTCGGCGCCGCCCTGAGCGAACCAGACACCGCCCTGCGCCTGTTCGGCAAGCCCGAGGTGGATGGCCAGCGCCGTATGGGCGTTGCTCTGGCGCGCGACGAGTCGATCGACGCCGCCCGCGCCAAGGCCACCCGTTCGGCCCAGGCGGTCAACGTCCAGCTGTGAGCCGCTGGGCGGGGCTGATGTGGTGGGCGGCGGCATTGCCGCTGTTGCCGTTGGCCCTGCCCATGGCCGTGCGTACCAGGCGCACGGCCTTGCGCCTGGCTCCCGCCGCGGGCGTCTGCGAAGGCGTTGCAGGCGCGGAGTTTCCTGGCGAACCTTTTCGTCTTCTCCTGCTGGGTGAGTCCACGGTCGCCGGCGTTGGTGCGTCCTGCCTGGACTTTGCGCTGGCCGGGCGGCTGGCGTTGGCGCTATCGAGCCGCCTGGAGCGTCCTGTTGCCTGGCGTGCGGTAGGGGAGAACGGCATTACTGCCGCAGAGGCCTGCGAGCGCCTGCTGCCGGTGGCGACTGATCAGGATTACGAGCTGGTGGCGCTGGTCTTCGGCGTCAACGACACTACGCATTTCAGCTCCGGCCAGCATTGGCTGGGGGCTCTTGAGCAATTGATCGCGCATTTTCGTGGTCGCGGCGCACGGGTCGTCTGCACGGCGGTGCCGCCATTGCAGCATTTCACGGCGTTACCCTGGTTGTTGCGCCGGCTGCTCGGCTGGCGCGCAGCGCTGCTGGATCGTCAGCTCAGAAGCCTCGCCTTGGCGCAGGGGGCGGGGTATTGCGGCGTCAGCCTGGAGATGCAGCCACAGTTCCTTGCCATCGATGGCTATCACCCGTCGGCGCTGGGTTATCAGGTCTGGGGCGAACACCTGGCCCAATGGCTGGTTTTCCAGGATCGAACCCTTCTGTAGGAGCGAGCAAGCTCGCTCCTACAGGCAAGTCTCAGCGGATATCGTTCAGGTCGTCCCCGCGCGTCTCGCGCAGGCACAGCACCGCCAGCAGGCTGAGTGCCGCCGCAACCGACACATAGCCGCCCACCCAGCTCAGGCCCCCCATGCCCACCAGCTTCTGCGCGATGTACGGCGCCACTGAGGCACCAAGGATGCCGCCCAGGTTGTAGGCCGCCGAAGCACCGGTGTAGCGCACGTGGGTGGGGAAGAGTTCTGGCAGCAGCGCGCCCATGGGAGCGAAGGTTACACCCATGAGGAACAGCTCCAGCGACAGGAAGATCGCTACCTCCACCGACGAGCCCTGGCTCAGCAGTGGTTCCATGGCGAAGCCCGAGGCGATGGCGGCGGCGCAGCCGATGATCAGCACCGGTTTGCGCCCGAAGCGGTCGCTCAGCCAGGCCGATACCGGTGTTGCTGCCGCCATGAAGAGCACGGCGATACATAGCAGGCCGAGGAAGTCTTCGCGGCTGTAGCCCAGGGTGCTGACGCCATAGCTCAGCGAGAACACCGTGGAGATATAGAAGAGGGCGTAGCACACCACCATCGCCAGGGCGCCCAGCAGGGTCGGCCGCCAGTGCTTGGCGAACAGCTCGGCAATCGGCAGGCTGGAGCGTTCGTGGCGCTCCATGGCCTTGGCGAACACCGGGGTTTCCACCAGCTTCAGGCGTACGTACAGGCCGACGATCACCAGCACGGCGCTGAGCACGAACGGAATACGCCAGCCCCAGGCGCGGAACTGCTCTTCGCTGAGCAGCATGGCCAGGCAGAGGAACAGGCCGTTGGCGGCGAGGAAGCCGATCGACGGGCCCATCTGCGGGAACATGCCGAACCAGGCCCGACGGCCCTTGGGCGCGTTCTCCGTGGCCAGCAGCGCCGCGCCGCCCCATTCGCCACCCAGCCCGAGACCCTGGCCGAAGCGCAGCACGCAGAGCAGGATCGGCGCCCAGGCGCCAATGCTGTCGTAGCCCGGCAGCAGGCCGATCAGGGTGGTGGAGATGCCCATCAGCAGCAGCGAGGCGACCAGGGTCGACTTGCGCCCGATACGGTCGCCGAAGTGGCCGAACAGTGCCGAGCCCAGCGGGCGGGCGAGGAAAGCGATGCCGAAGGTGATGAAGGCGCTGAGCGCCTGGGCAGTGCCGGAGGTCTGCGGGAAGAACACCGGGCCGATCACCAGCGCGGCGGCGGTGGCGTAGACATAGAAGTCGTAGAACTCGATGGCGGTGCCGATGAAGCTGGCTACCGCGACGCGGGTGGTGGAGTTGGTCTGTTCGGCCGGTTGTGCGGCTTCGAGGGTGGCACTGGTCATACGGGAATATCCCTGGCAGTCAGGCGCGGCGACGACTCTGGCGGTCGTGTCCGACGTTTCTTGAGGCATCGCCATGGCGCGAGTGCGAGCGCGGCCCGGTGTCGGGGCGGGATGGGCGCGGCTCGCGGCGGGTCGGGGCGAGGCCGGCTGCTTCGCAAGGCAACGACGCAGGGTCGAGGCTCGGCGGGGCGTGCGATTGACTGGCCGGCGCTGCGTCGCGGATAGCGGCGGGCGTCGGCGGGAGGCTGGGTAAGCCGCCTGGATTATAGGGGCGGGCGGGGCGGCTCAGGCAAGCTCGTCGGCGTAGGGTTCTCTCGGCGGCGCGCCAGGCAGCCACGCGCGCACACTTTTCACCCGGTTTTCGCCGGACTGGAGGATTTCCAGGCGGTAGCGGCCGATCTTCAGGCATACGGCGCAGTCGGGAATCTGCTCCAGTGCTTCGGTGACCAGGCCGTTGAGGGTCTTGGGCCCGTCACTGGGCAGTTGCCAGCCCAGGGCGCGGTTGACATCGCGCAGGTTGGCCGAGCCTTCGATGACGTAGGTGCCGTCGGCCTGGGGGTGGATGTCCGGGTTGCGCAGGGTGTTCTGGTTGCTGAACTCGCCGACGATCTCTTCGAGGATGTCTTCCAGGGTGATGATGCCGATCACCTCGCCGTATTCGTCGACGACGATGCCGATGCGCCGCTTCTGCTTCTGGAAGTTCACCAGCTGGGTCGACAGCGGCGTGCTCTCCGGCACGAAGTAGGGCTCCAGGCAGGCGGCCTTGAGGCTGTCCTTGGTCAACTGGTTATGGGTCAGCAGACGGGCGATCTGGCGCATGTGCACCACGCCTTCGACCTGGTTGATGTCGTTGCGGAACACTGGCAGCCGGGTATGGGTGGTGTTGCGCAGCTGGCCGATGATGGTTTCCAGCTCGTCGTCCAGGTCGATGCCCTGGACTTCGTTGCGCGGCACCATCAGGTCGTTCACCGTGATCTTTTCCAGGTCGAGGATGCTCAGCAGCATGTCCTGGCGATTGTGGGTGAGCTTCTCGCTGGAGTCGGTGACCACGCTGCGCAGCTCGTCATTGCTCAGCGGCTTGCCGCCGCGCTGGGTCGGGTCGAGGCCGCCCAGGCGCAGCAGCAGGTTGCTGATGCCGGTCATCAGCCAGAGCAGCGGGCTGAACAGCTTCTGCATCCAGATCAGCGGCAGGCTGGCGGGGAAGGCCACGCGCTCGGGGCGCAGGGCGGCGTAGGTCTTGGGCGTGATCTCGCCGAAGATCAGCAGGATCAGCGTCAGCGCCACGGTGGCGATGGCGACGCCGGCTTCGCCCCACAGGCGCAGCGCCAGCAGGGTCGCCAGGGACGAGGCGATGATGTTGACGAAGTTGTTGCCGATCAGGATGGTGCCCAGCAGCCGGTCGGTGCGCAGCAGCAGCCAACTGGTGCGGCGGGCCCCGCGGTTGCCCTGCTTGGACAGGTGGCGCAGGCGGTAGCGGTCGAGGCTGAGCATGCCGGTCTCGACGCTGGAGAAGAACGCCGAGCAGAGGATCAGGAAGACCAGCAGGCCGATCAGGTAGCCGGGGTGGATCTCTTCCATGCGCGCATATCCTTCAGCGGCGCTCAGGCGCCGCCGTTAGCCTCAGATGTGCAGGATGAATTCCTTGACCAGCTTGCTGCCGAAGTAGGCCAGCATCAGCAGGCAGAAACCCGCGAGGGTCCAGCGGATCGCCTTGTGGCCGCGCCAGCCGAGCTGGTGGCGGCCCCACAGCAGCACGCCGAACACCACCCAGGCGAAGCAGGAGAGGATGGTCTTGTGCGCCAGGTGCTGGGCGAACAGGTTGTCGACGAACAGCCAGCCGGAGATCAGCGACAGCGAAAGCAGCGACCAGCCGCCCCAGAGGAAGCCGAACAGCAGGCTTTCCATGGTCTGCAGCGGCGGGAAGTTGCGGATCAGGCCCGACGGGTGCTTGTGCTTGAGCTGATGGTCCTGCACCAGCAGGAGTAGCGCCTGGACCACGGCGATGGTCAGCAGACCATAGGCCAGGATCGACAGCAGGATATGGGCGAGGATGCCCGGCTGCTCGTTGATCGGCTCGATGGTGCCGTGGGGCACCAGCACGGCCAGCAGGGTGGTCAGCGCGCCGAGTGGATAAAGGAAGAGCAGCAGGTTCTGCACCGGGATGCGCAGGCAGGCCAGCAGGGTCAGGGCGGTGACCGCGGCGGAGATCAGGCTGGCGGCGTTGAAGAAGTCCAGCGCCAGGCCCGCAGGCGTCAGCAACTCCTGGCTCAGGCTGTAGGCCTGGCAGAGCAGGGCGACCAGGCCCAGCAGGAGGAGCAGCGGTTTTTGCGGCGGGGTGCGGCGGGCCAGGCTTGCGCCCTGGTAGACGGTGGTGCCGATATAAAGGACGGCGGCGATCAGGCTGGGCAGCAGAGGTTGCATAAGTCCTTGGAACAGTCCTTCGACGGGGGACCCGAAAGGTGGTGAGTGTGGCACAGATCGCCCGCGCCTAGAAAGCCGCTGAGAACAGTTCGCTTCTGGCCTGCGAAGCGCTCCGTCACATCGGGATCATCGGCGGTGTTGGCGCTGCCCGCACTTCGCTATAATCGGCGGCTTGCTGACAAGCCAAACCCAGGCCCGACCGGGCTGATTAGGAACGCGCATGTTCGAAAACCTTACAGATCGCCTCTCGCAAACGCTGCGCCACGTCACTGGCAAGGCCAAGCTGACCGAGGACAACATCAAGGACACGCTCCGCGAAGTGCGGATGGCCCTGCTGGAGGCCGACGTGGCCCTGCCGGTGGTCAAGGACTTCGTCGCCAAGATCAAGGATCGCGCTGTCGGCACCGAGGTTTCCAAGAGCCTGACCCCGGGCCAGGCCTTCGTGAAGATCGTCCAGGCCGAGCTGGTCGAGCTGATGGGCGCGGCCAACGAGGACCTCGACCTCAACGCCGCGCCGCCGGCGGTCATCCTGATGGCCGGCCTGCAGGGCGCGGGCAAGACCACCACCGCCGGCAAGCTGGCGCGCTTCCTCAAGGAGCGCAAGAAGAAGTCGGTACTGGTGGTGTCCGCCGACGTCTACCGCCCGGCGGCGATCAAGCAGCTGGAAACCCTGGCCAGCGACATCGGCGTGACCTTCTTCCCGTCCGATACCAGCCAGAAGCCGGTGGCGATCGCCGAAGCGGCGATCCGCGAAGCCAAGCTCAAGTTCATCGACGTGGTGATCGTCGATACCGCCGGTCGTCTGCACATCGACGCCGACATGATGGACGAGATCAAGCAGGTCCATGCGGCGATCAAGCCGGTGGAAACCCTGTTCGTGGTCGACGCCATGACCGGCCAGGACGCCGCCAACACCGCCAAGGCCTTCAACGATGCGCTGCCGCTGACCGGCGTGGTGCTGACCAAGGTCGACGGTGACGCCCGTGGTGGTGCCGCGCTGTCCGTGCGCGCCATCACCGGCAAGCCGATCAAGTTCCTCGGCATGGGCGAGAAGAGCGAAGCGCTCGATCCGTTCCACCCCGACCGCGTGGCCTCGCGCATCCTCGGCATGGGCGACGTGCTCAGCCTGATCGAGCAGGCCGAGCAGAACATGGACCGCGAGAAGGCCGAGAAGCTCGCGAAGAAGATCAAGAAGGGCAAGGGCTTCGACCTGGAAGACTTCCGCGATCAGCTGCAGCAGATGAAGAACATGGGCGGCCTGGGCAGCCTGATGGACAAGCTGCCGATGCTCGGCGGCGTCAACCTGTCGCAGATGGGCAACGCGCAGAACGCGGCGGAGAAGCAGTTCAAGCAGATGGAGGCGATCATCAACTCCATGACCCCCGCCGAGCGCCGTGATCCGGAAGTGATCAGCGGTTCGCGCAAACGCCGTATCGCCATGGGTTCCGGTACCCAGGTGCAGGACGTTGGTCGCCTGATCAAGCAGCACAAGCAGATGCAGAAGATGATGAAGAAGGTCACCGCCAAGGGCGGCATGGCCAAGATGATGCGCGGCATGGGGAGCATGTTCCCCGGCGGCATGCCCAAGATGTGAGGCCAGACGGCTCGCCGCCCAGCGGGCCGGACGCGCTGCGGCTTGCGGCGCGGGGCTTTAGCTCATAGAATATGCGGCCTTTCGGGCTCTGTGCCCGAGGGCTGCATTTCTTTTTTGCAAGCAAACCATAGGAACAACGTACGCATGGTAACCATTCGTCTGGCTCGTGGCGGCTCCAAGAAGCGCCCGTTCTATCACCTGACCGTGACCAACAGCCGCAACGCTCGTGACGGCCGTTTCGTCGAGCGCGTCGGCTTCTTCAACCCTGTCGCCACTGGCGCCGAAGTCAAGCTGTCGGTCAACCAGGAGCGTCTGAACTACTGGCTGAGCCAAGGCGCTCAACCGTCTGAGCGTGTTGCTCAACTGATCAAGGAAGCCGCCAAGGCTGCCTGAGATCGATGAACACGAAGCCTGCTCCCGCCGAGGAGATGATCGTTCTCGGCAAGATCGTATCGGTGCACGGCATTCGTGGTGAGGTGAAGGTGTATTCCTTTACCGATCCGTTGGACAACCTGCTGGACTACCGTCGCTGGACGCTCAAGCGTGGCAACGAGGTTCGACAGGCTGAACTGGTCCAAGGTCGCGTGCAGGGCAATGTCCTGGTCGTGAAGCTGAAGGGACTGGATGATCGCGAGATCGCCCGCACCTTCGCCGAATTCGAGATCCTGGTTCCGCGCAGCGAGCTGCCGGTGCTGGATGATGGCGAGTTCTACTGGAGCCAGTTGGAAGGTCTCAAGGTGATCGACCAGAACGGGCAACTGTTCGGGATTCTCGACCACTTGCTGGAGACCGGCGCCAACGATGTGATGGTAGTCAAGCCCTGCGCAGGTAGCCTGGACGACCGCGAACGCCTGCTTCCGTATACGGATCAGTGCGTACAGGCGGTGGACCTGGAAGCCGGTGAGATACGGGTGGACTGGGACGCGGACTTCTAACCCATGTGGATGAGAGCCCTCAGCCGATGTGGATAGGAGTAATCAGCATCTTTCCGGAGATGTTTCGCGCTATCAGCGACTATGGCATCACGAGTCGCGCGGTCAAGCAGGAGCTGATTCAGCTTCAGTGCTTCAACCCGCGAAGCAACACCGAGGATCGTCACCAGACGGTGGACGACCGGCCTTTCGGCGGTGGTCCCGGCATGGTGATGAAAATCAAGCCGCTCGAAGGCGCACTGGGCGATGCCCGGCAAGCCGCAGGCGGACCGGTGAAGGTGATCTACCTCTCGCCGCAAGGTCGCAAGCTGACGCAGGCGGCCGTGAAAGAACTGGCGAACGAGGAACGTCTGATCCTGATCGCCGGGCGTTACGAAGGCATCGACGAGCGCTTCATTGAAGAGCATGTCGATGAGGAATGGTCAGTCGGCGATTATGTCCTGTCCGGGGGTGAGCTTCCGGCCATGGTGCTGATTGACGCGGTCACGCGGTTGTTGCCCGGAGCATTGGGCCACGTGGACTCCGCCGAGGAGGACTCCTTCACGGATGGCCTGCTCGACTGTCCGCACTACACCCGACCCGAGGTGTACGCAGACAAACGTGTTCCGGAGGTGCTGCTCAGCGGCAACCACGAACACATCCGGCGCTGGCGTTTGCAGCAGTCCTTAGGCAGGACCTGGGAACGACGTGCCGATCTTCTGGATTGCCGCTCGCTTTCTGGAGAAGAGAAAAAGCTGCTGGAGGAATACATCCGCCAGCGGAACGATAGTTAACGTATCGATGGCGAGCGCCGAGCGCTTGTCTTAGGAGCATGAAATGACCAACAAGATCATTCAGCAGATCGAAGCTGAACAGATGAGCAAAGAGATTCCGGCGTTCGCCCCCGGCGACACCGTAATCGTCCAGGTTAAAGTGAAGGAAGGCGACCGTCAGCGTCTGCAGGCCTTCGAAGGCGTCGTGATCGGCAAGCGTAACCGCGGCCTGAACAGCGCTTTCACCGTTCGCAAGATCTCCAACGGCGTAGGCGTCGAGCGTACCTTCCAGACCTACAGCCCGCTGGTTGACAGCATCTCCGTCAAGCGTCGCGGCGACGTGCGCAAGGCCAAGCTGTACTACCTCCGCGAACTGTCCGGCAAGGCAGCACGCATCAAGGAAAAACTGGCCTAATTCGCCGGTTGTTCCCGAAAAAAGCAGCCCACGGGCTGCTTTTTTCTTGCCTGTAGTTTTTCGCCGCTCAATCCGGCGTCCCATCTGCCCCCGGCAGCGTAGTAGAAGTACAAGACCCCGCAGCACCGGCAGCCACCCTCATTGCATCAGGTAGCAGTGGCATGAGCCCCAGAGAGCAAGAAATCCTCCGTCGTACCGAGTTGTCCGAAACCCGCGTGACCAAGGCGGTTTTCCCGCCCACCACCAACCACCACAACACCCTGTTCGGCGGTACCGCGCTGGCCTGGATGGATGAGGTCTCGTTCATCGCCGCGACTCGCTTCTGCCGCTTGCCGCTGGTGACCGTGTCTACCGATCGCATCGACTTCAAGCACCCGATCGCCGCCGGCTCCATCGTCGAATTGATCGGCCGGGTGGTGAAGGTCGGCAACACCAGCCTCAAGGTCGAGGTGGAGGTCTTCGTCGAGAGCATGTCCGCCGATGGCCGCGAGAAGGCTATCCACGGGCTGTTCAGCTTCGTCGCCATCGACGATGAAAAGCGCCCGGTGCCGGTCCTGCCCGGCTTCGAGGCCTGAAATGAAAGAAGGCGCCCACGGGCGCCTTCTTTCATTTCAGGCCGCCTTCAGTGGCGCAGGCTGATCTTCAGCGAGGCCTGGGACAGGTCGATGTTCTGCAGGCTCAGGCTGCCCATGCTCTGGGTCTTCGGTGCACCGGCGACGCGGATGTTGTCGAAGCGCACCTCGCCGATGGAGCTGGGCAGGCGCACGTTGATCGAGCCATCGGGATTCAGGCTGGAGGAGGCATGCAGCGTGTCGTACTGGACGTCGTGCAGAGAGGTTTCGGCGTCGAGGCTGTCCACGACGGGCATTACCAGGCGCGACAGTTGCTTGATGGCGCCGACACCATCGCCGCTCTCGGCGCTGACCAGCAGGCTCTGCAGGGTGTCATCGAAACCTTGGGCGCTGACATCGCTCATCTCGCGGTCGCTCAGTGGCTTCAAGCCCTTGGGCGCCTCATGGCGGGTGATGCTCGTCGGTGCCTGGCGCTGCACATCGGCGCTGGCCAGCTGGAACGGGCTGAGCAGCGCGGCGACCAGCGTCGCCGCCAGGCGCAGGTTGTTCTGCTTCTTCAGCGCACGGCCGAGCTGGCGTTCGCTGATCCAGCCCTGCTGGATCAGGGTTTCGCCCAGGCGCAGGCCGTTGGTGAGCTGGAGCTGGATGGCCTTGTCCAGCTGTTGGGAGGTAATCAGGCCCTTGCTGACAAGGATCTGGCCGAGACGAGAGTTCTGTTGACTGGGCATGGCGTGGGCTTCGTGGGGCGCAATGATGGCGTGGTGCAATCATTGTCTGTCAGACATATTCTGTCACCAATCGTAAGATAGGGTGACGTTGCCAGTCGTCAGGTTCTTACGGCTTGGGCCATTTCATTCCTGCTCGACGCCCCCTTCAGCTACTTCCTCGATCAGCGAAATCACCGTCCACCCCGTGTCGGGCGTCAGCGGGCGCTCGGGGCTGGCAATGTGCAGGCGGCCATTCGGGTCCTTGGCGAACAGCAGCAGCGCACGGCCTTCGTGCAGCGCCTGATAGTCCTCCCAGCCAAAGTTCTCGCTCAGTAGTGTCGAGCGGATTTCCGCGCCGCGAGCGATAAGGCCTGCCATCTGTGGATAAGTGATCGTCGATTGCCCCAGCGGTCGGCCGCGATGGCGGTCGCTGACCCGATGCTTCTCGCTGCGCCTGCTGTCCTGGCTGCTGGGCAGGATGAAGCGCTGGCGCGGGTTGAACTCGTGGCGGAAGCTCATGCACATCAGCGCATTGAGTTCGGCATTGGGCGACAAGGCCAGCAGGTGCCCCAGGCCGATCAGGTCCAGGTGCGCCTCGGCGTGCTGCGAGGCCGGGTTGCCGAAGTAGGTGGGCAGGTTGTCCATGCGCGCGGCGCGGGTGTTCTCCCAGCTCGAGTCGGTGAGCAGTACCTCCACGCCGGCGTTCTGCAGGCCGGTGCCGATGGCGCGGGCCACCGGGTTGGCGCCGATGATGAGGAAGCCGGTGGGCACCGGCTCGGCAACTTTCAGCAGGCGGGCCAGCGGTCGTGCGGTGGCGCTTTGCAGGATCACCGTGCCGATGATCACCAGGAAGGTCAGCGGCACCAGCACGCCGGCCTGAGCGTGGCCGGCTTCCTGCAGGCGGATGGCGAAGATCGCCGAGACCGCCGCGGCGACGATTCCCCTGGGCGCGATCCAACTCAGCAGCGCCCGTTCCCGCCAGTTCAGCGTTGACCCGGCCGTGGCGATCAGCACGTTCAGCGGCCGTGCGACGAACTGGATCAGCACCAGCACCAACAGCGCGATCGGCCCCAGGCCGAGCAGGGCCGGCAAGTCCAGCCGCGCGGCAAGCAGCACGAACAGGCCGGAAATCAGCAGGACGCTGAGGTTCTCCTTGAAGTGCAGGATGTGCCGCACGTCGACTCCCTGCATGTTGGCCATGCGCAGGCCCATCACGGTGACGGCGAGCAATCCTGACTCGGACATCACGGTGTTGGACAGCACGAACACGCCAAGGACGACCGACAGCGATGCCAGGTTGTGCAGGTAGTCCGGCAGCCAGTGGCGACGCAGCGCGACGCCCAGCGCCTGGCCGCCGAGCAGGCCGAAGAGGATGCCGCAACCGATCACGCTGATGAAGGTCAGCAGGCTGTCGGTCCACCCGGAGCCTGCGTCGCTCGCGGCGATGAAGGTGTACACCACCACGGCGAGGATGGCGCCGATGGGGTCGATGACGATGCCCTCCCAGCGCAGGATGTTGGCGATGGTGGCGTTGGGGCGGACCACGCGCAGCATCGGCACGATCACGGTGGGGCCGGTCACCAGGGTGAGCGTGCCGAACAGCAGCGCCATCTCCCAGGTGAAGTCCAGCAGGTAGTGGGTGGCCAGGGCGATCACGCCCCAGGTGACCAGCGCTCCAATGGTCACCATGCGGCGTACCACGGTGCCGATTTCCTTCCACTCGTCCAGGTGCAGGGTCAGGCTGCCCTCGAACAGCACCAGGGCTACCGCGAGGGAGACGACGGGGAACAACAGCGGGCCGAACAACGCTTCGGGCGACAGCACGTGCAGGATCGGGCCAACCAGGATGCCGCTCAACAGCAGGAAGAGAATCGCCGGCAGACGCAGGCGCCAGGCCAGCCATTGGCTGAGGAGGGCGGCGATGCCGATACCGGCGAAGGCGTAATAGGTGCTGTGTTCGTCCATGGACCGTCCGAGGTTGTGCAGCAGTGGTGAGGGGGATGGTGTCTATGAAAGACTACCGGTGCCGCTTTTTCCTTTGTACTGGCGTGAAATGACTCCGATTGCTCATCCCCTGATCGACCGCTTCCTCGATGCCCTCTGGCTGGAGAAGGGGCTCTCCGACAACACCCGCAGTGCGTATGGGAGCGATCTCGCCCTGTTCAACGGCTGGCTGGACCAGCGCGGCGTGGTGCTGGAGGCGGCTGGTCGCGACGTGATCCTCGACCATCTGGCCTGGCGCCTGGGCGAGGGCTACAAGGCCCGCTCCACGGCGCGATTCCTTTCCGGGCTGCGAGGCTTTTACCGTTTTTGCCTGCGCGAAGGCCTGATCGCCGAGGATCCGACGCTGCTGGTGGACCTGCCGCAACTGGGCAAGCCGCTGCCCAAATCGCTGTCGGAGGCGGATGTGGAGGCATTGCTGGCCGCGCCGGAGACCGATGATCCGCTCGGGCTGCGCGATCGCACCATGCTCGAAGTGCTGTATGCCTGCGGCCTGCGGGTCAGCGAGCTGGTCGGCCTGACCCTGGAGCAGGTGAACCTGCGCCAGGGGGTGGTGCGGGTGCTCGGCAAGGGCAGCAAGGAGCGCCTGGTGCCGCTGGGTGAGGAGGCGATCCGCTGGATCGAGCGCTATGTCCGCGAGGCCCGCGGTGATCTGCTGGGCGGACGGCCCAGCGACGTGCTGTTCCCCAGCCTGCGTGGCGAGCAGATGACCCGGCAGACCTTCTGGCACCGCATCAAGCTGCACGCGAGGGTGGCCGGCATCGGCAAGAGCCTGTCGCCCCACACCTTGCGCCACGCCTTTGCCACCCATCTGCTCAATCACGGCGCCGACCTGCGCGTGGTACAGATGCTGCTGGGGCATAGCGATCTGTCGACCACGCAGATCTACACGCACATTGCCCGAGCACGTCTGCAGGACCTGCACGCCCAGCATCACCCCCGTGGGTGAGCGGGGCTCTGGCAACGCATGCGTTGCCCCGCGAACGACCGGCCATGGATGGCCGGGCCGGGATCGAACTTGGGCAGGTTGCCGCGACAGGGATGCCTACACCTTGTTCGATCTTTGCGAATCAGGCGTGTGAGACACCGCTACGCCGAAGCTTCCCGCTACAGCCTTTGGCTCGGTCTTGCCGGTCCGGTGTGATAGTCTTCGCCGACTGACATCAGGAGTTTTCCATGCGTTTGTCTCGACTTCTGGCTGGTATGGCTATCGGCCTCGCCAGCACCCTCGCCCTGGCCGCCGAACCGGACCAGGCGATCCGCACCACCCTGCAATCCCTGCAGCCTGACCTGCCCATCGAGAATATCTCCAAGGGTCCCCTGGATGGCATCTACCAGGTGCAGCTCAAGGGCGGCCGTATTCTTTACGCCAGCGCCGACGGCCAGTTCGTCGTCCAGGGCAATATCTACCAGGTGAAGGACGGCAAGCCGACCAACCTGACCGAGAAGGCCGAGAGCGCCGGCGTGGCCAAGACCATCAACGCCATCGCCGCCAAGGACATGGTCGTGTTCCCGGCCAAGGGCGAGACCAAGGCGCACATTACCGTCTTCACCGACACCACCTGCCCGTACTGCCAGAAGCTGCACGCCGAAGTGCCGGAACTGCAGAAGCGCGGCATCGAGGTGCGCTACCTGGCCTTCCCGCGCCAGGGGCCGAACTCGCCAGGCGATGCGCAGCTGCAGGCCGTGTGGTGTTCGAAGGACCGCCAGTCGGCCATGAGCGACATGTTCCACGAGAAGGAAGTGAAGGCCGCCAAGTGCGATAACCCGGTGGATGCGCAGTTCGCCCTGGGTCAGATGGTCGGTGTGCAGGGCACCCCGGCGATCATCCTTGCTGATGGCACCATGCTGCCGGGCTACCAGCCGGCCGGCCAGATCGCCAAGCTGGCGCTGGAAGCCAAGTAAGCCGCGGCTTGCGCTCTGATTGACTAATGCGGAACCGCTTCGTAATGTTCGGTTCCTTTTGACTAGGGAACAGGCGCCTCGCCTGTTCTGACTTGGTGCCTGCTGCCGTGCCCGCCTCGTTGCGGGCATCGGCGTCTCAGGCACCCCGATGCTGTAATCATGGGGAGTTTCAGCGTGAAACCGGTGAAAGTGGGAATCTGTGGGTTGGGGACCGTCGGTGGCGGTACCTTCAATGTACTCAAACGCAACGCCGAGGAGATTGCCCGCCGTGCCGGGCGTGGTATCGAGGTTGCGCAGATTGCCGCTCGTCGCCCCAATCCGAAGTGTGAAACCGGCAGTACCCCCATTACTGCCGATATCTTCGACGTGGCAAACAACCCGGAAATCGACGTCGTCATCGAGCTGATCGGTGGCTATACCCTGGCCCACGAGCTGGTGCTCAAGGCCATCGAGAACGGCAAGCACGTGGTCACCGCCAACAAGGCGCTGATCGCCGTGCACGGCAACGAGATCTTTGCCAAGGCCCGCGAGAAGGGCGTCATCGTCGCCTTCGAAGCCGCCGTGGCCGGTGGCATTCCGGTGATCAAGGCGATCCGCGAGGGCCTGGCCGCCAACCGCATCAACTGGCTGGCCGGCATCATCAACGGCACCGGCAACTTCATCCTCACCGAGATGCGCGAGAAAGGCCGTGCCTTCGCCGACGTGCTCAAGGAAGCCCAGGCGCTGGGTTATGCCGAAGCCGATCCGACCTTCGACGTCGAAGGCATCGACGCCGCGCACAAGCTGACCATCCTGGCGTCCATCGCCTTCGGCATCCCGCTGCAGTTCGACAAGGCCTACACTGAAGGCATCACCCAACTGACCACCGCCGATGTGAACTACGCCGAGGCGCTGGGCTACCGCATCAAGCACCTGGGCGTCGCCCGCCGTACCGACAAGGGT
>NZ_MACM02000058.1:0-4847 GCF_001675465.2 Pseudomonas sp. AU12215
AATGCCCGATTGAGGTCATGACAGAGGTAGTGGCGTTGCAGCATGATGCACCTGCTTCAATCCAGTAACCGTGTTGCACTCAGCTTCTGCAACCGCCAAGTATCGATTACCGCTTGGCAAAAGCACCACGATGTTTTCTTTTGCTCTGGTCAAGCCAGTGTAAACAAGCTCTGGCCCATCCAGATCGTTAACGATCATAAAGACAGTAGGCGATTCAAAACCTTTAAAGCTATGAAGAGTTGATAATTTCGTTACACCGCTATTCAGATTGAAGCCTTGCTTACGGCTGGCGCTTAACTTGCGCAGCTCCTTATTTTCTTCCGCACGCCCAAGTCTTTTTCCGCGAACTCTCTCAATATCTTCCTTCGAGGGAAAGCTTGTAATCGTCCGTTCCTGATGGCGAGGCCCTTTCCGGATAGCAAAGTCGATCTCTCTCAGAACATCTTCCTTTGACGACACAATAGTGATGTCATTCGGGTGAATACCTTCGCGCTTCGCAATAGCGACAATTAGCTCAGCAACATCAAGCAACTTACCAGCGGACCATGTCCCTACGGCACTCAGGCTAATCCCTGGCAGAAAAACGGTTTGCTGATAAGACTCATCCCCATCAAAAATATATTTCTCTGAAAGGAACTGCTTCTGAAAGGCTACAGACAATTGTAATACCGGAGAGTCCTGCTTGTATCTGAAGCTTTTACGCAAGCGTTGCCAGCGCCCAAAACCTAAAATAATACTTGCCCTTTTCTCCTCATCGACGCCTCGCTCATAGATATTCTGCTTCTCATCCGCAAACAGAACCATTTCACCGTCTTCGGCCAAGAAGTGCTTTCTTATGATTCGCTGCCACTCAGGCTTGTAGTCCTGAGCCTCGTCGATGAGGATGGTTTTGTACCTATCGGCGGCATAATTATCTAAAACAGCCTCATTCGAATAATAATGCTCTTCAAGGTATGCACTGGGGTCCACCAAGCCCTCTGGAACCTTCACATCGATTCCTGCACTGCTTAGAGCCGCACTCATAAATTTGTGATAATTGACGATATGGAAAGACCCCCAATTGAAGTCTTCGCGGACTTCACTGATTTTGTCTCTGATGAACATGCGAAGCGTCAGATTGAATGTAAGTATCAACACAGGCTCGCCATGTCGCCTGTGCGCATTCACCGCACGCTTCGCCAAGACTGAGGTTTTGCCCGACCCTGCCACCCCGCATATCTTGACCCGAGCGCCTTCAACACTCTCAGATAGCCGCGCCTGTGGCTTTGTGTAGAGAATGGATTTTCCTTCATTGGCATAATGAAATGGTGGCTGCAGAAGGCGCATGAGCTCAGCATATACGCCATCCTCGAACTTGGGATTTTGCTTACCACCTGCGAATGCAATTTTTTTCAACGAGTCTCGTGTAATGGCTAAAGATCCCACATCGCGATCAATCTGTTTTTTCTTGTTGGTAAGATACAGCCGCTTTTTCTCATACTGATCATACTCGAGTTTTTTCTCACGAAACGCCTGTTGAACTTCGTCCAGCTCACTTTGCAGCTCACTTAAAGCGGGCTGATAAAATGCCGCAATCTCATTTTTTGTAGCATTGTGGAAGTACACACAAACCTTTATCAGCCCGTAAAAGGTTTCGCTGGCCATACTTTTTTCAAGCAGGCCATTTGTGTGCACTTCAAAAAGGTTCTGCTTGTAGGAGAACACCTGAGCAAAAGGAGACTTCTTAGGGAAGTTATTAACATTCAAGCGCCACTGATTTTTAGCATCGACTCTGTAGCAGGAAAGATCCCAATCCTTGACTTCAATAATTATTACACCGACACCTTCCTTGATGATTACGACATCCGGGCGCTCACCATTAAAGCAAGGCTGAAAATAAACCTCAGCCTCCGGATCAAATTCTTCTTTAAGGTAATTGAGTAAATACAGCTCTCCTTGCTCAACTTTCTGCCTTGAAAGTATCGCCTTCTCAATGTCAGGTATTATTTTAGCCAAGTTTCACCACAACTATTTCGACGGCAAAATAATAGACTCAAAGCCGACCAAGTCATCTTCAATTCCCAGATAACTACTATTAAGTTCAGCCACCCGACTTTTGTCTAAGCACGCAACATCAGTAAGGTGATCGCGTTGCGCATGATCTTCCGGCTCGACAAACCCTCGATCAAAACGTAAACCCGCCCGCTGACTGAACAGATAACGAGCATGAAAATCATGGTCAAGAGCCTCAGCAGACAGTAGAAATATCCGCAACGTAATATCTTGAGCAAGGTCATTGGAAAGCAGCTTTTCATAGGCTGCCGCATCGTGATTAGCATGGCGCTTTTGTGTGTCTTTCGCCGTATATACAACTATCTCCGCTAGTTGATGACCATTTTCACGGCAAAGCTTGATCATGGCTTGCAATACCTTGCAGCACCTAGGTTTTGCCTCAAAATATGGATCAATCAACACTATACGATCAGAACTCAGCAGCACATACCGAGCAGCCTCGGCCAATGCTTGAGCATTCCGCTTAACCTGCATATCGCGGCGGTTATCAAAAAGCGATTCTTCGACATCAGCGAAGCAATGAAATCGCTCTGCATCATGCTTATCTCGCACCAAGATTGCTGAAAGACGGTCACGCACACCATCTTGTTTGGCGTTTGCGATCCAATCGTCACCATCAAACGGCAGCCCCATGCGCACAAGCCGGTCGTCCTGAGCTTGGCGAAGCTTCTCGACAATACGCGCCCGCTCCAAATCCCCAACACCTCGACGATCACAGGCTTCAATCACCAGACGAGGCCAGGGTTTAGGAAAACGTGCAATCAGCAAGCCTTTGCTGTAACCGAACTTCTCCAGTGCGTACTTGAGGTCTTGCCAGTTGTTGATGGCATCCGGCTCTATGGCGAATATGGCGTGCATCAGAATAACTCCTCGCCACGTTCAGCAAAAAAGCCATTGGGCCAACGGCTGGTGAACTCACCGTAGCGATCAATTTCGATGCGCGTGGCCTTTACCCCGCCTGCCGCCGTGTCGAGGTAGATGATCGAAACATCCTCAGGGGCCAGCGGCATCAGCCCAACAGGCAGCTCGCCTTCTGTGCTTTCGCGAATGCGCCGCAGAATCCGTAAGATCACATGCTCGCTGTGAGTCTCAATCAGGAAGCTGCATTGGTTGTTAGCTTGGGTGAGCAAATCGCCAATGCTCACCTGAATCCGTGGATGCACATGCAGCTCCGGCTGCTCACAGGTCACCAGTCCCTGGCGCGCCACCACGGCTGCCACAATCAGCGGGAACAATTGCGAAATACCAACACCGACCTCGGTAAAAGCCACCTCGCACTGCCGGCCCTCATCCCACAGCCCCCATTGATTGCGCACTTGCTCAATAACGGCCCCCTTAGGAGCAGCGCTATCAGGCGCTAACTCCTGCAGCAGTGCTATCAACGTTTGACTGTCGACAGGTGTTTCTTGCTCTGACGTATTCCCTTCTTCATCAGCATCACTAAAGCTGAACTGAAGCTTATCGCCATGGGCATGGAGCATGGCGCACAAGTCAACGAGGCTGTCATCTCCGCCGGAATACACCACCTTGCTAACGACCGACTTTGCGCGCAGGGAATAGCCAAGGCCGAGGTGCTTCATCCAGTGGTTAATCTCAGTCAGCAAAGCCGGTGCCTTATGCTGGCGGCTCAGTGCGCTGACCACATCCCAGGCAGCAGCACCGCTGTACCAGTCTTTTTGCTCGGGATAAGGATTAGGCTGGCGCAAGGCGTCGGGCACCATACGCAGCGGGCCGATGCACAAGCTTTGATTAAGCAGTGTCAGCAGGTTATCTAACGGTGCTACCAATACATCCGAGAGAATCTCGTGCAGCCGTGTGGTAATACGCGGGTCGTCATGATCAAAGGTGCTTTCCAGTCGCTTACCCAGCAACGGCAGCGCGCCAGCAAAACCCTTGAAGCCAAGTTCGGCATGGTCAAAGATCATTTCAGGCATGTGCCAGGAATCGCGACGACTGACCGGCTGGGTGGGGCGCTGAACGTTTAGTAGCTCATGCAAAACGCTTACAAAGCCTTCGCCTTCGCGCTCAGCGGCTTCCTCCGCATCGCCTACGGTTAACAACGTTGGGTGCTGGTAATTGAGCCAGGCCAGCATCGGCTGCTTCATCCCGGCATCGCTAGTCAGTTCTGCGATCAGCGTATCGTCCAGCCACAGCTTGTAGCAGGCCACGTAGGCGGTTTCGGCTGATTTAGACCAAGCGATATGCAGCTCCACCGCAAAGCGTGCAGCATCGGCGGTTGGGCTGTCGACAGTGAGGCCAAAATCCTCATTAATCAGCTCATACAACTGGTTGTAACTGGCGCCAATGCTGTCGCTTTTTTCGACCTGCAGCTTGATAACAATGCGCTTATTCAGATCACTGCCATTCACCAGGCTGGCAAAGCCGCCGATGTGTTTTTCGCCCAGCACGTCAATGCGCTGTGGGTCGCAGTGGCCTTTGGCAAGGATTTGCTGCAGATAAAACAGCGCCTGCAGCACCGAGCTTTTGCCGACGCTATTAGGCCCAAACATCAAGGTTACCGGTGCCAGCGGGATAGCTTGGGTGGCCTGAAAGGAACGAAAGTTGGTGAGGGCGATTTCTGTAATGCGCATGTTTTTTATGCTCTAGCTCGGCCTATGACCGGCAAATGGCTTATTTGTAGTTTTTAGATAGCAACAGCTCAGCCGATGCATGAACTCAGCAGCGGCTGCAGGGCGCGGAGGCAGCCCAATGTCATCAACTTAAGCCCCCAGCCCTGGCCGGGGCAAGAAATCCCGGGGCTTGGACGCGCGGTTGCAGCAGTGTGTTCACTGGTT
>NZ_MACM02000059.1:0-10309 GCF_001675465.2 Pseudomonas sp. AU12215
GCCATTGCACAGGCCGATCTGGATCGTGACGCGCTCTGTGGCGCTGAGTTCGTGATAGGACATGGGGCAACACCTTACCGAAATGGTCGGGTGTTGCACTCAGTTTTTGCGGCCGCCCTGCATATTCAGCGACGACCTCTGCCTCATCGTAGGGGCTGGGAACATAGATCCGGAGCTCGCCGAGCGCTGCGGAAGTGAAGGCACGGTAATCGACGTCACCTACGCCGTTCTGGATGCAGATACCGGCCGCTTCATAGGGGACACCTACACCCTTGATGGCGCTCATGACCTTGTTGACCGTCTAACGCGCCGCTATGAGCCATGGAGTCGCTCCTGGGAGATTAGCAAAGCCCACCTTCCGTTGAAGGCTCTGCATGCCCTCCTGGAGAGTTTCGGCACGAAGATGCCGATCCGACTCGCTGGAGTCCTTATTGGAGTCTTCTGGATAGACGAACTGGGCACTGTTGGCTTCCGCCTGGTGCATACGCCCTGGACCGACGAGAGCCTGGAGGTGATGGATTTGACCGCCTCAGCCTTGCGAGAGGAACAGATCGCCGCTGGCTATCCGGTCGAACTGGTCGACCTACTTCATCTTGCAGCTCAAGCTGACGTTCGCTACCTGGTACTCGATCCATTCGCGCCCGCGCTCAAGGGCCTAAAAATTTTCGATCATTGAGCATTCTGGCCTGCGGGATTCCCCTCAGGCCCCTAATTCCGGATTGGCTCGCTGTCGTTGACAGTGCCTCCAAGGGAGCCAGGGTTTAAGGCTCCGGCGCGCAAGCGCTAACCCCCCCCAAGACCGCCAAGCACTCGGTAGCGCGGTCGCATCACTTGTTGATGGAGTGCATCTTCCACCACCCACGCGGGGACCCTTCCCCGCGGATGAGGCCTCCCCGCACCTGTAGGAGACCTCGAATGCCTGTCCCGGCAAACCCCAAGACGCAGGAAACTGCTGCGTACCTGAAGTACCCGGTCGTGCTGAGCAACAGCGCCTGGCTCAGCGCGGTTTATCTTGAAAACCCGAACCGGGTTGGGGAGATGAGCCTGCGCCTGGCCAGTGTGGTGCAAGCGGCATGGTACGAGCTGAAGCTCGCACCGGATGCGGAAAAGTTCGTCTTCGCCGTCGTACACAAACAGCCTGTCGGTCGTGAACGAGTGTGGATCTCACTCTCGCTCACTGTCGTCCGGCCCCAGTCTGAACCTCCCTACCTCCACGTCGAGCTCCTGGACGAAACCTCCCCCGAGGTCGACCAGGACTAGCTTCACAACCACCTACAGTCCCGCCGCCGGCGGGACTTCCTTTTCCATAGGCAGACAACATGATCAGCATCGCTGGCCAGTTGGCCATCCGCACCATCACAGGTCGCAACGGCCCATTCAACGTGGGGCGGCTGGTGACCTCCATTGGCGAATTCGTCATCAAGGACCCCGGCCTGGACCAGTACACGGAGGGTAAGTACCAGGGCGATTTTGCAATCACGCAAATCCGCCCGTCCTACTACACCCACGGTGGACGACTGGTTGTCGAGATCAGGGCCGAGCTCGGCGGCATGAGCCTGGACGATGTAACCAATCTCAGCGCCGAAGACGAAGAGCAGCTGTCGACGACCGTGCTCGATCCCCTTGAGGAGGAGAGCTCGCCGCCGGCGGTGAAGCCGTCGAAGGCTCAGCAGCCAGTTGCCCGCACGTCCACATTGATTGCGGCACCAGCCGACTCCGATGAACCGTTCGGCATGAAGCCCGCTGCACCGGCCGCACCGAACAGTGATGAATCACCAGACGAAGAACTCTTCGGCACGGTCTGGCCCCTGGCCGATACCGTGAAACTAGACCCCACCGTTGACCGACAACGCTTGCGCGCGCAGTGCGCACGTTTGGGCGAGCTCGGGTACTCCCTGGACTTCAAACTCCAGGTCTGGAACAGGAGAACGCCATGAACCAGCTTTACGCCTTAACTGAGTTTTCCAACCTGCTGCTGCAGGCATCCAGCTCGTTACGCGAAGTGGGTGCGGAAGACCTCGCGGATCTCTTCGTGATCGCGCTTTACGATCGGTCGATGGTCGACCTGGCCATCGCCCAGCTGCGTATCCGCGCAGCGCAGGGCGAGCAGCCAGCAGACCCGGGCGGAGATACTCCCTGGAGTGTCTCCGGTGCGCAGGCACAGGAATATACCCTGCGGCTCACCCAGCGGCTGGATCGATGCATCCGCTTCAACCGCGTCAGCCTCTGATCTGACGCCACCACCCAGCCGGGTACTCCCGGCAAGGGAGTCTCGGCCTAACAGAGGAGAGCACCCATGGGCTGGCTATTTTCACATCGATCCAAGGAGCAGCTTCTACGCGAGCTGCTTGCAGCATCGTCCACCTTCTCGCGTGACAGGGAGATCCTTGCTCACTCCGTTGTCGGCAATGAGCTCTGGACCGTAGTGAAGCTAACTCTTCACGTCGCGGGCCTAATCAATGGCAACCTGGAAGGCGACAGCTTCACCTTCATCAACCTCGACCTCCTCGATGTCAGCAACGGCTATTGGGGAAGCCAGTCCATCAGCGAGTCGATGGGACCCTACTACTACGGCTGCCCCCTCGACTTTCTCGACATGGCCACCTTCGGAGTGAACCTGGTCTGGCGAGAGCAGCTTCGGCAGCATCACCAAGCCTGAACACCAACCGACCACCCTGAGGGGCTCCCTCAGGGAGCTCCTTGCAACCACAACAGGAGCTCACCATGAATGCCATTTTCGCCAGCCTGACCCCGGAAATCCTCAGCAACGTCGAGGACCAGCTGTCCAACAACGAAGTGTCCTGCGACGAGGAGATGGTCGACTTCTTCATCGAAGAACTCGGCCTCTCCCTGGAGCAGGCTGAAGCTGCAGTCGCACTTCGCTCGCAGTATCTGCAGATGATTTTCCTCGCAGGCCAAGGCCCTCTCCATGAGGCCAACGGCCTGGTCTTCTGCCCCGCTACCAAGAGCGTCCGCTGACGCTAACCAACACCACCTGGACCTACCCCAAGGGGCTTCACCGCCCCTCTGGGGCGGGCAGCCCTCCTTCGGAGGATCGCTATGCCCAGTCCAACCAAGCTCTTCCAGATCGAGGAGCTCCCTGACCTGTTCGTCGACGCCTGCGTGTGCGATGAGCAGCGCAACCTGGTGTTCCTTTCCGCCTGGGGACGCGACACCGTACTGCAGGAGTTTCTGGCCAGGCTGACGCTTGGTCGGGAGGAGAGCGGGATCGACCAGTTCCACGTCATCGTGGACGGTCGGCGCCTACCTGTCTTCCCCAACCAGGAGCTGCTCGAAAAACGCACCACAAGGCAGTTCCGCGGCACTCTGTTCGGCAGCCTCTTGCATCTCTGGCTGTTTGATCGTCGCGCCTCGACGCCCGACCAGGCCAATCACTTCGCCTTCGCGCTCCTGGAGCGCGAGGAGGATCCACACCACCGGCTCTGGCCGCTGGTAATGGAAACCTGTCCGCTGCCCCTCCTCCCACACTGGCGCGAGCCGGTGATGGGAGTCCTCATCCAGCACCAGATGTTGACCGCCCTGCCCGGGGCGATCGGCAACGTCTGCGCTTGGCGCCTCACTCTCCAGCTCGACGTGCTCGAGCCCTCCCTCGGAGAGCTGATCCGCCGCGGCGAACTCACCACCGATGCTCAGGCCCAGGCCTGAGCTCCAACTATCGACTCAAGGAAGCCCCATGGCACTCATGTTTCCGCGCCTGGCGCGCAACTTCGCCCGCAATGGCTATTACCCCACTGACGAAGTCACACTCGAACGCGCCCTGCAGGCGCTCATTCCCGCCCCTTCGGGCAGGATGAGGATCTGCGATCCGTGCGCTGGAGAGGGCGTTGCCCTGGCTGAGGCAGCCCATGTTCTGGGCCGCGACCAGGTCCAAGCGTTCGCCGTCGAATATGACCGCGAACGCGCCGACCATGCCCGTGGCATTCTCGACCGGGTGTTGCACAGCGACCTCTTCGACACCCTGATCAGCCGGCAGTCGTTCGGTTTGCTCTGGCTCAACCCACCCTATGGTGACCTGGTGGCGGACCACTCAGGTGCATCCCAGTACCAAGGAAGCGGCCGCCGGCGGCTGGAGAAGGCCTTTTACCAGCGCTGTCTCCCGCTACTGCAGTACGGCGGCGTGATGGTGCTCATCGTTCCTCACTATGTGCTGGACGACGAGCTGACTGGATGGCTGAGCAACCACTTCACCGCCCTGCGCGTTTACGGCGCCGCGGATCCCACCTTCAAGCAGGTGGTGATCTTCGGCATCCGGGTACGTCGGCAGGACCTGGCCAGGGCTGACGTCAGCCAGGTTAGATCTCACCTGCAGGCGATCGGCGCCGGCCTGGACCAGGCTGAGGAGATTCCAGCCAGCTGGCCATGGGAGCCCTATGCGGTCCTACCGGCAACAAACGAGCTGGAGCACTTCTACCGAGTAACACTGGAGCCAGAGCAGTTCGCCGGCGAGATTCAACGCTTAAGGGGCCTGTGGCCTGACTTCAGCCTCCACTTCGGCCAGACAGGCCTGCAGCCTCGCCCGCCTGTCAGGGAGCTCTCCCGCTGGCACTTGGCTCTAGCCCTAGCTGCCGGGGCGATCTCCGGCGTTGTGCGCTCGAGGTCGGGCCGGACCCTAGTCGTCAAGGGTGACACCTATAAGGACAAGGTCCGCAAGACCGAATTCACCGAAGACGAAGACGGCAACGTCACCGAGGTGCGGATCCTCACCGACCGCTTCATACCGATCATCAGGGCTTGGGAAATGACGCCCTCCTCCGCGAATCATGGCTGCGTGCTGACCATCAGCTCATCCGCCGCGACCACAGAGGTGGCCGACACTCCCCGGCCTGAGCCTGAACCTGGACCGCTGTTCTTCCCGGGGCAGATTGTGATGACCGCTGCCATCAGCCACTTGGTGGAGATCGGCCAACTCAACCCCACCACCTACCTCAAACGCCACCTGGTAGGCGACTGGGGGAATCTCTGCGACGAGGACTGGAACACCAACCAGCAAGCCTTGAAGCACGGTGACAGGTTGTTCTCCAGCTACGATGTCGACGCCGGCGATGAGTCCAGGATCTGGATCATCACCGAGGCCGACCGCAGCTCCACCACCTTGCTGCTCCCCAGCGATTACTAACCCACCACCTACGCGGCCCCCAACTCCACACCACCCTGCAGGGTATGCCGATACCCGAAGGGGGACACGCATGCCCTGCATTTCATCACCTGCAGGAGATGCACATGAACACGCTGACCCAACCGGCCGCTTCGGCCGCTTCCCCACTGAATATCAACCTGACTGACTTCATCGACGAGTTCGGCGATGAGCTCCTGGCGTCACTCAACCGCTCCAACCCTCCGGTCTACGCCGGCGCCAACAACATGCAACGCCAGTTGGTGATGGATAACCTCAAGCGCAAGCCCTTCGCGGCCCAGGCTGAGGTGGTTCAAGCCATAGCGGCGCTGCTTCTAGACCGCAACGAGCAGGCTGGCGTCATCAACGCAGAGATGGGTACCGGGAAGACGATGATGGCCATCGCTGTATCAGCTGTAATGCACGCGGCAGGTTACCGTCGAACAATGGTCATCTCTCCACCTCACCTGGTCTACAAGTGGCGCCGGGAGATCCTGGAAACTATCCCTAACGCCCGCGTCTGGGTGCTCAACGGTCCGGACACTCTGGTTAAGTTGCTCAAGTTACGAGACCAGATGGGCGAGGCCTACGATGGTCGCCAGGAGTTCTTCATCCTCGGCCGCGTCCGGATGCGGATGGGATTCCACTGGCGGCTTGCCTGTTGGAAGAAACGCTCAGCCGGCGGCTTGCTGCTCGCTTCGTGTCCAGATTGCGGCCAGGTCCTCGAGGACCTGGAGGGCAACCTGGTCACCGTCGAGGAGTTCGAACGCAGTGATCGCCGACGCACCTGTCTTGCCTGCAAGGGTGCCCTCTGGACACTCATGCGGCCTGGCAAGGTCGATGGTGGTGACCGGCGTGCAACGATTCTCAAGTCAATGTGCCGCATCCCCACCATAGGACCGGTCAGGGCCGAGCGCTTGCTCAACGACTTCGGCGAGGACTTCCTGGCCTCCATGCTGGTGGACAACGTCTCGGAGTTCATCAACCTGATGGACGCCAAGGGCAACTTCGTCTTCAGCGACCGCCAGGCCAAACGCATGGAACGGTCGATGGCCAACATCGAGTTCGGGTTCGGCGAGGGGGGTTACCAACCGACCGAATTCATCAAGCGCTACCTACCCGATGGATACTTCGACCTGCTGGTGGTGGACGAGGGACATGAGTACAAGAACAGTGGTTCGGCCCAGGGCCAGGCCATGGGCGTTCTGGCAGCCAAAGCACGGAAATCCGTGTTGCTGACCGGAACACTCATGGGCGGTTATGCCGACGACCTGTTCTACCTATTGTTCCGCATCCTCACCCGGCGCATGATCGAGGACGGCTACCGACCCAACGCGCGCGGCAGCATGGCTCCTGCAGCTATGTCGTTCATGCGCGATCACGGAGTGCTGAAGGACATCTACACCGAGCGCGACGGGGACTCGCACAAGACCGCCAAGGGCAAGAAGCTCTCGGTACGAACGGTGAAAGCCCCTGGCTTCGGCCCTAAAGGCATTCACCGGTTCGTGCTGCCGTTCACCGTGTTCCTGAAGCTCAAGGACATCGGTGGCAACGTGCTGCCCGACTACCAGGAGGAGTTCGTCGACGTGCCCATGGCGCCGGAGCAGGCCTCGGCCTACCAGCGCTTGGCTGCCACGTTGACCACTGAACTCCGCCAGGCCTTGGCACGGCGAGACACCACCCTACTGGGTGTGGTGCTCAATGTGCTGCTGGCCTGGCCGGACTGCTGCTTCCGATCGGAGATGGTCAAACATCCTCGAACCCGGGAAACGCTAGCTTTCGTTCCTGCGATCTTCGGTGACGAGCAACTGATGCCCAAGGAGCAGGCGCTCTTGGACCTCTGCCTCGAGGAAAAAGCGAACGGCCGCAAGGTCCTCGCATACACCGTCTACAGTGGGACGCGCGACACTACGTCCAGGCTGAAGAAGGTTCTCAAGCAGGCGGGGCTGAAGGTAGCTGTGCTGAGGGCCACGGTAGATACCGCACGACGCGAGGATTGGATCCTCGACCAGGTCGACCGCGGCATCGACGTGCTGATCACCAATCCAGAGCTGGTCAAGACTGGACTGGACCTCCTGGACTTCCCGACCATTGCGTTCCTGCAGACGGGCTACAACGTCTACACGCTGCAACAAGCGGCGCGGCGGTCGTGGAGAATCGGGCAGAAACACCCGGTGCGCGTCATCTTCTTCGGCTACGCCGGCAGCTCGCAGATCACCTGCCTGCAGCTGATGGCCAAGAAGATCGCCGTGGCACAGAGCACGTCGGGAGACGTTCCGGAGTCAGGCCTCGACTCGCTGAACCAGGACGGTGACTCGGTTGAGATGGCACTGGCGCGGCAATTGATTGCTGCATAAATTAAAGGCCACCTCAGGGTGGCCTTTCTTTTCAGAGCCTGAACCAGGCGACTGTTTGTCATTACGCAGGAGCGAGCTGTATGTCTGAGCAAAACTTGATACCGGACATCATCGATATCCGAAAAATGACCACTGCCACATGCGCAATGGCATTCGAGGAACTAAACGAAGCTGTTCGGACGATCGAATTAACCACTTCCGAGATGAACAAAAGACAGCTTGAACTCTGGACCAGACTAAAAGTGTCTCTGGTGGACTTTTCGAGAGATATGTTGCTAGCAGAAGCTCATCATGAGGAGATTGATCGCCGCCTTGGTTTGAAGCTCTGACTCAACTATGTAACTCTCAGAGCGCCCAGACATGCTTAGGGCGCTCTGCTGTAGCGACTATCCTTTATCTGCGTTCTCCACTGCGCGCTTCAAATCTCCGATGCATTTTTGCAGCTCTGCTGTGAGGCTTGGCTGCTCTGTTTTATGACCCGCCATCGCGTCGGTTGCAGCGACTACACCCTGGGCAGCGTTGGCCGCGGCCGACTCTGCAGGCAATCTGGTTTGTATATCGCGCAGGAACGTTTTCGCTTTTTCAGTAGACCCGGGCATATTGAGCGAGAGGCGCGCGCATTCGTTGAGATCCTTGATGGCGGAATAACCTCCAGCGGTAGTCCCTGCTCCAGCCGCCAGATAAACCCCATAGCCAACAACGCATGCTACGAATACCACACTTCCCACTACTGACTTCTTCAAGATAAACTTCCCATGTGATTAGAGCAGCTATATTACTCAACATATCGACGGAATTTCATCCCATCGTGAAACATAGCCTGGAGACTTCAATTCTTGTTTCATCCTCCATCCAGGAATCGGCGGTACTCGCCCTGGGCGAAGAGTGCCCCGTCCGAACTCCGCATTGATCCGATCCATCACTGCCATCAGCCGTTCGCCGCCAGGCCGCGGTGCCGGTGCAAACATGTCGACCTGGGCGAGGCCTGGGGCGACCAGGTCCATGAGCACCACCCCAGCCTTCATGTAGCGGAAGCCCGGCCGGAATATGCGATCCAGGCCAGCCAGAGCGGCAGCGACCAAGTCGCGGGTATCTGAACAGGGTGTCAGCAGCGGCACCGTAGCCGCATTGGCATAACGCCGCTCCCGATCGTTGAACTGCCCTGTCTGGATGAACACCTGCAGCGCACAGGCATAGTCGCCCTGGGCACGCAGCTTTTCCGCAGCCCGGGCAGCATAACTGGCTATTGCCTCGCGCAGCGCCGCCTGCTCGGTCACCCGATCGCTGAAGCTGCGGCTGCAGGCAATCATCTTCTTCGGCGCCGGCCCCTCCTCGAGGGCATAACAGACTTCCCCGCGCAGCTCTCGCAACGTCTTCTCCAACGAAACGCTGAACTGTCGTCGCAGCACTTTCGGATCCTGCTCGGCGAGCTGTGCGGCAGTGATGATGCCCATGGCGCCCAGCTGCTCGAACAGTCGCCGCCCAACTCCCCAAATCTCATTGATAGGGGCGTGCAGCAGCAATGCGCCGATCTGTTCCGGGCGTGTCATCACTGCAACGCCACCGCGCGTGTGCTTTTTCGCCGCCCAGTTGGCCAGCTTCGCCAACGTCTTCGTCGGCGCAATGCCTACCCCTACAGGGATACCTACCAGACGCTGAACTTCGGCCCGGATCCTGCGGCCTTGGGCAGCCAAGGAGCCGGGCACGCCGGTCAGGTCAAGGAAACACTCGTCGACCGAGTAGATCTCCTGGCGCGGCGCGAAATCTCTAAGGACGGCCATCACACGCGACGACAGGTTGCCGTTTATGTGGAATAGAAAATCAAGCCAGTCGAATTGGTCTGCTGATGACCAAAGAAGCGTCTCTCGTGTGGCCACGGCGCTGCTAATTATTTCCGGCCGTACCTACGACTAGCGCGCTTTGTAACCGTGATGGGCAGAGATCGGCTGTGGATTCAACCCGCAATTTCCAGGAACAGCCGAGGCTCGTCAGGCAGATTGCTCTGCGTAGCAAGCTCACGGCGCCAGTAACCCACGTCATGCCATTGCCCCAGCTTGAAGCCGACCTGAGGGAAAGTGCCGATGTGCCGGAATCCGAGCCGCTCATGCAGGCCAACGCTACCGGCGTTGGGCAGCGCAATGCCAGCATAGGCCGCGTTGAATCCCTGCTTGGCCAGGATTGGAAGCAGCTCGGCATAGAGGCTGCGACCCACTCCAGCGCGACGCTCACCCTCCGCGATGTAGACGGTCACATCCACTGCCCAGCGGTATGCGGCACGTTCTCTGTGCTGGCTGGCGTAGGCGTAGCCAACCAGGCGTCCATCACGCATCGCGACGAGGTAAGGGTACTTCTGCAAGGTCGTGGCGATGCGCTGCCGCATCTCCTCGATGGTCGGCGGCACCTCCTCGAAGGAGATTGCCGTGCCAGCCACTATGGGGGCGTAGATGAGCTGGATTGCCGGCGCATCTTCAGGGCGTGCTTGTCTGATTTCGATGGGCATGGCGACCTCAGATCGAGCGCTGATTCACGCGGGCGGAAAGCTGCTCGGCGCTTTCCTTGCGCTCCGAATAACGATCCACTAGGAAGTCCTGGCGATCACGCAGCAGCAAGGTGAACTTCACCAGCTCCTCCATCACGTCCACTACACGGTCGTAGTACGCCGATGGCTTCATGCGCCCCGCATCGTCGAACTCCAGGTAGGCCTTGGGCACAGAGGATTGGTTGGGAATGGTGAACATGCGCATCCAACGGCCAAGTACGCGCAGTTGGTTGACCACGTTGAACGACTGCGAGCCGCCGCAGACCTGCATCACCGCCA
>NZ_MACM02000060.1:0-6567 GCF_001675465.2 Pseudomonas sp. AU12215
TGGTCAGGTCGCCTTCGCCGCTGGCGATGTTGCGCAACATGGCGGCCACACCGAGGATCGGCCGGGTCACGCCGCGGGCGGTGAGCCAGACCAGCAGCAGGCCGACGATGGCGGCGATCAGGCCGAAGATCGTCTGCCACAGCGCACCGCTGGAGTTGCGCTCATCGAGCTGCTTCTGCAGTTGCAGCGCGGGAGCCAGCAGCACGTCCTGCGGTACGTCGAGCACCACGGCCCATGGCTTGGTGGCGTCCGGGATCGGCAGCAGCGGCTCGATCACCCGCAGTTGGCCATCCTTCTCCAGCACCTGCGGGCGACCGCTGGCCTGCAGCGACAGCAGTTCGGCGGCCTGGCCGGGAATGGCCTTCTCCAGCGGCTGGCCGAGCAACGCTTCGTCGCTACTGTAGCCGGCGAGCAGGCCTGCCGGGCTGACGATGCTGACGCTGCCGGCACCGTCGTAGAGCTCGCGGTCGCCATCAACGGCCAACTGTTGCAGGCGGCTGAGGCTGATGTCGATACCGATCACGGCGATGACCTTGCCCTGGTCCATCAGCGGGAAGGTCACAGTGGTCATCAGCACCTTGGTGCCCGAGGCGCTGTCGAAATAGGGGTTGAGCACGCAGGCCTTGCGGGTCTGCAGCGGGCACAGCTGCCAGGTGTTGAACGGGCTGCCGTCGAGCATGGCCGAGGTGTCGGCGATCATGTCTTCGGTCACTGCCAGGCCGGTCATTTCACCGGAGGCCTTCTGCGCCCAGTAGGCACCGAAGCGGCCCTTTTCGTTGCTGCCGGCATCGGGCTGGTCATGGAAGGCGGCGTCCTGGCCGTCCAGCGCATCGGGCTCGAAGACCACGTAGAGGCTGAGCAGGTTGGGGTTGCTCTTCAGGCCGTCACGCACCAGCAGGTTGAGGTCCTTGCGCACGGCTGCCGGGTCCGCGCCGTGCTTGGTGGACTGTTCGCGCAGTTGGGCGACCTGGCGGGAGAACTGGTTGCCGAAGTGGTACACGTCGGTGAAGAAGCGCTGGATGATTTCCGCCTGCTGCTCGCTGCGCGCCTGCATCCGCGACTTGGCCGCGTCCTTGAGCATGTCAGCATTGGCCGCCTTGATCAGCTGCGCATCATGGTTCATCCGGAACAGCGAGAGGCCGACCAGCAGGCAGACGATACAGAGCAGGCAGAGGCCGGTCAGCAGCGTAATCTTCCACTGGATCGAAAGGCGGGACAGGGGCATGGAGGGGCGTCCTTGGGCAAGAGCGGTTCTGTGTCGTTCTATCGGCTTGAAAGGCGGCTACTTGAGCGGCGCCCTTAAATTTCAGGCTCCTGGCGGATCAGTGCGCGGTATTGCCCCGGCGTCGATCCGGTCCATTTGCGGAACGCCTTGTAGAAGGCGCTGGTGTCGGCGAAACCCAGCTCTTCGGCCAGGTCGGCGAAGTTGCCGTCGCCGCTGTCCAGCCGTGCAAGGGCGAGGTCGCGGCGCAACTGGTCCTTGAGTGCCTGGTAGGACTGCCCCTCGGCGGCCAGCTTGCGGCGCAGGGTAGAGGGCGCCATGTAGAAGTGGCTGGCCAATGCGTCGAGGTCCGGCCAGCGCTCGAACTTCAGGCTGCGCAGGTAGGCCTTGGTACGTGCAGCGAGGCTCTGCGGGTCGCGGTAGCGCACCAGGATATTGGCCGGCGCGCCACCTAGGAATCGCCGCAACTCGCGCTCGTCGCGGCGCACCGGCAGCTCCAGCGCTTCGGCGTTGAACAGCAGGCGCGACTGGCGGCGGGCGAAGCGCAGATTGTCACAGAACATCACCCGGTAGTCCTCGATGAAATCCGGCCGTGGACAACGCAGCTCGATGGCGAGGATCGGGATGCGCCGCCCCACCAGCCAGCAGGCCAGGCCATGCAGCATCAACCACAGGGTGAAGTAGCAGAAAGCGCGAGGCGCGGAGCTTGCAGGCTCGTCGAGGGTGATCGAGGCGACGCCGTCCTGGCGCACCAGGCGCGGCGAGAAGTCGTCGAACACCAGGCCCATGAAGCGCAGCGCGGCGTTCATCGCCGCTTCCAGGGTCGGTTCGCGGATCGCAGCAGCGGCCATGAAGTTGAAGCTGCCGGACTTCATGCGCCGGGCATTCATGCCGAAGAACTCGTCGTCCATCTCCTTCGCCAGGCGCAGCCAGAGCCGCGCGTAAGCCTGGCTGGAAACCCGCGCGTAAGGCTTGCCGAACAGCTCCGGGGCGATGCCGGCGGCGGCCAATAGAGGCCCGTCGTCACGGCCGGCGCGACGAAACTCGGCCAGCGCTTCGCTGACCAGGCGGATGGAGATGGTGCCCTTCTCTACGCCCATGGCGCGCCGATGTCAGGGACGCACGCCTGGGCGCAGGAAGGTGTCGAACGCTCAGCCACGCTTGGCGCGCACCTCGTCGATGCTGATTTCGCGCATGCGGAACTTCTGGACCTTGCCGGTCACCGTCATCGGGAACTCGTCGCAGAAGCGGAAGTGGCGCGGCACCTTGAAGTGGGCGATGGCGTTCTTGCAGAAGGCGCGCAGCTCGTCCTCGGCGACGCTGTGGCCGGGGTGGAACTTGACCCAGGCCACCAGCTCCTCGCCGTACTTCTCGTCGGGAATGCCGATCACCTGCGCGTCGGCCACGGCGTGGTGGGTATAGAGGAACTCCTCGATCTCGCGCGGATAGATGTTCTCGCCGCCGCGGATGATCATGTCCTTGCTGCGCCCGACAATGCGCACGTTGCCCGCCTCGTCCATCTCGGCGAGGTCGCCGGTGAGCATCCAGCGCGCCGGGCTGATGGCCTCGGAAGTCGCCTGCGGGTTGTTCCAGTAGCCGAGCATCACGCTGTAGCCACGGGTGCAGAGTTCGCCGATGGTGCCGCGCGGGACGACACGGCCGTCGGCGTCGATGATCTTGCTTTCCAGGTGCGGCTGGGTGCGACCGACGGTGGTGACGCGGGTTTCCAGGTCGTCTTCCGGGCCGGTCTGCAGGGACACCGGGCTGGTCTCGGTCATGCCGTAGGCAATCTGTACCTCGGCCATGTGCATCTCGTCGATCACGCGGCGCATCACTTCGATCGGGCAGGTGGCGCCGGCCATGATGCCGGTGCGCAGGCTGGAGAGGTCGAAGTCGTGGCGGGTCGGGTGATCCAGTTCGGCAATGAACATGGTGGGCACGCCGTACAGCGCGGTGGCCTTCTCTTCTGCCACCGCCGCCAGGGTTGCCTCGGGCTCGAAGCTGGGCGCGGGGTAGATCATGGTGGAGCCGTGGGTCAGGCAGCCGAGGTTGCCCATCACCATGCCGAAGCAGTGGTACAGCGGCACCGGGATCACCAGGCGGTCGTGCTCGGTGAGGCCGAGGCTGTCGCCGACCATCAGGCCGTTGTTGAGGATGTTGTAGTGGCTGAGCGTGGCGCCCTTGGGGAAACCGGTGGTGCCAGAGGTGTACTGGATGTTGATCGGCTCGTCGAACTGCAGCAGCGCCTGGCGCTCGGCCAACTCGGTGGCGGACGTGCCACGGCCCAGCGGCTCCAGCTGGCTCCAGCGCAGGAAGCCGGACGGCGCCGTATCGGACAGGCTGATCACCCCGCGCAGCTCCGGCAGGCGGTCGCTGGACAGCTCGCCCGGTCGCCCCTGCCCCAGTTCGGGCAGCAGGTCGGCAAGCATGCCGTGGTAATCGGACGTCTTGAACGCATCGGCGCACACCAGCCAGCGGCAGCCGGACTGCTTGAGCGCGTATTCGAGTTCGCTCACCCGGTAGGCCGGGTTGATGTTGACCAGCACTGCGCCGACCTTGGCGCTGGCGAACTGGGTGACACACCATTGCGCGCAGTTGGGCGCCCAGATGCCCAGCCGGTCGCCGGGGCGCAGGCCGAGGGCGAGGAAAGCGCGGGCGATGCCATTGACCACCTCGGCCAGCTCGGCCCAGGTGTAGCGCAGGTTCTGGTGACGCACGACCAGAGCCTCGCGGGCCGCGAAACGCTCTACCGTGGCGTCGAAGGCAGCGCCGACGGTCATGGCCAGCAGGGGTTTGTCCTGGGGGCCGCGGGTGTAACTCAGGTGGTTCATGGCTTTCCCTTGTTGTGCTTGTTCTGGGATCAACGCTGAACGATCGACTCTGGCAGCGGTGCCAAAGCACCGAGAGCCAACCTACCCCGCCGGACTGACTGACCGGTCGCGGGCGACGGAGAATGTTTACGTTAACGTAAAGGTAAACGCAACCCCGACCATCGGCAGAACGATGTTGGCGGGCGCCTCCGCATCATTCAGGATAGCTACTCACAAAGCGTGCCATTCGGCCTGAAAGCCAGAGCTGGCGAGGCCTTGAGAAGAGTTTCGGAAGTTCGCCTCCCAACCGCTGCGGTTGCATTTCGCAACAGCTCGAGCTGGTAGCTGAGCTACGGCCGCCAGTACCAGTCGTGGCCTTGCCTGGACGACGTCGGCACGTCTCAGGTTGTCGCAAACTGAGACGCCCAGCGCCAGGTGCGCTAGCGCAGGCCTTGCAGTAGAATTCGACGAAAATGCCTACATGGATGTAGACAAATTCCCACTCAACGCTTGCGAATCACATCCATGACTACTCGTCGTTCGATACTGAGCCTGCTGTTTGCCTGCGCCGCTGTTGTCTGTACATCGAACTCCTTTGCTGCCACCCCCAAGACGGCCTCCGCCAAAGAACTCGTCCTCGCCTCCGGCAGCGCGCTGGTGGTCGACCTGGAGAACGGTAAGACCCTCTACTCCAGCAACCCCAACCTGGTAGTGCCTATCGCCTCGGTGACCAAGCTGATGACCGCGATGGTTACCTTGGACGCCAAGCTGCCGATGAACGAGCTGATCCCCGTGGACATCTCCGAGACCGCCGAGATGAAGGGCGTGTTCTCCCGCGTCCACCTGGGCAGCATGATCAGCCGCCAGAACATGCTGCTGTTGGCGCTGATGTCCTCGGAAAACCGCGCCGCCGCCAGCCTCGCCCACAACTACCCGGGCGGCTCCAGGGCCTTCGTCGCAGCCATGAACGCCAAGGCGAAATCCCTCGGCATGACCAGCACTCATTATGTCGAGCCCACCGGCCTGTCGATCCACAACGTTTCCGACGCCAATGACCTGATCCGCCTGGCCAAGGCTGCCTACACCTACCCGCAGATCCGCCAGTTGAGCACCACGGCGACCAGCGATGCGCGCTTCAGCAAGCCCAGCTATTCGCTGAGCTTCTTCAACACCAACCCGCTGGTGCGCAACGGCAAGTGGGACATCCGCCTGACCAAGACCGGCTTCACCAACGACGCCGGCCACTGCCTGGTGATGGTTACCATGATGAACGGCCGCCCGGTCGCCCTGGCCCTGCTCGATGCCTTTGGCAAACGCACCCACGTGGCCGACGCCGGTCGCATCCGCCGCTGGGTCGAAACCGGTGTCGCTTCGCCGGTGCCCGCCGTCGCCCTGCAATACAAGGCTCAGCGCAGCCAGGCCCGCGCGGCCAGCATGACCGCCACCGCCGAGTAAAGCCCTCCGCGCTGGCGGAGTCCGCTCCGCCAGCGCCCTCTCCTTCCCCCTTTCCCTGTCGTTTCAGCCCTGCTGGATGGCGCTTCCGTCACTTATATGCCGGCCATCATTCAATGCTAGTATGATGATCGTAATATTTAATCGAAGTGCTGGAGCCCGCGATGACCGAACTGACACCGACCCGTGAACAGAAGATTGCCGCCTGGGAAGCGGCGGCCGCGCAAATGCGCCAGCGCCTGGCCGAGCCCGGCGTGATTGCCCTGCAGGAACTGCGCAGCAAGACGCCCCAGGAGTTCTTCGACGGCATCGGAGCAGGCGAGCTGCCCGCCCCGCCGATCAACGCGCTGATCGGCTTCGTCCCGCTGGAATGGAGCCAGGGCCGCTTCATCTTCCAGGGCACCCCGGACATGCGCCACTACAACCCGCTGGGCACCGTGCACGGCGGCTACGCGGCCACGCTGCTGGACTCGGCCATGGGCTGCGCGGTGCACACCATGCTCGAACCGGGCCTGGGCTACACCACCACCGACCTGCGCATCAGCTACATCCGCGCACTGACCCGCGACACCGGACCGATCCGCGCCGAGGGCACGATCGTGCATGTCGGCCGCTCCACCGCCCTGGCCGAAGGCCGTCTCTACGACGTGGACGGCAAGCTCTACGCCACCGGTTCCACCACCTGCCTGATCCTCGGGCGCTGACAGCTGTTCAGGAGACCGACCATGACTTCCGTAGTGATCGCGGGTTATGCCCGCTCCCCGTTCCACTTCGCCAAAAAGGGCGCGCTGATCGACGTACGCCCGGACGACCTCGCCGCGCAGACCGTCAAGGCACTGGTACAACGCAGCGGCCTGGATGCCAGCCTGATCGAGGACCTGATCATGGGCTGCGCCTATCCCGAGGGCGAACAGGGCATGAATATCGCGCGCATCACCAGCTTCCTCGCCGGGCTGCCGGAAACGGTGGCCGGCGCCACGGTGAACCGTTTCTGCGGCTCGTCCATGACGTCCATCCACTTCGCCGCCGGGCAGATCCAGCTCGGCGCCGGCGATGCGTTCATCTGCGCCGGTGTGGAATCCA
>NZ_MACM02000061.1:0-8020 GCF_001675465.2 Pseudomonas sp. AU12215
CAGCAAGGGCATGCTCAACTACTTCCTCTGGCGTGATCGCCGCGGGCTGATCGCCTACCTGCTGAGTTTCCTGGTCAACCTGCTGTTCCTGGTGCTGATCACCATGTGGCTGATCACCACCCTGTCGCCCAACGCCTGGCGCTTCCCGTCGATCCTCGAAGGTAGCCAATTGCTGGTGGTGCTGCTGTTCCTCAACGGCCTGATGCTCCTCAACCGGCTGTTCCAGCGCTTCTGGTTCGTCACCCGCTTCTACGGCATCTTCGAGGGACTGCTGTCGGCGCCGCGGATGATGTGGAGCAACTTCGTCAACTTCTTCGCCAACCTGCGCGCGCTCAAGCAGGTAATGGAGATGGGCGATTCGCGCCGCGTTGCCTGGGACAAGACCACCCACGAATTTCCCGCCCTCGCCGGCCCGCAGCGCACGCCGCTGGGCCAGCGCCTCAAGGAAAAAGGCCTGATCAGCGAAGAACAGCTGCAATCGGCACTGACCAGCCCGGTGCGCCGACGGCTGGGCCGCGAGCTACTGCTGCGCAAACTGATCACCAGCACGCAATTGGTGGAAACCCTGGCGGAGGAACTGGGCGAGGAATGGGCGCCGCTCAACCCCTTCACCCTCGATGAAAAACTGATCGAAACCCTGCCGCGCAAGCTGGCCCTGCGCTACGCCGTGTTGCCGGTGGCCGTCGAGGGCGAAACCCTGGTCCTGGCCAGCGAACAGCAGATCAGCCAGGTCTCCCTCGGTGCCATCAGCCGGCAGCTCAAGCGCCCGGTACGCGGCCGACTGGCCCCACAAGGCCGTGTCACCCTCGGCCTGCGCCACTGGTACGGCGGGCGCCACCAGACCGATGAAACCCGGGCCATCGTCGAGGTGCTCCGGCGACGCCAGGGCGACGAATCCCTCATGGAACGTCTCTGTGGTCACGTGGTGATGTTCGGTGCCTTGCTGCAGGTACGCGGCATGGTCCCGCCCAGCCTGTTCAACCAGGCCCTCATCGACTTCGACCCGGAACAGGACTCGCTCGGCGAACACCTGATCAAGCGCGGCATGATCACCCAGCAGGTGCTCGAGGAAGCGCTCAAGGAACAGGCCAGCGAACAGCACGAGGCCTATCGCATTGCCCGGGAGGCCGTGTGAAACCGCAACAAACCCTGCTTTACGGGCTCATCCTGGCGAGCATCGCCGCGCCGCTGGCGCAGGCCGCCGACGACCAGCTCAGCGAATTCCAGCGCTTCCGCAGCTATCCCTTTCTCGACAAGGGCTACAAGGAAGCGAAGAAGAACAACTGGGCGGAAGTCGAACGCCTTATGCGCCACCTGCTCGACCGCGTGCCGAGCAACACCGAGGCGCGTGCCCTGCTGATCCAGTCCCTGGCCAAGCAACAGCGCTACGCCGACGCCGAGAGGGAGGCCCAGGCCCTGGCCGGGACCGACGCCGGTGCGCAGGCGCTCACCGAGCTGCGCCTGGACCTGATCGAAAACGGCCCACCGCCCGAAGCCCAGGTCAACCAGTGGCTGGCTCACACCAGTAACGCCAACGAGCGCGTGCGCCTGTGGCAAGCCTACAGCCTCAAGCTCGGCCAGACTCAGGGAGCGGCCAAGGCACTGGACTGGCTCSGCACGCTGCCGCCCGGCAACGACGGCCGCGTGCTGCGCGAGGCCCGTGCCAACTGGGCCGAACAGCTGCGCGACTGGGACACCACCATCGCCCAACTGACACCGCTGGCTGCCGCGCACCAGCTTTCGGCCGACGACTGGCGACGCCTGGCCAACGCCTACGCCCAGCGCCTGGAAGAAAAGCCGCTGGAGCAACTGATCCAGCAGGCACCTGACGCCGACTCGGCGCGCAGGGCACGGCTGGCGATCATCGACCGCGCCATCGCCGTTGAGCAGACCGAAGTGGCCAAGCGCTGGCTGCTCACCTTGCCCGAGCAGGACCGCCGCGACCCGACGCGCCAGGCACAGCTGCTGGAAGTCGCACGCGACAGCAGCGACGCAGCGCTGGTTACACAACTCAGCGACGCGCAGAACCGCCCCTGCCTGGAAACCACCGAATGGTTGTCGCGTCACGACCAGGCAGCGGCACTGACGAAGCTGCAGCAGTGCAAGCCCACTGACGATCCAAAGACCTGGCTGGTCCTGGCCCAACGCCTGGAGGCCACCGACCTGCTGGAAAACACCCGGCTGCCCGAACCCTGGGACACCGCCCGCCGCGACCAACTGGTGGACTCCTGGCGACGCCAGGGCCGCACCGACCTGGCGCTGGCCTGGCTGTCACGCCAGCCACAGACACCCGACACCGTTCGCCAGCGCGCCGAGCTGCTGCAAGCCCGCGGACGCACCGGCGAGGCAGCGGCGCTGTGGGAACAGCGCTACCGCCAGACCGGCGATCTCAAGGCACTGGACCAGGCCAGCTACCTTGCGCTCAACGCCGGGCGCACCGAGCGCGCCAAGCAGCTGCTGGAAAGCGCCTACGACCGACGCGGCGGCAACCTGCCGCCCACGCTGCTGCAGCGCCTGGCCGGCATCCATGCGCGCAGTGATACACCGCTGGACGTCGCCCGCATCGAAGCCCTGCTGCCCAAGGCAGACCCGGTCTCGCGAGGCTACCTGCTCGGTCGCCTGGCCGAAGCCGGGCGCTGCGATGCCCTGCAACGCTACCTGAGCCCGGATTCCAACACCCCCGGCGAACTGCGCGCCCTGGGCCGCTGCGCCATGCCCGCGCGCCCCGGCGAAGCGGTGGTCTACTACCAGGCCGCCATCGCCCACGGCGACAAGGACAGCCAGCTGCCGCTGGCCTATGCACTGGAAGCCGCCGGCGACCCTGCCGGCGCCCTGCGCATCTTCAATGCCCTGCCCGCCAGCGAACTCAACGACAACGCCCGCCTCACCGCCAGCCGCGCCGCCCTGCTCACCAACGACAATGCCGGCGCCGAGCGCTACTGGCAGCAGGCGAAGAAAGGCAGCGCGGACGATTGGGCACTGGGCGCCAGCATCGCCGATGCCCGTGGCGACTATCCCCTGGCCCTTACCCGGCACCGCGAAGCCCTGCAACACGAGCCCAACGGCCAGCACTACTACAATGCCGCCGGCAGCGCCCAGAAGGCCGGCGACAAGCAGCAGAGCAAACTCTGGCTGGCCGAGGCGGTACGCCGCGCACCGGACAACCCGCGCTTCCGCGCCGACTACGGCATGCGCCTGGCCGGCACCGAGACGCCGGAAGAACGCCGTACCGCGATCCCCTACCTGGAGCGCGCCACCCGCGACTACCCCGAGGACTTCCGCCTGGGCGAAACCCTCGCCTGGCGCTACGACGAGGCCGAAGACAGTTTCGCCGCCCGCCGCGAGCTGCGCCGGGTCATCGACCTGGAGCAGGACCCGGTGGCCGCCGACGACGAATACGGCAGCCTCGAAGCTCGTCGCTTCCGTCAGCGCCGCGCGCATCAGACGTTGTCCCAGCGTGACAACCTGACCATCGCCAGTACCTGGTCGCCGGCGGGCGTCACCACAGTGCCGATCCTCAACGGCGACACCCAGACCGGTGACCGCCGGCGCGCCCAATCGCAGAACCTGCAGACCTTCATCTGGGACCACGCACTGGGCGAGGAACCGACACGCAACGGCAGTACCCTCTCGGTATATGGCCGGGCGATCGCCGGCAACGAAGGGCGCAAGAACTACACCCAGACCCTCGCGGCCGGCTTCGGCCTGCGCTACAAGCCTTTCGGCGACTACAACCTCAACCTCTACGGCGAGCTGTACAAGCAGAACACCGTGAACGACGACGTCGATCCTGAGGACGCCTTCGACGGTCTGCGCTGGCACGAGATCGGCACGCCGGAGAAGTTCGAGCGCTACATCCGCAAGCGCGACAAGTACGGTCAGACCAGCACCGACTTCCTGCTGCGCGCCACCGCTTCGTTCCTCGACCAGGGCGAGTACCGCAACGACTGGCGCGTGGACGAGAGCGACTGGGACGAACGCTTCCTCTACACCGACTTCGCCTGGTGGACCCACGCCGGCGACCACCAGTGGGTCTCGCGCTACCAGCAGGGCCACACCTGGAAACTGCCGGTGGATTCGCCGCAGACGATCATGCCCTACGGCTTTGCCGAGTTCTCCACGCAGGACCCGAGCAACGACTGGCGCCAGGACCTGCGCAGCGGCGTCGGCCTGCGCTGGCAATACTGGTACGGCGAGGATCGCTACAACGCCTACCGCGCCCACGTCACCGTGCGCACCGAATACCAGTTGGGCATGGCCGGCAATCTCTATGAAAAGGCCAACGGCTGGCTGGTGGGACTCGAGGTGAACTTCTGATGCGCCGCCTGATTTACGCCCTCGCCCTGCTCTTCTCCACCGTCGCTGCGCACGCCGACGACCAACTGTTCTATCAACCGCTGAATGTCGATGCCGCACTCAGCGACGCGCAGTGGCAACAGATCTGGCGCGCCAGTGCAGCCCAGGGTGCGAAGACGCTGATCGTGCAATGGACCGCCTATGGCGACTCCGACTTCGGCGGCGCCACCGGCTGGCTCGCACATGCCCTGCAAAGCGCCCACGACAACGGCCTGCAACTGGTCCTCGGCCTGTACATGGACCCGGCCTACTACCAGCGCCAGAGCGAACTGGACACACCCGGTCTGGAGGCCTACTGGCAACACCAGCTCGGCCGTTCCCTGGCGCGGCAACGGCAAGTGAGCGAGCAATGGAAACTCCCTGTCGCCGGCTGGTATCTGCCGATGGAGCTGGATGACTGGCACTTCCAGGCCGCCGAACGCAGACAAGCCCTGCAACGCCAGCTAAAGGACTTCGCCGGCCAGATGAAGGCCCCGCTGCAACTGAGCGCATTCTCCGGCGGCAAGCTCGCGCCACAGGTATACGGCAACTGGCTGGGCGAGATCGCCGGCCTCGGCGTACAGGTCTGGTGGCAGGACGGCGCCGGCACCGGCGCGCTGCCCGAGCGAGTACGCCAGGCTTACGCTGCCGCTCTACCCTGCTCGGTTGGCATCGTCCGCGAAACCTTCCGCCAGACCAGTCCCACCGGCCAGACCTTCCGCGCCGAGCCTGCCGCACCGTCCAGCGTCTCCACGGGCTGTCACGCCAGCGCCGTCTTCGAAGTGCGATATCGGCCCTGGGGCAAACTCCTGCTGGACAACCAGCGGGCGCAAGCCGGCACCGCCCTGCACCCTTGAGACCAACCCCCGCGCGCGACCTGCCGGACACCGCGCGGGGGCCACCGAGTTCGTCTATTCTCGCGCGAGCGATCCCGCACCCGTACAGGACCGTTCATGTTCAAGACCATCGAATCGGAAGTCGTGAAGCAACACGTTTCACCTGAACTGCGCGCCGAGTTTCTCCAGCATGACTTCGAGCGGCTCAAAGGCTTCAGCCTGCTGGTATTCGGCGTCAGCATCGGCATCTGGCTTCTCTTCGACCTGATCGTCAGCTTCCAGACCGGCCAGGGCTTCAGCTACATCTCGCTGCTGTTCCTCGCAGCCTTCGTCATCCTTTTTGCCCTGACCGCAGTCGCCCGCCGCGCAGTGCATTTCTACCTGATCAACTTCGCCTTCGTCGTGACCTTCGCCTGGGGCGCGCGCCTGCTGATCGAAGGTATTCCCAGTGACGTCCGCCAGGCCTGGCTGGTGATCTGCGCCTCCACCGTGCTCTACAGCGCGACGGTGCTACCACTGAACCGCCCGGCCTTCTTCGCGGTGCTGGCCATCAGCTGGTTGCTGCTCAACCCGTTCCTGGGCAACGTGCCGGAGTTCAACGTGCGACACAGCATGCTGATCTGCTATCCGGTCTTCATCAGCGCCCTCACGGTGTACATTTTCCACCACCTCAGCCAGGCCAAGCTGCACAACTACGCCATGGCCCGCCTGCTGCTGGATCAGGCCTACATCGACACCCTGACCGGGATCCCCAATCGTCGTTCCTTCATGGCGCGGGTAGGCAAGCGCCTGGTGGAAGACGGCGAGAAACGCTACCTGGCGATGATCGACATCGACCATTTCAAACGAGTCAACGACACCTACGGGCACGACATCGGCGACGAAGTGCTGACCCGCGTCGCACTGGCGATCAAGCAACAGATGGGCGACTTCGAGTTCGCCCGGCTGGGCGGCGAGGAGTTCGGCCTCTACCTCTGGGGCCTCGACGCCGACCAGGCGCAGGCACGGCTCGAGCAACTGCGCCAGGCCACCGCCGACCTTCCCGGCCACCCCAGCGTCACCATCAGCCTTGGCCTCGCGCACCTGAGCCTGGAGGGCAACCTCAGCGAAGCACTGATCAAGGCGGACAAGGCGCTCTACAGCTCCAAGCACAATGGCCGCAACCGAACGACCTATTCGCCCTGAAGCTCAGTGGCCATCCTTACTACCCCGCCACCCTGAACAGCGGATGTTTGAGGGCAAATGACCAGCTGTCGAGATGTTTCAATCGGGTATTTGGTACGATCCACGCCTTTGGTTCGGCATCTGCGTGCCGGCCTATCGGGCACTGAGTGAACTATGTACTGGAACTCCCTAGGCAATCTCGAAAGCACGCGCTCACGTGAGGACAGCAACAACTTCCTGCTCATCAGGGTTGTCGCTGCCCTCATGGTGGTTGCTGGTCATTCACTGGGACTGTCAATCGAAGGGACCCCGGAAAACCTGGAAAAAATCACCTACGCCGGCATTCGGCCACACGGCCTTGGCGTGCTTATTTTTTTCTGCATCAGTGGATTCCTGGTTACCGGTAGCATCTGCAAGCGCAATAGTCTGAAGGAATACTCCATTTCGAGGCTGTGCAGGATACTCCCGGCACTATGGGCGTGCATTGCCAGCACCACACTTTTCGCAGGCATCTTTCTCTCCAGCCACCCTCTTCTGGAGTATCTCCAACACCCGGAACTCTTGAACTACGTGTGGAAGAATTCCTTCCTGATTTCAGCGCAGTTCTCACTCCCCTATGTTGACCTCGGAAAATACGGGATAAATGGAAGCCTATGGACCATCCCTATCGAGGCCAGACTCTATCTCTACATAGCCGTCTTCTATCTAGTCGGTGCGCTTCGTAATCTGAAATTATTCACCGTCGTACTCACCATTTTCTGGGGACTCCTCGCCTTCGATCATCTTCCGCTACTGGAAAAAAACACCGAAACACTAAAGCTGACAATCTGCTTCTTCAGTGGATGCGCGCTCTTTCTGCTTCGCCATCGAATCCCAGCCAGCAAGCGGCTAGCTCTCGTGATAACCACACTAGCCCTGCTGATCTACTTCTCTCTGCAGAACAGCGTCCTTATCTACTTCGCCGTGGGATATTTGGCCATACTTCTCGCCTACTCGAAGAAGATCCCGAGCCCTTTCGGAACTGCTGACTACTCATACGGAATCTACCTGTACTCCTTCCCCATCCAACAATGCATCATCCATTCACGACCGGAAATCTCTGCTATTGAACTAGCAATCATCGCTATTCCACTCTCAATGCTCGCCGCCGCCGCTTCCTGGCATTTCGTAGAAAAGCCATTCCTCGACTTGAAAAAATCCTGGCTCGTCAAAGTAGCGAAGATAGAAAAGCACGCGTTGTCGACTGCATCGACATCCGCACAGTCCCCGGACCGTTAACTGGAAAAAAGATGGCAGCAGCTTCGACAAGAAACCAATGGCTGGATATCTGCCGCAGCCTGGCAATTTCCCTGGTGCTATTGTCGCATGGCCGGCATTTTCTCACGCCTGCGTTTCCTGCCGCTCAGAACTTCAAGTTCGGGGGCTTTCTCGGTGTTGAACTATTCTTCGTGCTATCTGGATTCCTGATAGGCGGGGCGGTTGCAGAAGCTGAGTGCAACACGGTTACTGGATTGAAGCAGGTGCATCATGCTGCAACGCCACTACCTCTGTCATGACCTCAATCGGGCATTTCCAATTGAAGCGCTTGCGCGGTCGGATGTTCAGTTCGTAGGCAATGGCATCCAACTGCTCCTGGCTGTACACCGACAAGTCCGTGCCCTTGGGCAGGTACTGGCGGATCAGGC
>NZ_MACM02000062.1:0-7534 GCF_001675465.2 Pseudomonas sp. AU12215
GCCTTTCGACAGGAGCGTGCCGAGCAGGTACGGACTGATCCGCCCGTAGATTAGGAACTGGCTGATAGGCACACTCTGAGTGGCAGCGGTAGCTTCCCCGGCTTTGTTCCGCCGGAGGCCGCTACCATGCCACTCAGATCCGTCATTCCCGTCCGCCAGCCGCAAGGCTCGCTGCGCTACCGGGTGTTGCTGCACATGCGCCAGGACTTCGTCTGGATCGCCATTCCGCTGCTGTTGCTGCTGCTGGCGGCCAGCGCGGCCGGTTGTTACTACGCCTGGCTCCTGCAGCACTGGGCGCCTGCCGCTGGCGCTGCGTTGGCGATGCTTGCGGCGGTGGGGCTGGTGCTGTTCTGGAGCGAGTACGACTGGTGGCTGTTCAAGCTCGGCCCGCGCGGCAACCTGAACATGCCCATGCGCTGACGGATCATCCCCTGGCCTTATCGGGCACCATTCAGCCGTGGTCGTCTTGGTTGTGACCGGATCGTGACTGCCGGACACTTGATGAAAAACCATCCTGTCTGGAGCCCCAATCATGAGTGATGCCCTGCACTTCGACGGAAAAGTCGTGATCGTTACCGGAGCCGGTGGCGGCATCGGCCGTGCCCACGCCCTGCTGTTCGCCAAGTACGGCGCCAAGGTGGTGGTGAACGACCTGGGCGGCAGCACCCATGGCGAAGGCGCCAATGCCTCGGCCGCCGACCGCGTGGTCGCCGAAATCCGCGAAGCCGGTGGCATCGCCATCGCCAACCACGACTCGGTGACCGATGGCGAGAAGATCGTGCGCCAGGCCGTCGAGGAATTCGGCCGCATCGACGTGGTGGTGAACAACGCGGGCATCCTGCGCGACAAGACCTTCCACAAGATGGAAGACGCCGACTGGGACCTGGTCTACAAGGTCCATGTCGAGGGCGCCTACAAGGTAACCCGTGCCGCCTGGCCGTTCATGCGCGAGCAGGGCTATGGCCGCGTGATCTTCACCTCGTCCACCTCCGGCATCTACGGCAACTTCGGCCAGAGCAACTACGGCATGGCCAAGCTCGGCCTCTACGGCCTGACCCGCAACCTGGCCATCGAAGGCCGCAAGAACAACATCTTCGTCAACGCCATCGCCCCCACCGGCGGCACCCGCATGACCGAAGGCCTGATCCCGCCGCAGGTATTCGAGCAGCTCAAGCCCGAGCTGGTCAGCCCGCTGGTGGTGTACCTGGGCAGCGAGGCCTGCCAGGAAACCTCCGGCCTGTTCGAAGTGGGTGGCGGCTGGATCGGCAAGGTGCGTTGGGAGCGCAGCCTGGGCGTGGGCTTCGACCCGCGCAAGGGCTTCAGCGTCGAGGACGTGGCGGCCAACTTCGCGCAGATCTGCGACTTCGAGAATGCCGCGCATCCGAAGGACAACGTCGAGGCGCTGCGCGAAATGATGGCGAACCTGCAGAAATACGTCAGCTGATCCGGTCAGCCTGACCGGCGGAACCGCCAGCGGGGCTGTTCCGGGGCGGTGAACGCAGTAAGGTGAAAGGGCCGGCTGAATGCCGGCCCTTCGCTTTTCCGCTTCCAGGCTCGAGGAGTTCGCCATGAGCGTGATAATCCAGAAGAACGGCCCGGTGACCACCCTGGTCATCGCCCGCCCTGCGGTGCGTAACGCTGTGGACCTGCCCACTGCCCAGGCGTTGGCCGATGCCCTGCGCGAGTTCGAACAGGACGACGAAGCCCGCGTCGCCGTGCTCACCGGTGCCGGCGGGAACTTCTGTGCCGGCGCTGACCTGGGGGCATTGGCGGAGGGCGGTGAGCGACGCAACCGACTGGAAACCGAAGGTGATGCCCCCATGGGGCCGAGCCGGATGCAGTTGTCCAAGCCGTTGATCGCCGCCATCGAGGGCTACGCCGTGGCGGGCGGCCTGGAGCTGGCGCTGCTGGCGGACTTGCGGGTGGTGGCCGAGGACGCGGTCTGTGGGGTTTTCTGTAGACGCTTCGGCGTGCCCTTGATCGATGGCGGCACTGTGCGTTTGCCACGGATCGTCGGCCAGGGCAGGGCGCTGGACCTGATTCTCACCGGCCGCCCGGTGGGCGCCCAGGAAGCCTTCGCCATGGGCCTGGCCAACCGTGTGGTGGCCACCGGCACGGCACTGGAGGCGGCGGAAGAGCTGGCGCGGGAGATCGCCGATTTTCCGCAGAGCTGCATGCTGGCCGACCGGGCGAGCGTATTCGCGCAATGGGAGCTGTCGTTCGACGTGGCGCTGGCCAACGAATTCCAGGGTGGAATGGCGGTGATCGAAAGCGGCGAGACGGTGGGCGGGGCGAAGCGCTTTGCCGGCGGAGCGGGGCGGCACGGGGAGTTCTGACAGGGATTCTGGCGATAGGAGCGAGCTTGCTCGCGAACCCGGTCAGCGCTGATCCTGCCGGTAAGTCCGTTTGCGAGCAAGCGCGCTCCCACAAATACTGGCTTACACCGCGTTGCGCATGGCTCCAGGCAGCTGAGGAGAGGGAAAGCCCGAGTGCCGGGGCTTCCCATCACCCCAACTGGCCGATCAATCGCGCTCGATGATCACGTAGGTCTTGCGCGTGGTTTCCTGGATGTCCCAGATGCCGAGGCTGTTCTGCGGCAGGAGGAAGGCGTCGCCAGCCTGGAAGGCGATCGGCTCGCCGCCGTCCGGGGTGAAGGTGCCGCGGCCGGAGATGAAGTGGCAGAACTCCTGCTCGACGATCTGGCGGCGCCAGCGACCGGGGGTGCATTCCCAGATGCCGGTTTCCACGCCGTCCGGACGCTCAACGGATTCCACGCGGGTCTCGGAAATCGGCTCGCCCAGGGGCACGGCGACCGGGTTCGCCTCACCGAGTTGAGCGTGCAGGGTGTCTTTCAGGTGGGTCAGTTTCATACGGGGCTCCAGTGGGCTTTCTATTCGGGGACTGGCTATTCAGAAGAGGTCGGCGAATCAGCCGACCTTCCAGGTCATCAGGTTTTCCATGCTGGCGGCGACCTTCTCCGCCAGCCGGCGACGCCAGGGCGCGCTGTTCGGGTTGGCCAATACATCGTCCTCGTGCACGAAGCTGCGGATGATGGCGTTGTAGCCGATCCAGCGGCAGGGTTCCGGCTCCCAGCCGCGCAGGCCGTCCTGCACGCTGCGGTCGTTGATGACCCAGGGCTGGCGGGTGAGGGCGCTGTCCTGGCCGAGGATCAGGTCGGCCAGCGTGCGGCCGCCCAGGTTGGTGGCGCCGACGCCTTCACCGCCGTAGCCGCCGGCGAGGGCGATGCCGTTGCGGCGGTCGACCAGCATGTGCGGGTGGAAGCGCCGCGACATGCCCAGGTTGCCGCCCCAGGTGTGGGTGATGCGTACGTCCTTCAATTGCGGGAACAGTTCGCTGAACAGGTAGCGGCGCAGCTCCACTTCATCATTGGTCAGGCTGAAGTCGTTGCGCAGCTTGCCGCCGAAGCGGTAGCCGCCGCGCGCGCCAAAGGCCAGGCGGTTGTCCGGGGTGCGCTGGCCGTAGGTGACCTGGCGGCTGAATTCGCTGAAGGCCTGGCCCTTGTCGAGGCCGATCTCCGCCCAGACCGATTCGGGCAGCGGCTCGGTGGCCACCAGCAGGCTCTGCACCGGCAGCTGGTAGTTGCCCAGCGGGGGCAGGTCGGCGGCGTAGCCTTCGATGGCCGGCACCACCCATTGTGCTTTCAGTTCACCCTGCTCGGTGCGCAGCAGGCCGGGTGCCCAATGCGTGACGCGGCTCTTCTCGAAAATCTGCGTACCCTGGCGTTCAACCGCGCGGGCCAGGCCACGCACCAGCTTGGCGGGGTCGATGGTGGCGCAGTGCGGGGTGTGGATGGCGCCCAGCGCGCTGGGAATGCGCAGCTGTTCGGCCAGCTCGCTCTTGCTCAGCCAGCGGTAGTCGTCCTCGGTCAGGCCTTCGCTGTGCAGATGCCTGAGGTAGTCGCGCAGACGGGTTTCCTGCTCCGGGTAGCGCGCGGCGGTGTAGAGCACCCCAGCCTTGCGGTAGTCGCAGTCGATGCCTTCGCGGTCGAGGACGCGGGCCACTTCATCGGGAATGTCGTGCAGCAGGTCGTAGGACGCGCGGCGCTGCTCGGGCGACAGGCCGGCGAGCAGGCGGTCTTCGCCGAGCATGTTGCCCATCAGCCAGCCGCCGTTGCGACCGGATGCGCCGAAGCCGGCGGTCTCGGCCTCGACGATGGCGATCTTCAGCTGCGGCGCGCGCAGCTTCAGGTAATAGGCAGTCCACAAACCGGTGTAGCCGGCGCCGGCGATGGCCACATCGACGTCCAGGGTGCCCTGCAGGGATGGCCGCGGGACGAGATCATCGTCCAGCTGGTTCATCCACAGACTGATATGACGCCATGCCGACATAGACGACTCCAAAAGGAAGAAGGGGGAATGTCGGCAAGCCTAGATTTGGCGCGGGGTTCTGTCGTGCGCGCGGGTACGCGAGGATTGCTCGCGTACCCGCCGGCAGGGGCGCATCAGGCCTCTGCCTGTTCCTCGCGCAGGCGTTTCAGATACTCGCGGGGAGACTGGCCGGTCTGCTGGCGGAAGCAGCGATAGAAGGCCGAGAGCGAGTTGAAGCCGGCGGAGAAGGCCAGTTCGTCGATGCGCGAAGGCAGCGGCGGGCGCAGCTGGCTGAGCAGGTGGGTCAGGCGGGTCTGGTTGACGTACTGGTAGAAGCTCAGGCCCATCACCTGGTTGAGCAGGTAGGAAATCTGGTTGCGCGTGTAGCCGGTGGCAGTGGCCACCTGGGTCAGGTCCAGGTCCGGCGCCAGGTACGGCTGGCTCTTGCTGAAGTAGTCCTCCAGGTCGCTGGCCAACTGGCTGAGCTGGCGCGGCGAGAGGCCCAGGCGGCTGGTGGCCGGACGCGGGTCGATGGCCTGTGGACGGCTTTCGCCGCCTTCGCGCACGACCGAAGCATATTCGTTGATGCGCCAGATCAGGCCGTCGCGCACGGTGATCGCTTCGCTGGAGTGGAAGGTCGCCAGGCGGCCGCTCAAGGTGACCGCGATGCGGTACTGGATGAAGGCGGTGTCGCCGTCCACGCGGATGCGGTCGATGTGGTCGAGGAACTCTTCCGGGCGGCTGGGCATGGTGGCCTGCACGTAGTCGCGCAGGTCGGTGTAGCCCAGGGTGCGGTTCTGGAAGAAGTCGTTGTACTGCACCTGCGCGTGATACAGCGTGAGCACCGCTTCGAGGTCGCGATGCTTCCAGTACTGATGGTAGCGCAGCACCACCTCGCGGGTCTGCTCGGTCAGGTGGCTGTCGGTCGGGCGTTGGTCGATGGCATGCATAGGGGGCTAAGGATGCCCCAGACAGCGCTTCTCGGGTAGTGGAAAAGCACCTGCCGGGTGCAAGGCACTATCCATCGTCTCGATGATCCGTCATCGCTTGCGCCAATATCGCCCGCCAGAGCCCATGGCAGAGGGGGGATTCACTCTTTCGGGCGACACGCCAAATACCACCTTGGAGCGCTTACTCCCCGTCAGGTCGCTCAGTAGGGTAAGGCCACCTAGACACCGTCAGGAGAGCCGCATGACAACAAAAACAAGGCGCGGATTCTTCCAACCGCAACTTCTCGCCACTGCTGTCGCCCTGGGATGCGCCACCCAGGCTCAGGCAATCAACTTCAATATCGGGGAGATCGAAGGTCAGTTCGATTCCAGTCTGTCCGTGGGGGCCAGCTGGAGTACCCAGAGTCCGAAAGAGGACCTGATCGGGGCCGCCAACGGCGGCCACGGCATGACCCAGACCAACGACGATGGCCGTCAGAACTTCCGCAAGGGCCATACCTTCTCGAAGATCTTCAAGGGCATCCACGATCTGGAGCTGAAGTACGGGGACTTCGGCGTCTTCACCCGGGGCAAGTACTGGTATGACTTCCGTCTGAAGGATGAAGGCGTAGCCTTCAAAGACCTTTCGGACGACGGCCGCAAGGAAGGCGCCAAGGCTTCCGGCGCCCAGTTGCTCGATGCCTTCGGCTACTACAACTACGCGATTGCCGACATGCCCGGCACCGTGCGCCTGGGCAAGCAGGTGGTGAGCTGGGGGGAGAGTACCTTCATCGGCAACAGCATCAACACCATCAACCCCATCGATGTCTCCGCCTTCCGTCGTCCTGGTTCGGAAATCAAGGAAGGCCTGATCCCGGTGAACATGCTCTACCTGTCGCAGAGCCTGACCGACAGCCTGTCCGTCGAAGGTTTCTACCAGCTGGAGTGGGACCAGACGGTGCTCGACAACTGCGGCACCTTCTTCTCCACCACCGACGTAGCGGCCGACGGCTGCAAGACCAACTACAACATCCTCGACCCGGCCACGGTCAACTCGCTGAACGCCCCGGCGACCAAGGCGCTGCTCAATTCCCTGGGCGTCACCGTCACACCCGAAGGCCTGATGGTGCCGCGCGGCGCCGACCGCGACGCACGTGATTCGGGCCAGTGGGGCCTGGCCCTGCGCTGGCTGGGCAGCGATGTGGAATACGGCGCCTACGCCATGAACTACCACAGCCGCACGCCCATCGTGAGCATGAAGAACGCCGGCACCGCCGACATCGGCAACGTGCTCCGCGCGCTGTCCGTACCGGGTGGTGCAGCACTCGCACAACCGCTGCTGCTCGGTCGCGGCAATTACTTCCTCGAGTACCCGGAAGACATCCGCCTCTACGGCCTGAGCTTCTCCACCACCCTGCCCACCGGCACCGCGTGGAACGGCGAGATCAGCTACCGGCCGAACATGCCCCTGCAGCTCAACACCACCGACATGACGCCATTGCTCGCCACTACCGTGGTCGGCGGTTTCACCAGCGGTGGCGCTGCCGGCGCGCTGGCCCAGGCCGGCCGCGTCAGTCACGGCTATGTGCGCAAGGAAGTGACCCAGGCGCAGACCACCTTCACCCACTTCTTCGACCAGACCATGGGCGCGGACCGCCTCACCCTGGTGGGCGAAGTCGGCATGACCTACGTGGGTGGCATGACCAATGAGGTCGGCGAGCGCTACGGCCGCGACTCCGTCTACGGCGTCCCGGAGAACGCCACCGCGCGTAACGAGTATGGCAGCGGCGGCTTCTACACCTCGTCCTCCTGGGGTTATCGCGCCCGCGCCATCTGGGACTACAACAACGTCTTCGCCGGGGTGAACCTCAAGCCGAACATCGCCTGGTCCCACGACGTGCACGGTTACGGCCCGGTCTTCAACGAAGGCAGCAAGGCGGCCAGCGTCGGCATCGATGCGGACTACCAGAACACCTACACCGCGAGTCTGAACTACACGAACTTCTTCGGCGGCGATTACAACACCATCGTCGACCGGGACTTCCTGTCGCTCAGCTTCGGCGTGAACTTCTGACCTGCCTGCTCAAGGAATCGACATGAGAACGACAAGAATCCTCCAATGCGGCGCGCTGGCCCTGAGCCTGCTGTCCGGTGGCGTGATGGCGGCGGTGTCCGCCGACGAAGTGGCCAAGCTGGGTACGACCCTGACGCCCATGGGCTCGCAGAAGGAAGGCAACGCCGACGGCAGCATCCCGGCCTGGACCGGCGGCATCTCCC
>NZ_MACM02000063.1:0-35800 GCF_001675465.2 Pseudomonas sp. AU12215
GCTTGTCCCGCGAGAGCGAGTTGTTGCCTTTGAAGGAATACACTTCTGACATTGGTGATGACACCCACGCATCCCGAAACTCAGGAAACCGTAGTCTTGGTACCAGTGGGCGCTTTTCGTTCCCGCTCATTCGGCGCGCTCCGCATTCATGGCAAGCGATCCCGTCGCTGGCAGCACATCGGGCCGCGTCACGATGGCCTTGAAGAGATTGCCAGCGCGGTCGTCGACGAGTTCGATGTCAGGCCAGGCCCGCAGGGCGCGCAGCAGGCCGCTGCCCAGCCCGCGATAAGGGAGGAGCTTGGCGGCGAAGGAAGCCAGGATGGGGTTGCGCATGTTGGAGTTGCCGGCCTTGACGTTCTCGATCGTCAGATTGTTGGGTAGGTGGCCGGGGCTGATGATCTCGACCCGATCCGCAAACACCAGCACACGCACCGGGGCGCTGATGAAGTAATCGCGGTGAATGAGCGCGTTGGCGACCAGCTCTTCCCAGACGATGCGGGGCACTTCGGGCCGGCCCAGGGTGTTGATGCCCTGATCCCCTTGCAGGGCGCGAGTGTTGGCGCTGATGAAGCCCAGCGTTTGCTGGAACACATCGGCCAGCTTGCCGGTGATGTCGCGGCTGTCGATGTAGCGCTCGTCCTCAATCTCGTTGCCGACAAAGGCCACCGCCTTGACGATGAAGGCAGGCAGCGCGTAGTGCGGCGCCTTGGCGAACAACAGCGCGCCGGCGACATTGAGCTGCCCCTGGTTCAACAGGTTCATGTTGGTTAGCAACTGGGGCAGCGGCTGCTGATGCTGGGCGAGCGGCTCGCCGAATTGCTGCTCGAAGAAGGCTTCGAAATAGGACATATCCACATCGCCCGCGCCCAGGCCGGCCACGGGTGTTTCGTCGGCATGAACCAAGCCCGCCTGCTGGAACAGGCGTTGCAGTTCCTCGCGCGAGGTGGCGCGACGCTTGTCTGGGCCAGACTTCACCCAGATAGCGCCGTTTCTGTCCATGTAAGGCTTGCTGATACCCTCAGGAATCGAGACCACCATAACCGTGCCTGCTGGGTGCGGCACGTTGTCGGTAAGCGGATTCACAGCGGGGCGCACGTTCTGCGATGCCGCGTTGGCGACAAGCTGATTGAGGCGGGCCACGTCGGCACCTGATAGACCGCGCACCGAGCCATCGTCGTTCACGCCGATAAAGATGCGTCCGCCTGCGGTGTTGCTAAAGGCGACGATCTCCCCCGCCAAGGCATCGGCATTGGTGACGTCCGCCTTGAACTGATGGCGGCTGTCCTCGCCCCGACTGAGGATGTCGATCAGCTCTGTGGTTTCCATAGGTTGTAAACCTCTTTACGACGGTTGAAGGCTTCCTGGCCTCCTTCCATGATGTTGATGATGGCTTCCTGCACCGGGCGGGCGTCGATGCTGCCGCTTTGTACGGCGACCTTTTCGTCTTGGTACTGGCAGGCGTGCACCTGCTCGGCATCACCCAGCACCGGGAAATTGGCGTTGTGGGTGGCAAAGATGAATTGGGCGTGAGGTTTCATTTCACGCAGCAGCTTGATCACATCGTCGTAGATGGTCTGGTTGTCCAGATCGTCTTCTGGCTGGTCGATGATGATCACGTCGTTCTGCCGTTGGCTGAGCACATACAGCAGTAGTGCCGAAGCACGCTGCCCGAGCGAATGGTGCTTCAGCTCCTTGCCGCGATAGCGGATGACGAAGCGGTTGGGCACCTGCCAGGTGACGAACTCGGCCAGGTTCTGCATGAAGGTCTTCTCAAAGACCTCGGGGGTGCTGCCTGCCTTGGCCAAAGCTCCCGGCAGGGCACGCAACAGCCCGCCGAAATCGGCGTAGTCCTCCATGACCGCTCGCAGCGTGGTTTCGCGGATGTTGCTGCCCTTGAAAAGCTGCTGCATGAAGCTGATGGCGGCTTCCTTGTCGCCTTTGAAGTCGGCTTCGATCTGCAGGGCGGTGTGGCTGGCATTCACGCGGTCCAGTTCCGCCTTGATGGTGTTGAATTCGCGCAGCCAAAGCTCGTTGAGTTTGTCGATCTCGGCAAACAACGCATCGCGGATGCTGGTCTGCTGTGACTCCTGCTTGTCCAGCGCCTCCAACATCTGCTCCGCTTTGGTCTTGCGCTGTTGCTGGGCCAAGAAGTCGTCCGGCTGGATGGCGGTCATGCCGGTTTGCTTGAGTTCCTGGGCCAGTTGCCGCTCGACTTGTGCGAACTCCTCCTGAAGGCTCTTGCTTGCACCTTCAAACTCGCCCTGTTTGGTCTTGAGGCGAGCCGCAATGGCGCGCGCCTCTTGCTCGATCTGCTTGAGCTGATCGACCTTTGCAATGAGATTGGAAAACTCGGCGTAGTATGCAGAGAAGAATTCCGGGTTCTGCCGGGACACGTAGCTCGTCGCGTTGCGCAACTCGTCCTCGTGCTCGGCGAGCAGGCTGCCCAAAGCAAGGATGAAGTTGTCTGCCCGCTCTTTCATGCGCGTTAGCGCAGCGGCGTCCTGCTGGAAGCCCAGGCGCTTCTGCAGCTTGTCGGCGACACCGTACTCCTCGAACTTCTTCAGGCGGAAGTTGGCATCGGTGAGTTGGGTCTCAAAGTCGCGCTTGAGTTCGGCGGTGTTGCTGAGTTTGAGCCAGCGTTGGGCGGCTTCGCGCACGCGCTGGCGTTGGTTCTCGATGTCATCGCGCAGCACGCGAAGCTTCTCGCCGACCAGCTTTTCCACCAGATCGGTCTCAAAACCTTCGCCGGTGCTGGAGAGGTCTTTTTGCCCGAAGTAGATCGGGCGGCGCAGTACGGTTTCCCGGATCGATACCCCGGGCTGCAACTTGTCGTCCAGATAGACGTTGGGTGCTTCGCGGAAGATGCGGGAGATGGTGAATTCTTGCCCGTAAACATCGCAGGCCGTCAGCGTCACTTTGCCGCCGCTGCCCAGTGTGTGACGGATCAACTCATCCTTGTACTTGGTGTCCTGCGCTTTCTCGCCCCGTGGAATGTCGAGGGCGTAGCGCACTGCCTCAAGGATGGATGACTTGCCGCTGCCCCGGATGCCGATGAGCGTGTTGAGTTCGGAAGAGAAGTGCAGCGTTTGCCCGTCGAGAATGCCCCCGTCGAAGTGGATGCTGCGGATGTGCGACGCCTGATGTTTAGGCGGTTCCGTGGCCACCCGCGCAGCGGGATCGCTCAAGGAAAACTTGACCGCCTCAAAGGACAGCTCGCCCAGCTTCAGGTAGCTGGCTTTGCCCCGACCGATTTCATCGACACACTTGGGGTCGCTGCCTTCCAGTTCGGCGGGGTACCAGCTCTGCAGCCAGCTTTGAATCTTGGTGCGGCAGGGTTTGTCTTTGCCTGCGCCGTCGTGCGTGCGTACCTTCTGAAAAGCCAGCGTTCTGCGCCGGAAGAACTCGTTTTGCCCCAACTCAGTGAGTCGGCCGCCATCCAGCTCCGCCCACAAGCCACTCGGGGCTTCGACATGGGCGAAGACGAGGAAGAAGTCCCGGTGATAGCCTTCCAGCTTCTTGATCGTCTCCAGAAGCGACCAAGTGGTGCGCCCGTTCTCCTGCTCGTACTGAGCGGGCGTTTTGCCTTCGAATGCGCTGGTCAGGAAGGGGTTGATGTAGTTGTGTTCATCAATCCATTCGTCGGAGAACACAACAAGCGTGTGGATGCCATTGGCCCCGTCGTTGACGGACAGCTCAACGCCCGGCAGCAGCGCAATGCCTTTCTTTTGGGCCGTCTTGCGTAGTGCTTTGAACTCTTCAAAGTCGAACTTGTTGTGATTGGTGATTACGCCTAGTCGGATTTGCGCTTTCTCCAGCGCTGCCACGTAGTTGCTGTTGTAATAGTTGTCGTCGCCTGCGTAATTGAATTCGCGGTCTGCGCGGGTGTGCAGATGAAAGTCGGCGCGAACCCATTGCGCCCCTTCTGCGAAGCCGGTGGCGCGTGCCCCTGATTGCTTGGGCTGCAGGTTATCCATCATCGTCCCTCCTCATACGCCGACAGCCCAGTAATCTCGCGCCCCTGCGCCAGTTTGTGCAGCAGCGGCGTCAGGTCTTCCACCAGCGCCAGTTCCTTCTGGGTGCGCGCCTTCCAGCCCAGGCCCAAGGGGGCCATCAGCTCGCTCAGGGCTTCGCCGTCGAAGATACGGCGGCGTAGCACTTCATCGACAAAGGCTTGCAGCGCGGAAGCCTCCAGGCCATGCCGCGCCGCGATGCCGGCAAGTTCGCGCGTCTTCTTCTCGGCCTTGAAGCGCTCGTAACCGTCGCGGATTTGCTTTTCATCCAGCGCCTCGCCCACAGGTAGGCCGCGGATGTATTCGGCAATGTCCTCGCGCTCGTCGATGAACTTGGCGTCTGACTGGATCAGGCCGATGAGCTGTTCTCGGTTGAGGGTCACCTTCCCGGGCTTCTGCTGCGTCATGCGGGCGATCAGGCCCATGATGTAGTCGTAGTCGATCACCGCCGAGGCAAAGAGCACGAACTCGAAGTCGAGCTGCTGCACCTCGGGTGGAGCCTGATCGCCTTGCTTGTCCTGCTGTTCCTTCAGCCGCTTGGCCGTTTCCAGGTATACGCCCTTGAAACCCTGCAAAGCGTCGGGCGGCGCGATCTGGCTGATCTGTGTTTTTTGATCCTCGTTCAGGTCGGTGTACTGGTCGAGCTGGGTCGTGAGGCGCTGCACTTCCTTGAACAGGTTGACGAATTGGCTGCGCGCAGCGTCGCCCTTGAGATTGGCTACCTCTTCTGGCACGTTGGCCAGGCCCTGCGATTGCATGAAGTCGGCCAGCCTCTGGGTAGCCGTCTGCAGGTTGTCGATGACCTTGGGTGCAGGGTCAACAAGCCAGATTTCGCGAGGGTTGTCGATCTTCTCGCCGGAAAAGAGCGCAATGGCTTCTTCCACCGGCTTCTGCTGCTGCCGGAAGTCAAGGATGTTGCCGTAGGGCTTGCTGTCGTTCAGCACGCGATTGGTGCGCGAGAAGGCCTGAATCAAGCCGTGGTGCTTGAGGTTCTTGTCCACGTACAGGGCGTTCAGGTACTTGGAGTCGAAACCGGTGAGCAGCATGTCCACCACGATGGTGATGTCGATCTTCTGGGCGTGGGGCAGATCGGCATTGGGGTACTGCTGATCCTTGATGCGCTTCTGCACGTCCTGGTAGTACAGGTCGAACTCGCCGATGCGGTGGTTGGTGCCAAAGCGGATGTTGTAGTCGGCGATGATGCGGGTGAGCGCGGCTTTCTTGCCTTCCGGGTCCTCTTGGTTGTCTTCCTTTTCCTGCGGCAGGTCTTCCTGAATCTGCTGCACATCCTTGTTGCCCTCGGCGGGCGGCGAGAAAACGCACGCGACGTTCAGCGGCTGGAAGGCGTCGTCTTCTCCCTGCTTCTTCGCCTGGAGGGTCTGGAAGGCTTCGAAGTATTCGATGGCGTCGTTAATGCTGGCGGTGGCCAGCACAGCGTTGAACTTGCGCCCGTTGGTGGCAGCATCGTGTTTGGCGAGGATGGTCTCGATGACCTTGGCTTTGGCCAAGCCTTCGCCGGGCTTGGGCGGGTTCTTGCCTTCGGGCTTGAAGTAGTCCACGTGGAAGCGCAAGACGTTGCGGTCTTCGATGGCGTGGGTGATGGTGTACTGGTGCAGGCAGCGCTGGAACAGGTCGTCTGTGGTGCGGTAGCTGGCCTGCTGGCCTTCGATCTGCTGATAGCTGGCGTTCTGTTCGAAGATCGGCGTGCCGGTGAAGCCGAACAGCTGGGCGTTGGGGAAGAATTCCTTAATGGCTTTGTGGTTCTCGCCGAATTGCGAGCGGTGGCATTCGTCGAAGATGAACACCATGCGCTGGTTGCGCAGGGGTTCCAAGCGCTCCTTGTAGTTGCGCTTGTTGGTGCCGTCGAGCGCCAGACCCAGCTTCTGGATGGTGGTGACGATGACCTTATCCGCGTAGTCGTCAGCCAGCAGGCGGCGCACCAGCGTTTCGGTGTTGGTGTTCTCTTCGACGCAGCCTTCCTGGAAGCGGTTGAATTCCTCGCGCGTCTGGCGGTCGAGATCCTTGCGGTCCACCACGAACAGGCATTTGTCGATGTCCGGGTTGTCCTTGAGCAGGGTAGAGGCCTTGAACGAGGTAAGGGTCTTGCCGCTGCCGGTGGTGTGCCAGATATAGCCGTTGCCGCAATTCTGATGAATGCAATCGACGATGGCCTTGACGGCATAGATTTGGTAGGGCCGCATCATCAACAGCTTCTGCTCGCTGGCCACCAGCACCATGTAGCGGCTGATCATCTGGCCAAGGGTGCACTTGGCCAGGAACTTCTCGGCGAAGCTGTCCAGTTGCGTGATCTTCTTGTTGTCCTCGCTGGCGAACTGGTAGACGGGCAAGAAGCGCTCGTCGGCGTTGAAGCTGAAGTGGCGCGCGTTGTTGTTGGCGAAGTACCAGGTGTCGCTGCGGTTGCTGACGATGAAGAGCTGGACGAAGCACAGCAGCGTCTTGCCATAGCCGTTGCCGGGATCGTTCTTGTAATCGACGATCTGCTGCATGGCCCGGCGCGGGCTGACGGCCAGGGTCTTCAGCTCGATCTGCGCCACCGGCACACCGTTGATCAGCAACATCACGTCGTACCGGTGATGGCTGTAGTCGGTGTTGATGCGCAGCTGGTTGACCACCTCGAAGTCGTTCTTGCACCAATCGCGGATGTTGACGAGTGTGTAGTTCAGCGGCGTGCCGTCGTCGCGCTCGAAGCTGTTGATGTTGCGCAGCGTCTGGGCGGCGTTGTAGACATCAGGCGTGATGACGCTGTCGAGCAGGCGCTGGAATTCGCTGTCGGTCAGGCGCACCCGGTTAAGCGCCTCGAACTTTTCGCGGAAGTTCGCCTCCAGCGCGGCGCGGTCGCGGATCTCGGGGCGGTAGGTGTATTTGAGATCTTCCAGTGTGGCAATCAGATCTCGTTCAATTTGGTTTTCTGTTGTCGTCATGAACCGGACCCCTTCCTTCGCAGTGCTGTTTTGACCCATGTTCACACTGCCTCCGACTTCTTCCTGTTTATGCTCTCGGCGATCCAGCGATCCAGTTCGGAGCGGCGAAAGCGCCACGTGCCCCCGAGCTTGAACGCCGGAATTTCTCCCTTCTGGGCCAAGCGATAGACCGTCCGTTTTCCGGCTTTGAGGTATGCGGCGACTTCGTCGAGCGTCAGGATTTCGTCTTCTGGATCAGTCATCGTCTTGCCTTTGCCATTTGCCGACGCTGGATTTCGTTAGCCAAGATTGGCCAATTCTACCAAGCACGGTAGGCGCTCGCCAGCTCCGCATTCCGGGAGCTCTGCGCAGTCGATGGCCGTCTCGACTCAGGAATCCGGTCATGCCGTAGTTCCCATTCCCTGCGGCGCAAAGCGAGAGCGCGCCACAGCATCTGGCCATCCGCTTCAACGGGGAATGGCACGATGGGACAGACCAACCGCCGCACATCCGCATGGCCTGCGCTTGCCGTGGTGTTGGCTGTGTCGTTCTCTGCGCTGCAGCCTGCCGTCGCTGCCGACAGCCTCGCCTCGGAGCGTGAGCAGCTCGCCGCGCTCACCCGCCAACTCGACCTGATCGACCGCCTCGCCGAGCACGCCGCCAGTACCGCTCCGCAGGAACGTGCCCGCCACCACTTCGACTACGCCCGGCTGCGCGCCGACCTGAAGCGCGTTCGCGCCGGCCTGCAGGACTACCTCCTGCCCCAGCGCGCCCAGCCGCGCGATCCCGTCCCGCTGGCCGGCGATTACGTCCGCCGCGACCGCGCCGACGACGAGGAGCCATCGCCATGACGCCCACTGCCGATCAGGTCGCCGCCTTCCAGGCCAACGGCGGCTTTGCGCCTTCGGCCGTTGCTGCCGTGGTGCTGGGCTTCGTGTTCGCCGTGTTGCTGCTGTGGGGCGTGTGGGCCATGCGCACCGCCTACGTCGGCTGGGCCGAGCACCGCATCACCGAACGTCAGTTCCTCGGCGTCGTCGTGCGCTTCGTGGCGATGTACCTGGTGCTGACCTTCTTCCTCCTCTCCTGACCGTCACGAAAGGCCATACGCCATGAACACGCCAACGACATCCCATCGCATTCCCTCCCGCATCGCCGCAGCGCTGCTGCCGCTGGCGCTCGCGGGCCTGCCGCTGTCGGCCTTCGCGCAGGGCCTGCCGACCATGGAAGACCCATCGCGCGGCCAGGGCAGCGGCATCCTGCAGACCTTGCAGAACTACGGCTACGACATCGTGCTGCTGATCGCGCTGCTCGTGGTCGCCTCGATGTTCGTCGGTGTCTGCTATCACGCCTACACGCGCTACTCGGAGATCCACACCGGCCGCGCCACCTGGGGCCAGTTCGGCCTGACGGTCGCCGTGGGCGCGATCCTGCTGGTGGTCGGCATCTGGCTGCTCACCAAGGCCACCGGCGTGCTCTGAGGGCGGCAAGCGATGGCCGTCCCCTCGGAGACCCCGCGCGACACGCTGGTGACGTTCCTGCCGCACCGGCTGAACCGCCAGCCGGTGGTCGTGCGCGGGCTGACCGCCGACGAGTTGTGGATCTGCGCCGGCCTGTCGGCCGCAGCCGGGTTCGCGCTCGGCCTGCCGCTGGCCTGGCTCACGCACAGCATCGCCATGGTGCCCACGCTGATCGTCGCCGGCATCGCGTTGGGCGTCTTCGTCGGCGGTGGCTTCCTGCGTGCGCAGAAGCGCGGCCGGCCCGACACCTGGCTGTACCGGCAGCTCCAGTGGCGGCTGGCATTGCGGCACCCGGCGCTGGCAGCGCTCCTGGGCGGGCAGCGCCTCATCACCCGCTCGGGCTACTGGACGACCCGGCGCAACGCCGATCGAGGTGCGCCATGAGCCGTTTCAAGAACGAGGTTGCGCACCTGCAGGCGCACGTGAAGACGTTGCGTCTGGGGGCCGGCGCGTTGTTCGTGGTGGCGCTGCTGCTCGGTTTCGGTTGGTGGAGTGCGCCGAAGAGTCTGACCATCCATGTGCCGCCGGACCTGCGCTCGGGCAGCACGCGCAAGTGGTGGGACGTGCCGCCCGAGAGCGTGTATGCCTTCTCCTTCTACATCTGGCAGCAGGTACAGCGCTGGCCCACGAACGGCGAAGAAGACTACCCGCGCAACCTGCGCGCGCTGTCGGCCTACCTGACGCCGAGCTGCCGGGCCTTTCTGCAACAGGACTACGAGTACCGGCGCGCCAGTGGCGAGCTGCGTCAGCGCGTGCGCGGCATCTACGAGATTCCCGGCCGCGGCTACGGCGACGATCCGGCCACGCGCGTCAAGGTGGTTTCCGACCGCGATTGGATCGTCACGCTCGACGTGAGCGCGGATGAATACTACGGCTCCGAGCAGGTCAAGCGCGCCCTGGTGCGCTACCCCATCAAGGTCGTCCGGCTAGACATCGACCCCGAGCGCAACCCCTTTGGCCTGGCGCTCGACTGCTACGCCAGCGCACCCCAGCGCATCGAACCGCCGCCGACGCCGACCCAGGCCGGCGCGCCCGCCAACGCCTCCGGCCACCTGCAGGGAGACTCTCCATGAAGTCCGTTGCCTTGTCGGCCCTGGCCGGCGTCCTGCTGATCCTCGGTTTCGTGCCGGCCAGCCAAGCCGTGGAAATCCTGCGCTGGGAGCGGCTGCCCCTGCCGGTGCCGCTGGTGGTCGGCCAGGAGCGCGTGGTCTTCATCGACCGCAATGTGCGCGTCGGCGTGCCGGCCAGCGTTGGCGATCACCTGCGCGTGCAGAGTGCGGGCGGCGCGATCTACCTGCGGGCGAGCGAGCCGATTCCGCCCACGCGGCTGCAACTGCAGGACGTGGAATCCGGCGCGCTGATCCTGCTCGACATCGCCGCCGAGCCGGCGAAGGACGGCCAGGCGCCGCTGGAGCCGGTGCGCATCGTGGATGCGGAAGCCCCCGCCAAGCGCTACGGCGGCGGTGCAGCAAGCGGCGCGGACGAGCAGGCCGATGCGCCCGCGGGCAAATCCGTTCCCCGGCGCGAAACGCCGGTACCGGTCGTGCTGACGCGCCATGCCGCACAGAACCTGTACGCGCCGCTGCGCACCGTCGAGCCGGTCGCCGGCATCGGGCGCGTAAACCTGCGCCGCGGCCTCGCGCTGGACACCTTGCTGCCGACGTTGCCGGTGCACGCGCGGGCATTGGCCGCGTGGCGCCTGGAAGACCAGTGGGTGACGGCCGTGCGACTCACCAACACCGCCGCGCGTTGGCTCGACCTCGACCCGCGCGCCCTGCAGGGGAACTTCGTGGCGGCGACCTTCCAGCATCCGAACCTGGGGCCGGCCGGCACCCCGTCCGACACCACGGTGCTCTATTTGGTCACGCGCGGCCACGGCCTGGCCGAGTCGCTGCTGCCGGCGCTGAGCCCGATCGACGCCAGCGTGAACCTGCCGCCGGCCGCCGCGGCCGGCTCGACCGGAGGAGCGCGCGATGAAAAGTAATCCGTTGCTCAAGTGGCTGCTGATCCCGATGGCGCTGCTGCTGGTGTTCGTCGGCATCAAGCTGTTCTCCGGCGCGCCCGGCGGCCAGCCCGCTCCCAAGGGCGCGGCCAGTACGCTCACGCCCGAGGAGATGAAAGCCCTGGGCATCGCTGGCGACACGCCGCGCGATACCGTCGCCACGCTGGTGGCCCAGGTGAAGCAGTTGCGCACCGAGCTGCAGAGCGCGCTGGGCGACAACAAGCAGCACAAGGCCGAGAACGAGCGCCTGCGCGCGCGGGAAAGCGCGATCGACCAACGCATCCAGCGCGCGCTGGAAGGCGAGCGCAGCCGCCTGGAGCAGGAGCGCGCCCAAGTGGCCAGCGACAGGCAGCAGACCGAGGGGCTGATGCAGGATCTGCAGCGGCAACTGGACGGCCTTGCGGGCAAGGGCGGCCCGTCCGACCTGCCCGTCGGGCTGGGGCTGGAGGAGGGTGACGGCCAGCGCTTCGACCGCGGCACCAGTAACACGCAGTGGGTCGAGCCCGACGATGCCAAAGTGGACGCCACGAGCGGGAGCAAAGCGCCGGGCTTTCCATCGAGCTTCGGGCCGGCCCAGAAAAGCCTGTCGGCCACGGTGGAATCCGTCGCCGACGTTGGCAGCCGCGCGGTGGGCGCATCCACGAGGGCCGTGTACACCGTGCCGTCGAACTCCACGCTCATGGGGTCGATTGCCATGACGGCGCTGATCGGGCGCGTACCGATCGATGGAACCGTCAACGACCCGTACCCGTTCAAGGTGCTGATCGGCCCGGACAACCTCACGGCCAACGGCATCGACATCCCCGACGTCGCCGGCGCCGTGGTCAGCGGCACGGCCTCGGGCGACTGGACCCTCTCGTGCGTGCGCGGGCAAATCCGCTCGGTCACGTTCGTGTTCCAGGACGGCACCATCCGCACGGTGCCGGAGGACAGCAGCAAGGGCAGTAGCAGCGGCGGCAACTCGGGGCACAACGGCGCCAGCATCCAAGGCGGCCTGGGCTGGATCAGCGACCCCTACGGCATTCCCTGCGTCAGCGGCGAGCGGCGCAGCAACGCCCAGCAGTACCTGGGCAGCCAGGCACTCATCACCGCGGCCGGCGCCGGCGCGGCCTCGCTCATCAAGTCCGACAACGGCAGCGTGGCCGTGGTCGCCAACAGCAACGGCTCGCTGGGCACCGTCGGCATCAGCGGCAACGAAGCGATGGGCCGCATCCTCGCGGGCGGCGTGCGCGACATGGCCGATTGGGTCAACAAGCTCTACGGCCAGGCCTTCGCGGCGGTCTACGTGCAGCCTGGCGCCAGGGTGGCCGTGCATCTGGAGCAGCCGCTCGACATCGACTACGACGCCAAGGGGCGTCGGGTCCACCACCGCACCGGAGAAGCCCATGCCTCGGATCTGGATTGACGCGGCCGCCGTGCTGCTGGCGGCCACCCTGCTCGGCGGCTGCGCTACCAGCAAGGAGAAGCTGCTGCCGCACGGCGACAGCACCATGCTCGACATCTGGCATCAGGAGACCGGCGGCAGCGCGGGCGGCGGCCAAGCCGCCCGGCAACTGCTCGATGCGCGCCAGGGCCTGCGCCGGCCGCTGACCGAGGCCGCTGTGCAGGCAACGCCCGGCATGCAGGCGCGCTACACCCGTACCGCGCAGAACGAGATTTACCGCCAGTTCCACCGCCTGCCGAACCCCGACCTGGTGATGTACGTATTCCCGCACCTGGCGGGCACCGACCCGGTGCCGGTGCCCGGCTACAGCACGGTGTTCCCGCTCTACCAGCGCGTGCAGTACGCGATGCCGGGCGAGCGCGTGGAGGACTACTGATGGCCTGGTGGTCACGCAAGCCCGGCGCATCGCCTGCTGACGCCGCGGATGCGACCGATGATGCCTGGGCACGGCACGTAACGGCCTTGGCGGCACAGGGTGTCGCCGAGCCGGGCAGCGCGCTCGGCCGGGGCCGGCGCAGACCGGCCACCCAGGCCGACCACGATGCGCTCTATGGCGTCGCGCCGTCGTTCGCGGACTTGCTGCCCTGGGTCGAGTACCTGCCCGGCAGCAAGTGCATGTTGCTGGAAGACGGCCAGTCGGTGGCGGCCTTCTTCGAACTGGCGCCGGTCGGCACCGAGGGCCGCGAGATGGCCTGGCTATGGCAGGCGCGCGATGCGCTGGAGAACGCCCTGCAGGACTCCTTCGACGAGTTGGACGACAACCCTTGGGTGGTGCAGCTCTACGCCCAGGACGAGGCCGACTGGGACAACTATCTGCGCTCCCTGGCGAACTACCTGCAGCCGCGTGCGCAGGGCAGCGCGTTCAGCGACTTCTACCTGCGCTTCTTCGCCCATCACCTGCGGGCCATCGCCAAGCCGGGTGGCCTGTTCGAGGACACCACGGTGACGCGCCTGCCGTGGCGCGGCCAGGTCCGGCGCGTGCGCATGGTGGTCTACCGCCGCACGTCCGCCGCCCCGGCCTCGCGGCGCGGCCAGTCGCCCGAGCAGGCGCTGACCACGATCTGCGACCGCCTCGTCGGCGGGCTGGCGAATGCCGGCGTGAAGGCCCGGCGTCTCGGCGCGGCGGACATCCACGCCTGGCTGCTGCGCTGGTTCAACCCGAACCCGACCTTGCTCGGCGCCACTGCCGAAGACCGGGAACGCTTCTACGCGCTGACCCGCTACCCGGAAGAGCGGGAGGAGGGCGAGATCGAACTCGCCAGCGGCACCGACTTCGCGCAGCGCCTGTTCTTCGGCCAGCCACGCTCGGACGTGCCGAACGGCCTGTGGTTCTTCGACGGCATGCCGCATCGGGTGATCGTGATGGATCGCCTGCGCACGCCACCCGTGACGGGCCATCTGACGGGCGAGACGCGCAAGGGCGGCGACGCCATGAACGCGCTGTTCGACCAGATGCCCGAGGACACGGTGATGTGCCTGACGCTGGTCGCCACGCCCCAGGACGTGCTGGAGGCACACCTCAACCACCTCGCCAGGAAGGCCGTCGGCGAGACCCTGGCCTCGGAGCAGACCCGGCAGGACGTGCAGCAGGCGCGCGGCCTGATCGGCAGTGCGCACAAGCTCTACCGCGGCGCGCTGGCGTTCTACCTGCGCGGCCGCGACCTGGCCCAGCTCGATGCGCGCGGCCTGCAGCTCGTCAACGTGATGCTCAACGCCGGCCTGCAGCCGGTGCGCGAGGAAGACGAGGTGGCGCCGCTGAACAGCTATCTGCGCTGGCTGCCGTGCGTGTTCGATCCGGCTGCCGACAAGCGCCAGTGGTACACCCAGCTCATGTTCGCGCAACATGCGGCGAACCTGGCGCCGGTCTGGGGCCGCAGCCAGGGCACGGGGCATCCGGGCATCACGTTCTTCAACCGCGGCGGCGGGCCGATCACCTTCGATCCGTTGAACCGCCTCGACCGGCAGATGAACGCGCATCTGTTCCTGTTCGGCCCCACGGGTTCGGGCAAGAGCGCGACGCTCAACAACATCCTGAATCAGGTGACGGCGATCTATCGGCCGCGCCTGTTCATCGTCGAGGCGGGCAACAGCTTCGGCCTGTTCGGCGACTTCGCCGCACGGCTGGGTCTCACCGTGCATCGGGTGAAGCTCGCGCCCGGCGCGGGCGTCAGTCTGGCTCCGTTCGCCGACGCCTGGCGCCTGGTCGATACGCCGAGCCAGGTACAGACGCTGGACGCTGATGCGCTCGACGAAGACCAGACCGATGCCGGCATGGCCGTGGCAGGCGATGAGCAGCGTGACGTGCTCGGCGAACTGGAGATCACTGCACGGCTGATGATCACCGGCGGCGAGGACAAGGAAGAAGCGCGCATGACGCGCGCCGACCGCAGCCTGATCCGCCAGTGCATCCTCGATGCGGCCCAGCGCTGCGTAGCGGAGAAGCGCACGGTACTGACCCGCGACGTGCGCGAGGCGCTGCGCGAGCGCGCCCGCGACGCCACGCTGCCTGAGATGCGGCGCGCACGGCTGCTGGAGATGGCCGACGCCATGGACATGTTCTGCCAAGGCGTGGACGGCGAGATGTTCGACCGGTCCGGCACGCCGTGGCCCGAGGCGGACATCACCATCGTGGATCTCGCCACCTTCGCGCGCGAGGGCTACAACGCCCAACTCTCGATTGCCTACATCTCGCTCATCAACACCGTCAACAACATCGCCGAGCGCGACCAGTTCCTGGGCCGCCCGATCATCAACGTGACGGACGAAGGCCACATCATCACGAAGAACCCGCTGCTCGCGCCCTACGTGGTCAAGATCACCAAGATGTGGCGCAAGCTCGGCGCCTGGTTCTGGCTCGCCACGCAGAACCTGGACGACCTGCCGAAAGCGGCCGAGCCCATGCTCAACATGATCGAGTGGTGGATCTGCCTGTCGATGCCGCCCGATGAAGTCGAGAAGATCGCGCGCTTCCGCGAACTCAACGCTTCGCAGAAGGCGCTGATGCTCTCGGCCCGCAAGGAGGCCGGCAAGTTCAGCGAGGGCGTCATCCTGTCCAAGTCGATGGAAGTGCTGTTCCGCGCCGTGCCGCCCAGCCTCTACCTGGCGATGGCGATGACCGAGCCCGAAGAGAAGGCCGAACGCTTCCAGTTGATGCAGCAGCACGGCATCAGCGAGCTGGACGCCGCCTTCCGCGTGGCCGAGAAGATCGACCGTGCGCGGGGCATCGAACCGCTGGCGCTGGATACGTTGGCCTGACGGGAGCGACACGATGCGCCTGCCCTCATTCGCCCGCCGTCATCCCTGGATCGGTCTGCTGATCGTGGTGACGATTGCGGTTGCCTCGTGGATGCTGCTGCGCGCGCCGCATCCGGCAACCGAGTCCATGCCCCTGGCCGCCGCCGGGTCCGAGGGGCCGAAACCGGCTGGCCCGCCCTGGCTGTATGGCCGTGCCGATGCGCGCTTCACGGTGGTCGGCTACGCCGACCTGGAGTGTCCGTACTGCCGGGCCTACTTCCCCGAACTCAAGCGCTGGATCGACGCCCATCCCGAGGTGAACTGGCAGTGGCACCACCTGCCGCTGTCCATGCACGAGCCGGCCGCGACTGCCGGGGCACGCCTGGCCGAGTGCGCGGGCGAGACGGGCGGACACGCCGCGCTTTGGCAGGCAGTGGCCTGGCTCTACGCAAACACCCGTGGCGACGGCCAGGGCCTGCCGGAGGGCCTGCGCTATCCCGACCTCACGCCGGCCATGCAGGGTTGTCTCGACAGCGAGCGCCCCGATGCCGTCATCCGTGCCCAGGCGGCGGAAGCAGCACAGCAGGGCATCGCGGCCACGCCGGCCCTGCAACTGCGCGACCGCGAGTCCGGCAAGACCCTCCTGCTGCACGGTCCCGTCGAAGGCGATGCCTTGCTGTCGGCCATCGACCTGCTCGCCGCCGGCAGCACGACCGCGGCCGAACCCGCCCATTCCCCAGACATGCCCGCCGGCGTCGCCGGTGACATGCCCAGGTAGCCATCGATCTTCAAGGCTGCGGCGCGGCTCGTCCGCGTTGATCGAAACCCGTTCGCATCGCATCCCTTGACGCGAACAGCCACCGCATCCGCGGTGGTGGATGCCCGCTCGTCACCTGTTCCATCCCCATCGTCCCCCGGAGGGTTTGCCCTCCTGGGGCAGGCGCCCTCCGATCTCATCCATTGGAGGTTCGCCATGTCTCTTGCCATCGCCGACTCCCGCCCGGAGTCGCTCACCCTGATCGCCGCCCAGCACGAAGACTGGATCATCCAGCAGGCCATCACCCTGCTGGAGAACCGCGTGTTCAAGGCCGGTCCGGCGCTGGGCAGTCCCGCCGCCGTGCGCGACTACCTGCGCCTGAAACTGGTCGCGGAGCCGAACGAAATCTTCGCCGTCGTGTTTCTCGACAACCAGCACCAGGTGCTCGCCTACGAGCCGCTGTTCAAGGGCACGGTCGACCAGACTTCGGTGTATCCGAGGGTGGTGGTCCAGCGTGCGCTGGCGCTCAACGCTTCGGCGCTGATCCTGGCGCATCAGCATCCCTCGGGGAACACCGAGCCCTCGGCCGCTGATCGTGTGATCACCGAGCGGCTGAAGAGCGCCCTGGCCACCGTCGATGTCCGGGTGCTGGATCACTTCATCGTCGGCAAGGGCAGCCCGTACTCGTTCGCCGAAGCCGGCTTGTTGTAGTCCGCAGGCGCCCCTTCCGGGGGCGCCTTGCGTCTTGCCCCTATCCACACGTTCGCGATGCGCTCTGATGGTCGCGACTTTCGGAAGCTTGGAAGGCTTGTGGGATAGGCGGCTGAACCGGCCTTTACCTGTTGAGAAGCACACCTTTGCATGGCAGAATCTGCATATTTTCTAGTTGCCAGCAACGCGAATGTCTGCCGTCACCGCCATCCAGTACACTCAGGACCAGATGCGCACGCTAACCGGCGTGTCCGTCGAAACGGTGCGGCATTGGCGCAAGACCGTGCCCTACTTGGCGTCCAAGACCGGGAAGGCTGCCCGATTCACCTTCGCGGATCTCCTAGGCTTGGCCGTTACCAATGAGTTGGTCAGCTCGTTGGGAGTGCACATCGCCACCGTCAGCGTCGGCGTTGACGCGCTCTTTCGGTTGCTGGGCACGAGTAGCGCATTGGCGCTGAATGGGTCCGTGGCGTTCGTGACGGCCACTTCGGCGACCCTGTGCGATATCGGCCCCGAGGGGATTGGACCGGCGCCGACGCAACCGACTCTCGTCATCCCGCTCGATCCGTTGATCATGCGGCTTCAGCAGCACATGCTGCCGATCGTCCCGACGCCGAGCCAGGCAGCGTTGCCGTTTCCACCCGAAGCTATCCGGAGTAGGGCGTGAACACTGCCACGCTGGAACAGGTGCTCGCCGCAACCGGCTACCTGCCGGACGGGCAACCCGCGCCCGGTCTTCGGTTGGGGGCCGAGGCGCAGTCCTCGCGCCACGGCCGCGTTTTTGTTCCGGACGCATTGTGGCGCAGCGCGTCGTCGTTGACCGTCTACTTCAAGTTTGAGCAAAGCGCGCCTGCAGACGATCTGGTCAGCCAGTGGCGACGAGAGGTCTGGAACGAGGGGTTCGCGCCGTTGCTGTGGGTGATCTCGCCGCAGCGTATCGACCTGTACAACGGTTTCGGCACACCCGCGAAAGAAGGCGATGCCCAGAGACATTTGATTCGGCGTTTCGAGAACATCGAAGGTTCGCTTCATGAACTGGACGAGTTGGCCGGCCGACTGGCGATCGAGACGGGCCAATTCTGGGCCCAGGTGCCGGCCATCGATCGCAAGACCAGCGTCGATCAGAAGCTCCTGTCTGACCTTGGATGTCTCGAACGCGATTTGGTCGCAGGCAATCTCGCGCGCGATGCGGCGCAGGCCTTGATTGGGCGCGTGATCTTCACCCAGTACCTGATTGACCGCGAGATCGTCAGTGCGGCGCGGTTGAAGCGGGTATGCGGCCGCACGGCGTTGCCGGCGATCCTGCGCGACCGGCCAGCGACCAGCAAGCTGTTCGCATGGCTGGCCCAGACCTTCAACGGCGATATGTTTCCGCCCTCGTCGGTGAAAACGACACCAGCAGCTCACCATTTGACGCGGGTTGCGGAGTTCCTGGAGGCTGTCGATCCTGAAAGCGGGCAACTCAGCTTCTTCCCGTACCAGTTCGACGTGATTCCGGTCGAGCTCATCAGCTCGATCTACGAGCAGTTTGCACATGCTGAGCCGCAGACTGGAGGAAAGCGCACAGAAGCGTTGCGAAACGGCGTGCACTACACGCGACTGTCCGTCGTCTCGCTGGTCCTCGATGAGGTCATGGATGGTCTATCTGGACGGGAGTCGGTGCTGGATTTGACGTGCGGCTCCGGTGTCTTCCTGGTCGAAGCGCTGCGGCGCTTGGTTCATCTTCGCTCGCAAGGTCAGCCGCCCACGAGGGAGCTGATCCGCTCGACGCTCTACGGGCAGGTGTATGGCGTAGACATTAGCGAAGCCGCGATTCGCGTCGCTGCGTTCAGCCTGTACCTGGCTGCGCTTGAGCTGGACCCTGACCCGCAACCACCGCAGTCCCTGAAGTTCCAGCCATTGATCGGCAGGACATTGCTCGTCGGTGACGCTCGTACTGTCGAACGTGATGGAGATGGCAAGGCCGTGCTGGCGACGCCGACAGGGCTGAAGCAGTTCGACCTTATCGTGGGCAATCCCCCTTGGAGCTTTAGGGGGCAGACAGGAACCGAAGCGCGGCGCAAGACCAGGGTTGCGGGCGTACCTGCGCAACCGCGCGGTGAAGGCTTGGATTTCGTGTTGCGAGCGGCGGAGTTCTCACATGAGAAGACCCGTTTCGGCATCATTCTTAGCGCGATGCCGTTCTTCAGCCGCAGCGGCACCGGCATGGCAGCAGCTCAGCATGTGATGCGAGCCGTGGCTCCGATCACCTTGGTAAATCTGTCCAATTTGTGCAGTTGGCTCTTCGCGACAGCGGCCATGCCCGCAGTGGTTCTCTTTGCCCGTCATCGACCGAAGCAGCGAACGGATCAGGTCACGGTCGTTCAGATCCCGTGGACGCCCAGCGGTGCAAGGACTCATTCGTTCGAGGTGGCGCCGAGTGACGTCATCACTTTGACACTCGACGAAATCCAAGAACAGCCGTTGAAGCTCAAGGCAGCAGCCGTTGGCCGGCGCCGTGACCTCCTATTGCTGGATGACTTGACTTCGGCCCACAGAAATCTGGGCGAGCAACTCTCATTACTCGACACTACCTTCCAGGTTGGATTGATTCGCGGGGCCCCAGAGAATCAGACGCGCGATGCTCGCCCGCTAAAAGGATTGGATGTACTGCAAGTCAAAGACATGCAGCACTTCAACATTCCCGATGATTTGCCGACTTTCAGCCAATCGAAGGCACAATGGCCACGATCGCGGGAGATATATCAAGCCCCGCTTCTCATCGTGAAGGAAATGCTTCTGGGGAGTCCACGCGTCTTGGCGGCCGTCTCCGAGCGGGATCTCGTCTTCACGAACTCATACTTCGCAGTGTCTCTTCCGAGAGGGCACACGCGGACGGCACATTTGCTTGCCACCGTGTTGAGTTCTGCTTTTGCGACATGGTTCTTCTATCTGACCGCTGCAGAGTTTGGAATCTACAAGAGGAAGCTGCTGGCTCGCGACCTCAGCTTCCTACCGGTGCCTAATTTCACGAGCGCAGTGAAATCTGAGGCTGGCCAGCGCCTGCTGCAGATTGAGAAGAATCTGCGCGCCAACGGCACCGACGAGAGGGGATGGGCTGAACTGGACGAAGCTGTCTTCGATCTGTACGAACTGAACGATGCCGACCGAACTGTCATTCGAGACGGCCTCCTTCGCGCCGGGTGGCAATGGGAAACCGGCCGCGAATCATCCGTGGAGCCATCGGACAGTCGTACTGAGGTCACGGCGTATGCCAAGACGTTCCTGTCCGTTATCGAGGATTGGCTTTCCGTTCGCAATAAGCGGCACATGCGCGCCGAAGTGCTCGACTTGCCAAGCAGTTCGGCCTTGCGCGTCGTGCGCTTTGTCTTGGAAGAAGGGCCGGGTAATGCGAGCGTGAGCGTCGTGGCACCACAAGGCGAATTGGGTGAAGTACTGGCACGTATCGGCAGGCGCCTGAAAGTCAAGATTGCGACCGCGCTCAGTGCAGAGCGGGAATTGCGAGTACACGGACGCAACGAAGTCGTGATCATCAAGCCAGCAGCGCGGCGCTACTGGATGGGCATAGCGGCACTGGAAGATGCCGATGCAGTGGTCGCGGAGAGCTTTTCAGGGGGCAAAGTTTGAGGATCCCCTATGAGGCACCTCCTGCACTGGGCAGAGAGTTCATTGAACTTGAGCCCGAGGTTGTGGCGGTCATTCTGCTGACACTGGCCGCAGGTTGGCAGCGAGCATGCGCAGCCGAGGACGTGAATGCCAACGCTGGAGAGGTAATCATGACCGAGCGCCTGCGGGACGGGATGCGCATTGCGCTGAAGAACTCCCCGTGGAAGCAGATCATGGTGCTGCCTGGCACGGAATCGCGATCCAAAAGCAACGTGATGCTGCCAGACGGACGTACCGACATCCCGCTGGCGTTCGTCGAAATTTTCTTGCGCACGCAGGAGCATGATCCGCACGCGATCATCGAATGCAAACGAATCGCCGGGTCGGACACTCACTTGTGTCGAGAGTACGTCGTCGAGGGCATGGATCGATTCATCCAGGAGAAGTACGGCGAGAACCATGCTATCGGCTTCATGGTGGGGTACGTTCTTGCCGGCGCTCCTTCGGAATCCGCGGATGGCGTCAACGCTTACTTGAGAAGAGTTTCGCGCTCGGTAGATCGCCTCGCCCCGAGCGACATCAGTGACGGGACTTGGCAGAGCCTACATGCACGCTCCAAGCCGTCGATGCCGATTCGCTTACAGCATGCGTTTCTTGGGTTCGCGGGTACCTCAGCGTCCCGCACCTGATCTCCGCCTCCGACAGGAGGCAATCACAACGCTCACAACGGCATAGGGTATGAAACCGGCAGGGGCCGGATGCGGTTTCTTTGTCGCGCTAGATCGGCACTTGAAGTCGACTGTGACTTTGATCGACTCCAAGGACGCCCGATATGCCGGCCCCCGTCTTCAAGGCTTCGCCCCGGCTGCCGACCATCAGCATTGCGCCCGGACTGTGGGCAGTGCTGTTCATGTTTACCCAGACTGCAGCAGCCGACGTGCTCGTCGTCACCGACAGCCGTCATCCGGTGCAGGCTCCAGCCGGCGTGCGGATCATCGAGCTGGACCAGGCCACGCGCATCGAGGTCGAACTCGCCGCGCACCTACCGGCCAACCCGCAACAGGCTGCAGCCCTGGTGCGGCAGCGGTTGCATGACGGCGGCGAGGCCCTTCAACGCCGCATCGGCCACGCCTACCAAGGTGTCGCGGATGCCTGGGGACTGGGCATCGCCAAGATTCCCGCCGTGGTGGTCGATCGACGCTACGTGGTCTACGGCGAGCCCGACGTGCCCCGCGCCGTCGCGCGCATCAACGCCTACCGGAGCACGCAGCCATGAGCCTCCTGCTGGCATCCCGGCGCCTGCGCGCCACCGTCGCCTCGCTGCTGCTGAGCACGGCCACGTCGACGTTCGCCCTGGACACCGCCACCATCGTCTCGTCGGCGCTGTCCCCCGACTGCCTCGAATACCGCGTGGTCGGTATCTGCTACTGGCTGTACTGCACGCCCTTCGGCTGCTCGGTTCGCACTTCCGTCAAGGTGCGCCACTACGTCCCCGATGCGGTGGTGTCGAGCTACTCGAACACTGGCGAAAACCCGTGGCTGGAGGTCAGGGCGATGAGCATACCCAACCCGACCGCCAAGGCTGGCGGTGACGGCACGACCAATCACGACAACGAGAACAACCTCGCCAAGTTCAAGAACGCCGATGTCATCGGCCATCCGGCCGGGCTGGTGTTCAGCCAGTTCGCCAGCGCCTCCGGCTACACCTGCGAAGGCGCTGGCACGGCCTTCATGCCGTATCTGCTGAGCACGCTCGACACGATCGCCTGGCGCTACAACATCCCGGAAGCGTTCTACCCCGAAGCGCTCATCCCCGGCCGGCGCGAAATCGGTACGCGCACCGGCCTGAACCTCTGGGGCAACGTGTATCCCCGCGGTGGCTTCCTGCACCAGACCGACGACCACAAGAGCGGCGCCGTGGTCGCGCAGCGCGCGGGCGACATCGTGACGCGCCGCAACCAGATTCACGTGTATCAGCCCCTGCTGGCCAACGCCCGCGACGGCTACTGGCCGGCCGGCGCGCTGATGGAGACCGACGCCTCGACGGGCAAGTGGCAGGAGCTGACGCCCACGCTCTCGAACAGTTGCGTGGTCTTCCCGCACAGCCGCACCCGCGTGCAGGCCCAGCAGGGCGACTACGCCTGGGCCTTGTGGCGGCCGTACTCCTGCTGCCGGCGCCGTGGCCAGGTGTTCCTCGGCAGCGTCGATTTCATGTGAGGAACCCACGATGAACGCCTCCCTCTCTGACTTCCTCCGCCGCGCGAAATCGCCCCTGGGGGCCACGCTGCTCGTGGCGGCCATCACGCTGGTCGTCGGCGTCGCCTGGGGGCAGACGCGCATCGATCCCAATGGCGTGAACGTCAGCGGCAGCGTGATCGGCGACGACGTGCTCTACAGCATCGGCGGCGGCCGGGCCGTGTCGATGGGTGGTGCCGGCAACATGCAGAGCATCGGCGTCGGCGTCGGCTGGAACAGCAACCTGATCTGCGGCGACATGAGCATCACCACGACGCTGCAGAACCAGCTCAACGGCATCACCAACGGCTTCCAAACGATCATGAGCAACGTGATCCAGAACGCCACCAGCGCCGTGGCCTCGCTGCCGGCCCTGATCATCCAGCGCGCCGACCCGGGCCTGTACAACCTGCTCACCAACGGCATCCTGCAGGCGCGCCTGGATTTCGACCGCTCGAAGATGACCTGCCGCGCCATCGCCAATCGTATGGCGGACATGGCCGGCGGCCAGGCCGGCTGGGACCAGCTCGCCGAAGGGATGGCGCTGCGGGATGCGGTCAGCAGCACCGATGCCGTCTCCGCCATCGAGCAGGCCGAGTCCAACAAAGGGAACAACGGCGTGCCCTGGGTCGGCGGCGGCAACGCGGGCGGCTCCGGCCAGAGTTCGATCAAGGTGGTCGGCGACGTGACGCGCGCGGGCTACAACCTGCTCAACGGGCGCAGCGCCACCGATACCTCGTCGATCGCGCGCAGCGCCTGCGGCAACCGCCTGACCTGCCAGACCTGGTCGTCGCCTGGCGCGGCCGCGGCCTTTGCGAACCGCGTGCTGGGCGAACGCGAGCAACGCACCTGCGAAAACTGCACGAAGACCCAGACCACGCCTGGCGTCGGGCTCACGCCAGTGATCCAGGAAGAGTACGAGACCAAGCTGCAGGTGTTGCAGGAACTGGTGACGGGCGCCCGGCCGACGACACTGGCCAATCTCGACGCGGCCGGCAGCAGCTCGCTGCCGATCACCCGCGGCGTGATCGAGGCCCTGCGTGACGAGCCCGACCAGGACGTGCTGGGCCGGCGCCTCGCGTCCGAGGCTGCGCTGTCCAGCGTGCTGGAGAAGGCCTTGCTGCTGCAACGCACGTTGCTGACCGGCAAGAAGGAGCCGAACGTCGCCGCCAACGAGCTCGCCGTGCAGGCGGTGGACCAGGAGAACAGCGCGCTGGAGCAGGAGATCAACAACCTCAAGACCGAGCTGGAGCTGCGCCGCACGCTGGCCGGCAACTCGGCGATGGCGATCATCCAGCGCCACAGTACCCGCGCTGCCGGCTCGCGCGGCGTCTTCGAGGGCGACACCACGCGCGACCGTCTGCGGGAAGTCCAGAAGCCGCGGAGCGGTACGCCATGAGCCGGCTCGCCTGGCTGCGGCTGCCATGGCTGTTCAACCGCCGCGTCGGCGTGGCGCTGCTGTGGACCTTGCTGGTGGTCGCCGCCGCGGTGGCGGTGAACATCGCCGGCATCCACGTGGTCGGCGGCGTCGAGGGCTGGCAGCACTGGCTGCAGGCGCACGCCGGCCACTTCTTAGTGTGGCGTCTGTGCCTCTACGGAGCGACGGCTTACGGCTGGTGGTGGATGCGTCGGCGCCTGTTGCGGCGGGAGCCGTCCCGCGAGACGCATCAGCGCCTGCTGCGCACGGAGATCGCGGCCGTCATCGCCGTGGTCGCGCTGGAAGCCAGCCAGCTGCTGCGGCACGGCTGAGACCGGGAGGCAGGCATGACGCTCTACACCACGGACTACTTGGAGTATTACCTGACCCTGGTGGCTTGGGTGGTCAACAACGGCATCTGGAGCATCCTCGTGGCCAGCGGCGTGTTCGCGCTGCCGTTCGTGGCCATCGTGATCCAGGAGTGGCTCAAGGCCCGCAGCGAAGGTGCGGACGAAGGCAACAAGGGCGTGCTGTCGTCGATGCGCATCGAGAACCGGGTGTGGGTGGCGATCGTGGTCATCATGTTCGCCGGCATCCCGTTCATCCCGGTGGATCTCGCCACGATCAGGTTCGACACCACGCGCTCCGCGCAATGCCAGGTCAGTGTCCCGCTGCCCAACGACACGGGCTGGTCCAACGTCTACACGGCGCTCAACGACCAGAGCGCGCTGGTGCCGGTGTGGTGGTTCTTCATGCACGCGCTGTCGAAAGCCGTGACGGGCTCCGCGGTGGCGGCGATTCCCTGCGGCACGGACCTGCGTCAGATTCGCATGGATGTGGATGCCACGCGCATCGACGATCCGGTGCTGGCACAGGAGGTCGCCGACTTCACGCACGACTGCTACGGGCCGTCGCGCGCCAAGCTGTTCATGAACCGGCCGACGCTCTCCGACGAGCAGATGAACGACGTCACCTGGATCGGATCGAGTTACTTCCTCGACACGCCCGGCTTCTATGACACCTATCGCGCCAAGACCCCACGCACGGCCTGGCCCTACGACGCGACCCGCGATGCGGGGCTGGCACAGGTGGGCAGCGGCGGCGGCTATCCATCCTGCCGGCAGTGGTGGGCCGATGGCGGCCAGGGACTGCGCAGCCGGCTGCTGGCACAGGTCGACCCGGACCTGCTGACCCGCATCGGGCGCTGGGTGGGATTCCTGTCGCAGAGCGAGGTCAATGACTCGGTGATCCGCGCCGTGGTCTCACCGAGGCAGCAGAAGATGAACCAGGGCGCCGTCTACACCGACTACGGCGGCCAGATCGACAAGACGCTGCCGAACGTCGTCACGCGCGGCGCGAGCGACCTGGGGTTGACCGTCGGCTCGCTGGGCTTTTTTCCGGCAATGGACGTGGTGCGCCAGGCGCTGCCGATGGTGCTGACCATGCTCAAGATGGCGCTCGTCATCTGCATCCCACTGGTGCTGCTGATCGGCACCTACGACCTGAAGACGGTGGTGACGGTGAGCTGCGTCCAGTTCGCGCTGTTCTTCGTGGACTTCTGGTTCCAGCTCGCGCGCTGGATCGACAGCACGATCCTGGATGCGCTCTACGGCTGGGGGTTTGGCGCGGACAGGCCGCACGCCAACTTCGACCCATTGATCGGCCTGAACAATGCGTTCGGTGACATGCTGCTGAACTTCGTCATGGCAACGATGTTCATCGTGTTGCCGACGTTCTGGGTCATGGCACTCGGATGGGCAGGCGTTCGCGCCGGAAACTTCCTGGGCGGTCTTATCACTGGCACGTCCGATGCGAAGTCGGCTGGGGGTAGTGGCTCTCGCCTTGCGATGACGGCTGTATCGAAAGGTGCTGCGAAGTAAGGAGCACTCTCTCGCGTTGATGCGGCAGCTACGGCTCGTCGGGATCGCCCATGTCGATCCGCCAGTCATCTTTGTCGTACAGGCCGACGCCCGAGTGTCCGTCTCTAAGTTCCGGCTGCTTCTCGTCGTCCTCGTCGGCGTTCCGCGCGAGCCATGCGGCGACCACCGCAAAGGCCAGCAGCAGGACGAGCCAGGATACGGTGTATAGCAGCATGCCAAGTACGGCCAGCTTGACGATCCAGAGCACCGCCGTCGCCGCGCCCGCGGGTACCCCGCGCGTCACCAGCCAGCCGGCGACACGCTGCTCGCGGCGGAGGTATCCACGCCAGGCACGGCCAGCCCCCCGGCCCAGCCGGTGGCTCCAGCGCCCGTTGTGCGTGTTGGTGCTCATGCTCATATGCCTCGGCTTCAGTGGTGCCTCACCTCGCGGAGCGGCCGGTCGTGGCCTGCCCTCCAGCATAGACCGCGATCAGGAGGGCGGGTTGCGGCCGGCAGAGCCGGGTTGGCTCGGGCCGCAGGTCGATTAGATTCTGAGCGATAAATCAAACCTTATGCTACTTTCCCTGCACGTTCTTGCAATGGCTCTAGGGTCGATTGGATTCTGTGTTATTGTTATATCATGAATGGAAATTCTCGGCACCAGGTAATCAAGCGACTGCAGGCGGGACTCCCCCGTGGGGCGCCGTTCGACCTTGCCGCCCTGAGCCAGTTCGGGGTGTCGCCCCAGCTCGCCGCCCACTATGCCGACGGCGGGTGGCTCGTGCGCCTGGCCCATGGCGTCTATGCCTTCCCGAACGATGAGTTCGGGGTCTACGGTGCGCTGAAGTTCCTGCAACAGCGCGTGCCCGGCCTGCACGTCGGCGGCAAGAGCGCCCTGGCCCTGCAGGGGGTGCGGCACAACCTGGGCAGCCGGGAGGCGCTGGTGCTGTGGGGCGACGGTCGCTTCGCGTTGCCGGCCTGGTTCACTTCGCGCTTTCCGGCCCGCTACGTCCACGCCCGCCTGTTCGACTGGCCGGACACGGCGCTGGCCGGCAAGACCCTGACCACGCCGCCTGGCCTGCCCGAGGATCTGCGGGTGGCAGCCCCCGAGCGTGCCGTGCTGGAGCTGCTGTACGAAGCCGGCGTCAAGCAGAGCCTCGAAGAGGCCCGCAACCTCTTCGATGGACTGCGTTCCCCCCGCAAGGACTTGCTCGGGCAACTGCTGTCCTGCTGCGCCAGCGTGAAGGCCGTGCGCCTGTTCCTGACCTGGGCGCGCGAGACCAGCCTCGTGGACGTCGATGCCCTGCTGGAGCAGTACCCGGTTCGCACCGGCAGCAACACGCGCTGGATGAGCCGGCTCGATGACGGCACCTTGCTGAGCCTGAGACCTCATGGATAAGACCTACGCGGACACCGTTCGCCTGCTGCTGGCCGTCGCGCCCGACGTGTTCGCCAACGACATCTTCGCCATGAAGGGCGGCACGGCCATCAACCTCTTCGTGCGGGACATGCCGCGCCTGTCGGTGGACATCGACGTGGTGTACCTCCCGTGGCAGACGCCGCGCGACGAAGCGCTGCAAGCCATCAACCAGGAGCTGGCCGCCATCGCCGCGCGCGTTGCGCCACTGGGCGTGCAGACACGCCTGGTTCGCGCCAAGGACCTGGGAGACACCAAGCTGATCGTCGAGAACGACGCCAGCCAGGTGAAGATCGAGGTCAACGTCGTGTTCCGCGGCAGCGTGCTGCCCGTCGAGCGGCGGCCGCTGAGCGCCAAGACCAGCGATCTGTTCGGCGTCGAGTTCGAGCTGCCGGTTCTGGCACCGGACGAGCTGTACGCCAGCAAGCTGGTGGCCGCGCTGGATCGACAGCACCCCCGCGACCTGTTCGACGTGTGGCAGCTCTACGAATCGGGCGACATCAGCGACGGCATGGTCGAGTGCTTCGTGATCTATCTGGCGGGCCACAACCGGCCGCCCCACGAAGTGCTGTTCGGCAACGACAAGGACATCGCCGGCGAGTACGAGCGGGCCTTTGTCGGCATGACCGAAGTGGACTGCTCCCTGGAGACGCTGCTCGACGCTCGCGCCAGGATGCGGCGCGAGCTGCCACAGCGACTGAACACCGCGCACAAGCAGTTTCTGAGCGGGCTGGCGCGCGCAGAACCGGACTGGTCGCTGGTGCAGTGCCAGCACGCCGCGCAACTGCCGGCACTGCGCTGGAAGCTCGCCAATCTCGAAACCTTCCGCAAGCGCCGTCCCGACGACTTCGCAGCGCAATCCGCCGCCCTCGACACCGGCTTGGGCCAGAGCTGACGAACATCCCGCAGCGCCCCACTTGCCGGGATTGCCCCATGCCGCATTCATCGTGGCATCCACGAAGCAGCGGCCCTATACCCAAAGGCTTCCGACAAAGGCCAAAGGGCTGGGAAGGGGCAAAGGAAGGGCGCCAAGGGGAAAGGCCCTATCCTGAAAAGGCCAAAAGGCGCCCCGAGCAGCCCGTCATCCGGGGTTCGCCATGCTCTCGCTGTTCCAGCGCAAAAGGGTGCCACCCGCCGCCGGCACACCGCCCACATCCGCCATCGAAACTCCGAAAGGGGCGATGCGGCCGGAGTCGGCCGCATCGCTGCTGACCACGCCGCGTCGGCAGAAACTGCTGGAACACATCTGGCAGCGCACATCGCTCTCGCGCCGGCAGTTCGCCACGCTCTACCTCGCCCCACTGGAGCGCTACGCCGAATTGGTCCAGCAGTTCCCGGCCTCCGAGAACCACCACCACGCCTATCCGGGCGGCATGCTGGACCACGGCCTGGAGATCGTCGCCTATGCGCTGAAACTGCGGCAGTCATACCTGCTGCCTGCGGGCGTCACGCCGGAGGCACAGGCGGCCCAGGCCGAAGCCTGGACTGCAGGCACGGCCTACGCGGCCCTGCTGCACGACATCGGCAAGATTGCGGTCGATCTGCACGTCGAGCATGCCGACGGCAGCGTCTGGCATCCCTGGCACGGCCCGCTGCGAAAGCCCTACCGCTTCCGTTACCGAAAGGAGCGCGAGTACCGCCTGCACAGCGCCGCCACCGGGCTGCTCTACGCGCGCCTTCTCGATCGGGACATCTTCGACTGGCTCAGCGGCTATCCCGACCTCTGGGCCGCGCTGCTGTACGTGCTGGCCGGCCAGTACGAGCACGCCGGCACGCTCGGCGAGCTGGTCGTGCAGGCCGACCAGGCATCGGTCGCCCAGGAACTCGGCGGCGATCCCAGCAAGGCGCTGGTGGCGCCCAAGCATGCTCTGCAACGCAAATTGCTCGACGGCTTGCGCTACCTGCTCAAGGAAGCGTTCAAGCTGAACCAGGCCGGCCCGGCGGACGGTTGGCTGACCCAGGACGCCTTGTGGCTGGTGAGCAAGACCGTCTCCGACAAGCTGCGCGCACATCTGCTATCGCAAGGCATCGACGGCATTCCGGCGAGCAATACGGCGGTGTTCAACGTGCTGCAGGATCACGGCATCGTGCAGCCAACGCCGGATGGCAAGGCGATCTGGAAGGCTACTGTCACCAGCGACGCCGGCTGGTCGCACGCCTTCACCTTCCTGAAACTCTCGCCGGCGATGATCTGGGATGCCGCCGACCGGCCGGCGCCGTTCGCAGGCCGTGTGCAGGTCGAAGAGGAACAGGCGGAGCCGACGCCGCAGGCGACAACGGTGGCCGATGGGCCGCGCGCCGAAGGCATCGAAGCTGCATCCGCGAGCACGGCGCCGATCGCATCCGCAGCCATGGACACCGGCGTGGCCGCGCTGCTCGACCTGCTGGGCGACACCGCTCTACCCACAGCGCCGGAGATCGCCGAGGCCGAGCCGACCCCTTCGACCGTGCCCCCGCCGCAGATGAGCCTCGCGCCTTCCCAGGATCGCGCGGAGCCCTCCGGGGCGCACTTCATGGCCTGGCTGCGTCAGAGCATCCAGACGCGCAAGCTCATCATCAACGACGCCAAGGCCCTGGTGCATACCGTCGTCGGTACGACCTACCTCGTCAGCCCCGGCGTGTTCCAGCGCTACGCGCAGGAGTACCTTCAAGTCGCCGCGCTGGCCAAGCAGGAGAAGCTGGAGGGGTGGCAGTGGGTACAGAAGCGCTTCGAGAAGCTGGGACAGCACCGCAAGCAGCCGAGCGGGCTGAACATCTGGACCTGCGAAGTCACGGGGCCGCGCAAGTCGCGCCGGCTGCACGGCTACCTGCTCGCCAGCCCGGATGCGCTGTTCCAGGAGACGCCGCCAGACAACCCATACCTGCGGCTCGTCAACGAGGCCGCAAAGCGCGAAGATTCAGCCCTTGGGGGCAAGGACGACGATCAGGCGTAGTCATGCGACCGCTGTGCGGGCCGGCTTCAATCTGCGGATGGGGCCGACTCTGCCAGCTTGGCTTCGGTCAGAGTCATCAAGTGGGCGGAACTGCATTTCAGCGCACGGGCAATCTTGAGGATGAGAGGGAGCGTGGGGACATGCTCGCCGCGCTCGATCTTGCCCATGTGCGACCGTTCGATGCCGGCCATGTGGGCCAGCGTTTCCTGAGCGATGCCCTGGTTGGTTCTTTCTTCCCGCACGGCAGCCCCAAACGCGATGGCTGGTTCCGCTTCGTAGGTAGTGGTGCCGGTGGGGCGGCCCCTTTGGATCGAACGCTTTGGCATTGCCAAGAGCGTCGAACACGGTCACGATTTAAACCACGTTAAACTTAACTCATCTAACGGCTTCGAGATCAGTTGCCACGAGTTCACCGCCTGGGGGAGCTGGACGTGGAATCGAGTGACATCACCGCCGAAATTCGCATGGCCGTCCTCGGCGAATGGGTGCCTCCCCAGCTCGCCGACGTGCTCGCCCTGCAGCGTGCCGAAGAGCCGGAGACCCATGCCGTCCTGGCCGGCTGGACAGATCCCGGTCGAGGCTCGGAGCTGCCGGACGACGGCTTCGACTTCGCCTTGTCTGCGGTTGCCCGGCAGTGGCCTGGCTGGGTATGCGAACCGCTGTGGCATGACACGCTGGCGGTCGCCGTGGCCAAGCGCTCCCACCTGCTGGCCCACCGTGAAGTGCCGTGCGGGGAAGTGCTCAAGCAGCCCTTGATCTGCTCGCAGTCCACGGCCGATGAACCATGGCGCATGACCGTGCAGCGTGTGTTCGAGAACGCGCTGCAAGAGCGAGAGCAAACGGTGGAGACATTCGATGTGGCGATGACGCTGGTTGCCGCCGGGTACGGGATCGCCATTGCGCCTGCCGCGAGACTGGCGAGCTACCTACGCCGAGGCATCGCCGTGCGGCCGCTGGCCGGCGCACCAACGATCGTGATGGCTTACCTGCTCCGCCGCGATGCTTCCTTGTCGGACACCCAGGCAAGATTCGCCCGCCGCGCGCGCTTGGTGTCCTGACAGACGCGCGGGGATCGCGGTTTCGCCACGATCCCGCATTCCTGCTGCTAGGCGACTCCGACTCGCAGCGGGGTCCATTCGCTTTCCTTCACGGCTGTGCTCACTGCCATGACGAGCTTGTCGAGATTGCCGGCCGTCACGCCCTCCAGTGCCGAACACCCCCGCAGCATCGAGCGCGGTTGCAGTAGTGCATGGTAGATCTGCCAAGGGTCCGCACCCCTGGTCAGCTTCAGGACGGACTGGATCAGCTCGTGCTTGAGTGGGTCGAGGTGCCAGTCCGGCACGCGCTGGCCGCGGTTGCCTACGTTCAACGCCAGCAAGTTGCCCGCCTTGATCTCGTAGCTGATCCACCTGCGGGACTTGCCCGCCATCTTGGCAAACGCCGCGACGGGAAGGTTGTGCGGCGCTTCGAAGACATCGAACAGCTCCATCCTCTCGCGCTGAATGTCCGAAGGCACCAGCGGCGCGGCCGATCGAGGGGGCGGAACCGCCGGCAGCCGATGTGCGGCGGCAGAAACCAACGGCATGGCGTCACCCGGCTTCGTCACCAGCAGGATTGGCGAAGCGGCAACCGGCGTGGAGGGTGCGCTTGCGGTTTGCTCACTCGGGAATGCGGGCACGCCTTCCAGATGCACGGTGAGCGGCATGCTGGCCGCCTCGACCTGGTTCTGCTCGAAGAGGTCGAGCCGATCGGCCCAGTCCTGCATCATGCGGCGACGCTGCTCCACGTACTCGGCATGGTTGTAGGTCGCGCTGACCTTGTTGGGATCGACATGCGAGAGCTGTGCATCCACCCAGACCTTCGGGTAGCCGATCTCGTTGAGCGCAGTGGACATCGTGCCGCGGATGCCGTGCCCCGTCAGGCGTTCCTGATAGCCCATGCGCTTGAGGGCACCATTGAGCGTGTTCTCGCTGATGCGCTTCTTCAAGTCGCTGTCGTGCCGGAACAGGTAGCGCTGGGCCGGCTTGAACTCATCGAGCAGGTGCCGGACGATCTCCATGGCCTGAATCGACAGCGGCACGATGTAGGGCGGGATGTCCTTCGCCTGCTGCCGCTTCTTGCGCATATCCAACTGGAGTTGCTTCACGACGTCGGGCGGGATGATCCACAGCCCACGGTCCAGATCGAATTGATCCGGCATCGCCTGTCGCAGCTCGCCGGTTCGCACGCCGGTCAGCACCAATAGCCGCAGCCCGAGCTGGGTCTGCCGCCTGCCGCGATAGCTGCGCAGCCGCTGCAACAGCTTCGGCAGCTCGGCCATGCGCAGGAACGGGTTGTGGTTGACGGGCGGCAGCGGCAGCGCCACCACATCGAGATCGGAGGCAGGGTTCTGCTCCAGGCCCGGCACGATCACCAGCGCGTAGCGGAACAGTTGGTTGAACCACGTCCTGACTTTCTCGGCGACGGAGAGCGCCCTGCGCTTCTCGATCTTGGCGATCACCTCCAAGAGGTCGGGACGCTTGATCTCATAGATCGACCGCTTGCCCAAGGCGGGTAGCACATCCTTGTCGAAGATGCGCGGAAGTATCGAGAGGGTCGTCTGCCGGCCTTCCTTGAGGCTGAGCCCGCGATGCTTGAGCCACTTGCGATACACCGCCTCGAAGGTGTTTTCGTCGGCGAGCCGGACAGCGGTGCGCTTCTGCTTGCGGTGAACGCGAGGATTGGTGCCTTTGGCCAGCAGGGCGCGCGCTTCGTCGCGCAGGCTGCGGGCCTCGCGAAGCGTCACCTCTGGGTAGGTGCCGAGCGACATCCGCTTCTGCTTGCCCGCCCAGTAGTAGCGGAAGTGCCAAGTCCGGCCCCCTGCAGCCGTGACGGCCAGGGAGAGGCCATCCAAGTCAGGGAGGGTGTATGCCTTGCCAGTTGCCTTGGCCTGCCGAACGGCCAGGTCTGAGAGTGCCATGCTCTTGCTCCTGAACATGAGTCAGGAACCAGATGCTGGTCACGTCGACCTCGCCCCTCCATCAACAATCCGGAATCAGCCGCGCCCGCAAAAATGGACTTGTTTGTGGACTTAAAAGTCCCGGCTGTAGATGGATCGCAGTGGACCACGGCAGAACGTCAAAGAGAGGAAAAGTCCTTGTGTGGCAACGACTTGCAGACTCTCTTGGACTTCTGCGGAAGTCCGCAGAATGATGCGGTGGAGCGGGCGAAGGGAATCGAACCCTCGTCATGAGCTTGGGAAGCTCAGGTAATGCCATTATACGACGCCCGCTTGGGGGTGCCTTTTTACCAGAAGGGCGAGGCTTAGTGAAGCCTTGGGCGGTCTGGCGTGCCGAGTGGATGGCATTCGTGAACACGGTGGCGCAATGAAAAACCGGGGGCGGAAGGTCTGGGGCCGGCCCCCGGCTGTGTGCGCTGGCTGCATCAGCCCACCATGGCGGCGATTGGCACGCCCTGGCTGCTGGGCAGGTAGGGGTTGGCCAGGACCGGGTGGCGCTGCGGCTGGAGGAAGGTCAGGAGAGCGTCCTGGGTTTCCTGCCAGGCCTTCTTGTGTTCCACGTCGATGAAGTGGCCGGCGTTGCGGATGGTGCGGAACTCGCAGTCGCGGATCAGTTGCTGGAACAGCTTGGCCTCGGTCGGGGTGGTGTAGATGTCCAGCTCGCCGTTCATGAACAGCAGCGGGATGTCGATGGCGGCAAACTTCTCCATGTAGCTCTCGGCACTGAGCTTGAGTACCTGGCAGACGTGGAAGTGCATCTGCTGGTATTCGTGCTCGTCGAGACCGGCGACGTGGCGGAAGTTGTAGCGCTTGAACAGTTGCGGCAGGTAGCGACCGATGGTGTCGTTGACCAGGTTGCCGATGTTGGTGCGATCGCACGCGGAGAGGTAGTCCAGGCCGCGGTGCAGGTAGTCGAGCATCGAGGCGTTGAGCAGCGGCGAGAAGGAATTGATCACCGCCTTCTGGATTCGCGCGGGGCGTTCGGCCAGGGCCAGCAGGGTGGCGACGCCGCCCCAGGAGAAGGACATGACGACGTCCGCGTGGTAGTGCTCGATCAGGCCGAGCAGCAGCTGCGCCTCGTACTCCTTGGTGATGAACTCACGGCAGTCGTTGTGGGCCCGCGAACGGCCCGCGTACGGCTGGTCGTAGCAGACGACGTTGAAGTGCGGTTGCAGGTATTTCACCGTTTGCGCGAAGGAGGCGGTGGTTGCCAGCGAGCCGTTGACCAGGATGATGGTCTGCCGCGCTTCCCTGTTGGCGTGAAACTCCGTGTGTACCCGGTGTTGCTGAATCTCGACGACGGCGGTTTCCGGCCTCATGTCGTATTCCTCCAGACGCAGGTCATGGTGCGCATCCACCATCGGATGCGAAGAAAGTACCCAGGCAGAGGAAAGCGTCTTGACGTGACAGCTTCATGTCACTCGACGAAAGTTAACAATCTCTTGATTTTCAAATGCTTACGACACCAAAAGACAGCGTTTCGAAGCCCGTGGGGGCGCGGAAGATTGGCTTCTGATCAGGCGGGGGAAGGTGCGGCTCGGGGAACAGCTGCCGCGGGAATCATTGTTGGTTGCGCTGCGTGACTCATTGGTCACGCTTGGGCCAGAGTTAAGCAGGGTGGTCCGGCGCCTGCAACTGCCAGTGGGCGGCTGAGTCACATCGTTCTGCCGAAATCCGACGAAATGACATTTCTCTGCGCGATTCTCCAGCGCTTTGGTGAAGCCGGATTACACTCATGTGGTGGCTGTAACTCCCTCGCCGAAGACGAGCGATCTCGCCGTGCTCCCCCCTGAGGCCGATACCGCGTGCGGAGCGGTTCAATGGCACTTCATCCACTGTTGCGCAAACTGCTGGTCCTGGCCCCGGCCGTATGGCTGTGTGCGGAAGCCGTGGCCGAGGATCGCTACGGCTGTGAGCAGCCGATCGCCATCGCTTATACCCGCAACGTGGTGTTCTTCCATGACGATGTCGGCATCGATCCCGACCTGATCGCCGAGCTGTCCCGGCGCACCGGCTGCCAGTTCGAGACCTCGATTCGCCCGCGCGATGAAATCTGGCGATTGCTGGAGAGTGGCGACCTGCAGATGGGCACCAGTGGCGTTGCCACGCCGCAGCGGCGCGCCTACACCTACCTGCTGCCATATCTCTATATGCGCAACAAGTTGATCGTGCGCGACGATCTGGGGGACATGAACAGCCTGGACGCCTTCCATGACATGCCCGGTGCGCGCCTGGGAGTAATTGCCGGCTACCGCCATGGGCCTTACATCGACGGTATGCTGCGTATCCTCCGCTCGGAAGGTCGGGTAGTGGAATACAAGGACGACGCCAGCCGCTTCACCGCGTTGCTCAACGGCAATGTGGAAGGCGTGATAGGCCATGAGATGAACCTCGAAGGCGCGGTGAAGGACCGTCGCCAACGGGAGCGATTCCATGTGGTAGATGTGATCCCAGGGCCGGCGACTCCTCATAACCTGATGCTTTCGCGCAAGCGCTTCACGCCGGCGCAAAGCGCCGAATGGATGCGCTTGATGGAAACACTGTGGCTGGACGGAACTCTGGCCCGGATCATGCGTAACAATGCGCCGCCACCCGTGGCGGAAGAACTGCTCGACAGTGGCTATCGCTACAGCTCCACGGACAGAGGCTGGGCGGTTGCAGAAGCTGAGTGCAACACGGTTACTGGATTGAAGCAGGTGCATCATGCTGCAACGCCACTACCTCTGTCATGACCTCAAT
>NZ_MACM02000064.1:0-2567 GCF_001675465.2 Pseudomonas sp. AU12215
CCACCTTCTATTTCGGTGTGAAGGTGATGAACAACACCGTGGCGCCCGGCAGCGCCGACAACGTGGTGCGCCGGAACATGACCTTCGGCATCAACACGGACATTCTGGAAGTCACCCCGACTCCGGCTGGCCCCTGATCGACGGGGCTTTTGCCCCGTCTCCTCCTGAGTGAGAACCCTTCATGAGTGAAGCCCTGCACGGCACCGTCACGCTGGTGATCGGTGCCCGTACCTACACCCTGCAGCCGACCCTGGAGGCCGCGCTGAAGATCGAGTCGCGCTTCGGCGGCCTGCGCCCGGCCATGGAGTCGATGCGCCTGCTGAGCATCGGCGCCTGCGCCGACGTGGTGATCGCTGCCGCCGGTCTGAAGCCGGAGGAGCACACGACCCTCGCCACGCAGGTTTTCGAGACCGGCGTGGTCAAGGTCTCCTCGCAGCTCACGGAATACATCACCGGCCTGCTGAGCCCGGTACCGCCGAGCATCGCCGAACGGGGAAAGCCCGAGGCGGCCAGCACAGCGCAGTGAGGAATGGCAGCTACGTCGACTACCTGTTCGGCGTGGCCACCGGCTGGCTGGGCTGGCCGCCTGACACTGCGTGGCGCACGCCCATCCCACAGATCCTGATCGCGCTGGACGCCCGCCTGGACTGGATGGGTGGCGGCAAGGCCCAGCAGCAGGCCGCCCCGAAGAAGAAGGGCAGCGTCGCCGACCGCTTGAAGGCGTTCCTGCGGGGACGCCAGGAACCATAGCCACCGCCTTCGGGCGGTTTTTTTACGCCCGGAGAACACGATGTCCGACCAAGAAGTCCAGGGGATGCTGATCCAACTGGAGGCCACCACCGCGCAGCTGCGCCGGGAACTGGCGAGCGCGGACAGCGTGGTCGCCAAGACGACCCAGAGCATCGACCGCAACCTGGCACAGGTCGATTCTGCGTTTGATCGGACAGCCCAAGGTGCGCAGCAAGCCGGTACGTTGATCCGTGGCGCCTTCGCGGCGATCGCGGGCGCCGGCCTGGTCGGTAGCATCATCCACCAGGTGGACGCCTACGGGCAGATTGCCGACCGCCTGAAAATGGTCACCGGCAGTACCGAGCAGTACAACGAAGTCCAGCAGCACCTGCTGCGCACTGCGCAGGAGACTTACCGGCCCTTGGCCGAGGCGCAGGAGCTGTACATCCGCACGGCGGACGTGATGCGGTCGCTGGGCTTCGACACCCAGCAGACCCTCGATATCACCGACAGCTTCAGCTTCCTGCTGGTGACCAACGCCGCATCGGCGGATAAGGCGCAGTCCGCACTGGGCGCCTACTCGAAGGCGCTGCAGACCGGGAAGGTCGAGGCCGACGGCTGGGTGTCCATTCAGGAGGCCATGCCGACCATCGTCAATGCGATCGCCACGGCCACCGGCAAGAGTGCGGAGCAGATCCGCAAGCTGGGCGTCGAGGGCAAGCTGTCCCTGGACGACATCAACACCGGCTTGCTGAATACCGTCGAGGTCAACCGCAAGGCAGCGGCCGATATGTCGGTCAGCGTGCAGGATGCGCTGGTCAACATCCAGAACGCCCTCGGCGATTTCTTTGGCCGCATGGAGGAGAGCACCGGCGTGGTGGCTGGCTTGGCCAGTGTCATCAGCCTCGTCGGCGACAACATCGGCGCGGTCGCCGCCGTGATGGCGGGGGCGGGCGTTTCGGCGCTGACGGTATACGTCGCCCGCGGCGCGCTCGCGATCAAGACCACCCTGGCTGATCGTGCGGCACGAGTTGCCCAGGCAGAGGCCGTCATGCAGTCGGCGATTGCCGACCAGCGCAAGGCTGAAACGCTGACCATTCTGGCCGCCCGGGAGGCGGCTGCGGCGCGCGGCACCGCCGTACAGACCCAGATGTCGATCCAACTGGCGCAGGCGCGGCAGCGAGAAGCTGCGGCGACGGCATCGGTGGCCGCGGCACAGGCTGGGCTGCGTGCTGCCTCGGCTGGCTTGCTGAGCGTGCTGGGCGGCCCGATGGGGCTGGCCCTGCTCGCCGGCACCGCGGCGGCCTCGTTCCTGCTGCTGCGCGACAACGCCGACCAGGCGGGCGTCAGCCTGGACGACCTGCACAAGCCTGTGCAGCAACTGCGGGAGGAGTTCGCCAAGCTCAATCGCGACCAGCGTGAAGCCTCGCTGGTGAAGTGGCAGCAGGAGCAGATCAACGCCACCGACAAGGTGAAGGAAGCCTACGGCGCGCTGTCGCAGTCGATCCGTTCAGCGATGGTCACGGCGCCGGCGCGGGATTCCAACGGCCTGTATACCCAGCAGCTGCGCGACTACCAGTCGCTGATCGACCGGCTGAACCAGGCGCGGGCCTCTGGTCAGGACCTGTCGCCGATCCTGAAGGAAGTTGGCGATCGCATGCAGGTGCCGGCCGGCACCTTGCAGCAATGGATCACCCAGGCCGGCGCCATCGGGGATGCCGATCACCGCTCCGGCCTGATCGCCGAGACCTTGCGTGTGCTGACCGGGGTCACCCAGGAAAACACCGCGGCGACCAACGCCAACAACGCTGCCAAGACCGGGATGAGCGGCGCCGGGC
>NZ_MACM02000065.1:0-2987 GCF_001675465.2 Pseudomonas sp. AU12215
GGATCGTGACGCGCTCTGTGGCGCTGAGTTCGTGATAGGACATGGGGCAACACCTTACCGAAATGGTCGGGTGTTGCACTCAGTTTTTGCGGCCGCCATTGATACGCACAGTGGCGGAGGCTAGGTCTGAGATGAGAAATGTACCTTCATCTCTTAAAATAGCCATCTTTAGAGCCGCGTGAAGGAGCAGTCGTAGAATGCGCAGATTCCCGGCGCAAAATGCGTACAGAGAAAATGCAATACGCTCGTCTGTCAGCGCAGGGGACTCGTGGAATGGCATGCAATGAGCAATTTCTCTACTAAAAGCCTCCAGTAGAGAAAAGTATATTTGTGCTTGCTCGGCTGAGTTTACAGAGAACGGTTCCAGGTAAGCCCTAAAGGGGAACCTACCTGCTAATTGCTCATCATCATCTACAATGGGTTCGCTATTGGGAGTTCCAGATAAAATAACGGTCCCATGGAATTCATTGGTTAATACTTTTACCCAGTTTCTTGTTGCAGTGCGCGTTGGCTCAGCTCCTCGAGATGTCAAGTGCTGCCACTCATCTAGTATTATTATTAAGGTTTGGCAGCTTTCCAATAAGGCGAATAGGCGTTGTTCGAGTCGTCCTAAAACTTGATTGTTTTTGCTGGATCCCAGTTTAAGCAAGATTTTTTCTACGAGGCTCTTAATGGAGGCGAGAGGCGGAACCGGGCAGCAGATAACAGGCTTCACGTATGTTATGCTATCTTCAAGCTCTACAATACGATCACCGCCATTCTGCGCCATTAATATGTCGCATATTCTGGTCTTTCCAGTTCCCGCTTGCCCGAGAAGTAGAACAGAGCTCGGCTCGTTGCGAGATTTTGTCGTATCAATCGCGTCATTAATAATATCCATTGCACTGCTGAATTGTGGGTGTGCAACGGTGAATGATGAGAACTTCTGCAATGCTTCGAGGGGATCATTTTCCATGGCGAAGATCCTCAAGATTGAATGTTTTGAACGGCTCGGGTAATGCGATTTCTGTCTTTTTGTAGCTGTCTTTAAGTCGGATCTCGTCGCTGTGTTTATATGGGTGGCTCTCCGATTCTGCAGGCCCCGACGCTTTCCGTTGATGATGTTGCTTTCTTTTGTTTTTGGTTTCTAAGCGAATCGCTTGTATATCCTCGTGCAGATCTTTTCGTAATTGTAAAGCCAGCGACTCATCGAAAGCTTGCTTCTTCTCCGCTAATCCTTTTTGCACTAGAATATGTTCGGTTAGCGTGAGTTCATGTTGATAGGCGGGCCTTGTGGCATACGCTGGGATTAATTCCTTTGGACTGGATCTGTGCGCTATCCATACTTCAGATAGGTCGCATGGATCGTAATAAACTATGGCCGTTTTGCTCCTGCCTAGCTTGCTGCCAATCTCTGCAACCCCAGGAGAGGTCCAAGATAAGTTAGATATGGTAACTCGCCCATTATTTATTACGCGGTAGCACATGCTGCGGCATAACTGATCTAAATCTGCATTTGAGTAACGCTCCGGTGGTGGAGATTTCTTGAGCAATTCGTCGCGCTTTTGATAGGGCGACATGTAGAGACTTTCGTGATGCGTGTTGTGATAGATCTCGAGCCATGTTGAAAATATTTCGCGCAATTGGGGTAAGGTTATCGCCGCGTGCCGCCTGGGTTTGTAATCTCCCAATTCCTCAGGCGAGCCTTTGGTGGTTCCAGGAAGCAGATGCGTTAGCCCTATGTCTACAGTTCGGAAGAAACGCTCGATAAAGGCCTTCGCATCCGGTTGACCCGGGGGTACATAACGGATGGTATTCCCTAGCGTTTTGGCGATGTTCTGGAACCAAGCATTAACAAATTCTGCGCCGTTATCTACATCGCATACTCTGAATTTCCCACCGCTGTTTGGAATGCCTTCCTTTCCTGCAATTGCACGTTTGACTGCCGACACCAGCTTTTCAGCGCATGGCGATCCCATAGAAATGTCCCATCCTGAACATTCGCGGGTCGCTGGATTAATTCCGGCAGACAAAATAGGGCGTCCGATTGCGTTACCGTTTTCATCACACACTTCGACGTCCATTCTTTTTGTGTCATATTGCTGGCAGGCAAATAGATCGTCATCTATGTATAGTGCTCGCCCATGTTTGAAGAGTCTTTGTGCTGCCCTCTCACCATTTCTAGATCTGGCGGTTAAATACGGATCTATGTTTCGTATTTTTCTCCAGAATGTGCAATACGCCGGTGCGATCAATAGCGGAAGGTCAGATCTTTCTCGGCGTTTGTTCTCCGTATTGATATGTCCTTTGAGAAGGCGGTAGGCATATTGAATGCTTGGGCGTTCTAGTGTGAGGTAGACGGTGTTTATGTAGTGTTTCATTAAATCTACGACGGTGTTTTGAACTCTTGTTTTTCTTTTGCTGGGGTAGTGCGGAAGTAGCGCTAAAGGATTGCGATTGTTTTGCAAATAGCGTTGCACCCATACGTATAGAGTTGAGACTGATGGGCTATGGGGGTCATTTAAAGACTCGGCTATATCCTTGATCAACTTTCTTGTTTGTTCTTTTGAACAAGGCGAGGATTCCCGGGCTTCAATATACGCTTGTACATAGCGGCGCCGGAAATCATATTTCTGGCGATCTTTTTCTGATGTGATTAGCCGGGTAGCATCACTTAGTTCGGATGGTGCAGGCGTTTCTTTTGTGAGAGTTCCCCGGTACTCCATTACTGAGAAGTCGGATAAAGACAAAAAACGACGCGTATTACGACTAAGCGAACAAAGAGACACGTTTTCATCAAAAACGCTGGTGATAATAAATGTTTCATTGTCTAGGCGATACTTCGCACCTACACATGGAGTTGACTGTCTCATGATCATGCCGCCTTAAGTGTAGTGCAAAGGGTTAAAGGGGGGCGGCCGCAAAAACTGAGTGCAACACCCGACCATTTCGGTAAGGTGTTGCCCCATGTCCTATCACGAACTCAGCGCCACAGAGCGCGTCACGAT
>NZ_MACM02000066.1:0-7550 GCF_001675465.2 Pseudomonas sp. AU12215
GATCGTGACGCGCTCTGTGGCGCTGAGTTCGTGATAGGACATGGGGCAACACCTTACCGAAATGGTCGGGTGTTGCACTCAGTTTTTGCGGCCGCCCAGTTTCAATGACCTCAACGTCGTGGCACGCCTCGACAAAGCCGCACCAGCCATCATGAAGTACTGCGCCAGCGGAAAGCATATTGGCACGGTCGAAATTTCCGTCTGCAAGGCCGGCGGCACGCAGATGGAGTACTCCAAGTTCACCCTCGAAGATGTATTGGTGACATCGGTTAGTTATACCGCTGCGCAAGACGGTGACGCTCTGCTGGTGAACTATTCGTTCCAGGCAGGAAAAGTCAAGCAGCAGTACTGGGAGCAGACCGCCCAAGGTGGAAAAGGGGCCGAAAACCTGGTCGCCTGGAACATAAAAGAAAATCGGGAGGCGTAATAGCCAGGCTGGTCACTTGAAGCTTATTTGACATGCAAAAAGTTCCGGGTGACCGGCCAAATCTATCGCCATCCAGTACTTTAAAGAGCAATCAGTCCATGCATTTTCAATTCGCCAACATCAACAGTCTGGAAAATCTCCTGGCGGAACAGCAAGAGCGCGTGCGTCGGGCTCCTACTGCAGCCACCGAGCGCTTTCGTTTATTCCAGGTGATGTCACTACTTGGCGACTGGAACAGTGCCGACCGGCAATTACGGCATGCGCTGGACTATGACGCCTCACTGCTACCGATGATTCGCAGCTACCAGCTTATCGTCGAGGCGGAACTACAGCGCGCCCGGAACTGGAAAGGCGAACAACCGGTGAAGTTGGATAACCCTTCCCATGAGGAATGGGCGCAGCGCCTGGCAGCGGATAGCGCGCTCATCGATGCCCCTGAACGTCTGGCGCAAAGCCTCGCCGAAGCGCCCGCATTACGAGGCGAAATTGACATTGCCGTGGAAGGCAAGCAGCAACTACGCACCGAAGCCTTCCAGTGGATAGCCGACGGTGATTGTCGACTCGGTCCAATGCTGGAACTGATTGGTCAGCATGGCTACTACCGAATGCCATTGACCGACGTGCGTGAGGTCGAGATTTCCGCGCCTCAAAGTGGCTGTGATCGACTTTGGGCACGCGTCGCCATTACCCGCAACAGCGGCGATCGGTTGCGCGCAACGATCCCGGTGCGTTACGCCGGCGACTATGGAACACAATCCACTGCCCTCTTATTGGGCCGAGCAACCAGCTGGTTCGCCCTGGGGGACGAAACGCTGCAGCTCTTCGGAGGGGAAGGACAGCGCATGTGGATTACCGAATCCGGCGAGTACGCATTGCTCGACGTTCGGGCCATCCGGTTGTTCGGAAACGCCAAATGATCCTCCTGGGCCCCCGCGACATCAGCCAGGTCGATACCGGCGTGAATGCTCCAGCACGCGAGCGGTTAAGGCCTGCTCTGCTGGATCGCCTGACTGACGAGGCTCCGGAACAGCGCTGGGAAGCGGCGGGACAATTTCTGGCCAACGAGCGCCTGTACCGAGACTCGGTGCTACGTGATCTGCGCTGGTTGTTCAATACCAGCAGCACCGCGCCGCTGCCCAGCGGCAATCGAATGCGGGCTCTGCAGAGCTCCGTGCTCAACTATGGCATTCAACCGATGGCGGGCCGGCGCATGTCGGAGATCGAGTGGCACAGCCTGGAGCACGAAATCCGCCGGGCGATCAGCCTTTTTGAACCACGAATCATCGCCAACAGCCTGGAAGTACGCTGTGTGCACGGCAATGACGCTCTAGCCCATCACAACCGCCTGGCCCTGCAGATTCGCGGATTGCTCTGGTCGGCCCCCTATCCACTGGAATTCCTCCTGCGCAGTGAAATAGACCTCGAAAGCGGGCAGGTTAACTTGCTGCCCGAGGGCTCGTGATGGACAAGCTGCTGGAGCTCTACAACCTCGAGCTGAACTATCTACGCGAGTTGGGTGCTGAGTTCGCCCGTAACTATCCCAAGGTTGCGGGTCGCCTGGGACTTCAGGACAACGAGGTCACTGACCCCTACGTCGAGCGCCTGCTGGAAGGCTTCAGTTTCCTTTCAGCGCGTATCCAACTGAAGATTCAAGCGCAGTTTCCGCGCTTCACCCAGCAGTTGCTGGATGCAGTCTGTCCGAATTACATGGCACCCCTGCCCGCCATGACGGTGGTGCAGTTCGAACCCAACTACACCGAAGGTAGCCTGCTTTCCGGCTTCCGCTTGCCCGCCGGCACCGCCTTGCGCTCACACTTGATCCGCAACGAGCAGACTGCGTGCGAATTTCGCACCGGCCATGATTGCAACCTGTGGCCACTACGCATTATCGAAACCGAGCTCAGCGCCGGTATGCCCGATCTGCCCCTCGCCGTACCGACACAACAGCGCGTGCAAGCCTCTTTGCGCATCCGTCTGCAAGCCTGCGGAGGCGCGAGGTTCGCCAATCTGCCACTGGACCGTCTGGAGTTCTTCGTTGGCGGCGATCTCGTGCAATCCACGCGGCTACTGGAGCTGCTCCTGGCCGGCAATAGCAGCGTGGTATGCCTCGACCCCCATCAACCAACGCTTGCTGGCCATACGCTCACCGGTACGCCCCTGCGTCATGAAGGCTTCGCCCCCGAGCAGGCCCTGTTGCCCTACGGACCACGAGCATTCCAGGGGCATCGACTGTTGCACGAGTACTTCGCCCTGCCCGCACGTTTCCACTTCTTCAGCATTGGCGGCCTGGCCAAGATTCTGCCGAAGGTCAGCGGTGACGTGCTGGATATCATTGTGCTACTGGATCGCCATACTCCGCAGTTGGAAGCTCTGGTCGACCGCAATAGCCTCAAACTGTTCTGTACTCCCGCCATCAACCTGTTTCCCAAGCGCGCTGATCGCGTACCGGTCTCACCGGGCAGCCACGAGTATCACGTCGTGCTGGATCGCACCCGGCATCTGGATTACGAGGTTTACGCCATCGAGCGAGTGCAAGGGCACCTCAGCTCCAACGGGGAGCCCCAGGAATTCCGCCCGTTGTTCTGCTCCTACAGCAGCGACACCGCCGGAAACTTCGGCGCGTACTTCACTCAGCGCCGTGAACCTCGCCTGCTGTCCAGCACGGCACAACGCCATGGCAAACGCACCAACTACCACGGCAGCGAAGTGTTCCTGTCATTAGTGGACCAGCGGCAGGCGCCATTCGCCGATGACCTGCAGCAACTCAGCGTCGACACACTCTGCAGCAACCGCGATCTGCCCCTGCTGATGGCGCAGAACGTCGAGAGCGACTTTTCGCTGAAGGTCTCCGCGCCAGTGAAGACCACACGCATGCTCGTTGGCCCATCCCGCCCTTATCCAGCACTGGCGGAAGAAGACTCTGCCTGGCGGCTGATCAATCACCTGGGAATGAACTACCTGCACCTGACCGACTGCGACAACGAGCAGGGGGCCGCCGCTCTACGTGAGCTGCTGTCGATCTACGGCGAATTGGGCGACCCGCTCGTGGCTCGGCAGACTCAGGGGTTACGCAGCTCGGCACTGTCGCCCATTTACAGGCGCCTGCCGCAAAGCGGTCCAATCGTTTACGGCCGTGGTCTGCAGGTGCAGCTGACCGTCGATGAGGCCGCTTTCTCCGGTGCCAGCCCGTTCGTTTTCGGCGCCCTGCTCGAACAATTCCTTGCCCGCCACGTCGGTATCAACAGCTTCATCGAACTAGCCTTGTGCAGCCTGCAGCGAGGCGACATCGCCACCTGGCAACCACGTATCGGCAGGAGGCCGACGGTATGAGCCAGCCAGCGAGCAACACCCTGCATGAGCGCAGCGCTCGCCTCTGGCGAGAGCTCGAGGCCGCACCGCAGAAGCATGACCTGTTTCAACTGCTACGCCGGGTCGATGCCCTGAGCGACGAAGCCCCGTTAGGCAGCGCTGCCCGCCCGCGAGAAGAACCTCTACGCATCGGCCAGGAACCGAGCCTGGCGTTCGCTCCGGGCGAGATCGTCGACGCCCATGCCGATGGCGAACGTCCGCGCCTATCGATCCTCAGCTTCGGCCTGTTCGGTCCGAATGGGCCGCTGCCACTGCACCTCACCGAGTATGCCCGCGAACGCAAGTACCACCACAAGGACGCGACCTTCACCGCCTTCGCCGACCTATTCCATCATCGGCTGACTTTGTTGTTCTACCGTTCCTGGGCTCAAGCACAGGCGGTGGTCGGGCTCGACCGCGGGGAAAACAGCTTCGCGCATTATCTGGCGTGCCTGTTGCAGCTTGGCGGCAAGCCCCTGCACAAGCGTGACTCGTTGGCAGGCCACGCCAAGCTCGCGGTGGCCGGACACCTGCTGCGGCAGACGCGCAATGCAGAAGGGCTCGTACAGATCCTGCGGGGATATTTCGGGATTCCGGTCGCTCTGCGGGAAAACGTCGAAGTCTGGTCCAGATTGGACGAACACAGCCAGATGCGTATCGGCCGCCACGCCAGCCAACTGGGTGCTGGCCAGTTGCTAGGGCGCGGAGCACGTGATGCGCAAACCCGATTTCGGATCATCCTGGGACCTCTGCCCTGGGCGCGTTACCGCGACTTTCTTCCTGGCGCTATCGCCAGTCGCCAGCTACGCGACTGGGTCCGGCAATACGTAGGGTTCGAATACGACTGGGATCTGCAAGTGCTCCTCCAGCGGGACGCGATCCCCAGTGTACGCCTGGCCGGCCAAAGCCAGATTGGCTACGGCTCCTGGCTGGGCCAAAGGCCCAGCTCCGAAGACGCCGCCGACCTGCTCTACGACCCCGAACGCTATTGGCGTGCTCAGGACACTACTGCCCATTATCCGGAGAGCCCTCAATGAGCGACATCAGTCGTCTTTCCCTATTCGGCCGCCTGAGCCCACTACTGTATCGCTCGCTGGAAGGTGCTACGGCCTTCTGCAAGCTAAGGGGCAACCCCTATGTGGAGTTGTCACACTGGTTGCAGCAAGTGCTGGAAGAGCCCGGTAGCGATCTGCGCTGCGCTATCACCCACTTCGACCTCGACGAAGGGCGTCTGCGTCTAGACCTGCAGCACGCGCTGGATGCCCTGCCCCGAGGCGCCAGTTCGGTTTCCGACTTTGCCGAAATGATCGACCTGAGCGTCGAGCGAAGCTGGGTCTATTGCAGTCTGCTCTTCGAGGCTCCGCGTGTGCGCAGCAGCCACCTGCTGCTCGCCTGCCTTCGCCAGAGTAGCCTGCGTTCGGTGCTGCTGGGCATCTCCGGGCAATTCGGCAAGATCCTTCCGGACCTGCTTATCCAGTCACATGACTCGATCTTCGCCAACTCGCCAGAGCAGCCGGCCCCGGATGATCTGCCGCAAGTGCCGTCCGGCACCGAGGCTGGAAGTGCCCTGCAACGTTTTGCCGTCGACCTGACCGAGCGTGCTCGACGCGGCGAACTGGACCCTGTTTACGGACGTGATGAAGAAGTCCGGCAGATGATCGACATCCTCATGCGCCGGCGACAGAACAATCCCTTGCTCACAGGGGAGGCCGGTGTCGGCAAGACGGCCATCGTCGAAGGCCTGGCCATACGACTGGCCCGGGGGGACGTACCGAAAAAACTTCAAGGGGTGCGCCTGCAGGTACTCGACCCGGTATTGCTGCAGGCCGGGGCCGGTGTAAAAGGCGAATTTGAGCAACGCCTGAAGCAGGTAATCGACGAAGTAGAGAACAGTTCCACCCCGATCATTCTGTTCATCGACGAGGTACACACCCTTGTCGGTGCCGGTGGCACTGCAGGCACCGGCGATGCCGCCAATATGCTCAAGCCGGCGCTGGCCCGTGGGCGCTTGCGCACCATCGGCGCGACAACCTGGAGCGAGTACAAGAAGTACATCGAGAAGGATCCAGCACTGTCGCGTCGCTTCCAGGCCATCCAGGTCGCGGAGCCCGAAGAAGACTCTGCCATCGAAATGTTGCGCAGCCTGGTCCCGGCGCTGGAAAGTCACCACGGCGTACTGATTGAGGACGCCGCGCTGCAGGCTGCCGTACGTCTATCGCACCGCTATATCCCGGCCCGGCAATTGCCGGATAAAGCAGTCAGCCTTCTGGATACCGCCTGCGCGCGGATTGCCATGACCCTGGCCAGCGATCCGGTAGAGTTGGAGCACTGCCTGCGCCAGCTCGAACTCTTGGAGATGGAGCGGCAGATTGCCGAACGTGAAGCGAACTTGTGCCTGGGCGACACTCAGCGCCCCTCGCAGATCTCCGAGCGACTCGCTGAACTGCGCCTGAAAGCCGACGTCCTGCAACAGCGCTGCGCAGAGGAGCGGCTCCGCGTACAGCGAATTCTCCAATTGCGCGAAGTTCTGAGCACGTCCGATATCGAGCCAGGCGAGCGCGCCGATCGACAATTCGAGTTGACCAGCCTGCAAGCCGCAGAGCACCGCAACGAGCCAGTCCTGCTGCGTTCCCAGGTCGACCCACAGACAGTAGCTACGGTGATCTCCGACTGGACCGGCATCCCCCTGGGCAACATGGTCCAGGACGAAGCCGAAGCCGTCCTGACCCTGTCGGACACTCTGCGCCGACGCATCATCGGCCAGGACGCCGGCCTCGAAGCCATCAGCCGGCGCGTACGCACCGCACGCGCACGTCTGGACGATCCGAACAAACCGATCGGCGTATTCCTCCTCTGCGGTCCTTCCGGCGTCGGCAAGACCGAGACGGCATTGGCGCTGGCCGAGTCCTTGTATGGTGGCGAGCAGAACCTGATCACCCTGAACATGAGTGAGTTTCAGGAATCCCATACAGTCTCCACGCTGAAGGGTTCGCCACCCGGCTACGTCGGCTACGGCGAGGGCGGCGTGCTGACCGAGGCGGTGCGCCGGCGCCCGTACAGCGTGGTGCTGCTCGATGAAATCGAGAAAGCCCATAACGACGTTCACGAGCTGTTCCTGCAGGTCTTCGACAAAGGCTGGATGGAAGACGGCGAAGGTCGGTATATCGACTTCAAGAGCACCATCATCCTGCTCACCACCAACGTCGGCAGCGAGCGCATCGTCGGCCTCTGCGAAGACCCCGAGCTGACACCCGCCACCGAGGCACTGGCCAATGCCATCTACCCGGACCTGCGCAAGGTCTTCCCTGCTGAGTTGCTTGGCCGCCTGGTTCTGGTGCCTTACCTGCCGCTCGACGGCGCGAGCCTTGGGCGGATCATCCGCCTGCAACTGGCGCGCATCGGCAAGCGCCTGCAACAGCAGCACGGCCTGGAGTTCGACTACACCGAAGCCTGCATCGAGCTGATCGCCCAGCGCTGCACGCGCCTCGAAGCAGGGGGCCGGATGATCGAGGCAATCCTCAGCCATGACGTGCTGCCTGAACTCAGCCAGCTCGTGCTGACCAGCAAAGCGGACGAAAGACAGCGAACCATCCACCTCACCGCCGAGGCCGGAAATTTTCATTTCGGCCTCGGAATACCGAAGCAGCCTTACGCCATGGAATCCGATGAATTGATTCCATCAGAGGTATCGATATGAACCGTATCGTCACGCTTCAAGGCACATTCAGCGACAGCGATGTGCGTTTCCGCTCTCTGCGCGGCAAGGAGTCGCTGT
>NZ_MACM02000067.1:0-300 GCF_001675465.2 Pseudomonas sp. AU12215
TCATATTGCATCTCCGGCAGTTGCACGCGGATCGCTGTCATGGCGTTGATCTCCAATTCGCGGCGTTCAAAGATGGCGACTGCACCTTGGCCGACATCGGAGCAGATGCTGACGATTGGCCGCTATCCAGGCGACATGGCCCAAAGTGCTTTCACCGCCAGGCAGAGGCCGCACGCGCCTCCTGTAGCGCCGAGCCGATGCTCTAAGGTAACCGAGCCTCGATTGGGACGGAAGCGGTCCCGCTCGAATCGCCCATCATGCTGGTCGAGCATATCAGGACGACGGATAGTGCAGGAACTT
>NZ_MACM02000068.1:0-495 GCF_001675465.2 Pseudomonas sp. AU12215
GCCTTGAGCATTCCGGTTGCGCCGGATCTCACGGCTGACCGTCGAGGGGCTGCGGTTCATCAGCCGGGCAAGCCTGCGCTGGCTGAAGCCATTGCACAGGCCGATCTGGATCGTGACGCGCTCTGTGGCGCTGAGTTCGTGATAGGACATGGGGCAACACCTTACCGAAATGGTCGGGTGTTGCACTCAGTTTTTGCGGCCGCCTAGTTATTGAAAAACTGATTGATGGTACGAAAGCCATTTTTATAGGCTAGCCTGAGCGTCATACTACTAAAGCTTTCTTGTTTCTTTGGGATGGCAATGAATGGCAGTTCCATTATTATTACCTCTTGAAAACAATCTTTTTGAGTTCTGCGAGCGTCAATTCGAACGGGTTTTTAGTGGTAAGTCGCTTTTTATAATTGGCGGTTGCAGAAGCTGAGTGCAACACGGTTACTGGATTGAAGCAGGTGCATCATGCTGCAACGCCACTACCTCTGTCATGACCTCAATCGG
>NZ_MACM02000069.1:0-24511 GCF_001675465.2 Pseudomonas sp. AU12215
GTTCGCGACAGGCGCCGAGAAAGTCCCAGCCGATGTGCGCCGGCGCAGGTCCGGTATCGGTATAGAGATCGAGGAAGATCAGGTCGGCCGGCTCGCACCCGGCCAGCTCCTGCACGGCATCGCCGATGCGCAGGTTCAGGCGCTCATCGTCCGCCAGGCCGAGGTGCTCGCGGGCCAGGCGCGGAATGGAGGGACGCAGCTCGATGGCTTCCACTTCGTCCAGCGGCAGGTACTTCAGGCAGGCCTGCGTCAGGCTGCCGGCACCAAAACCGAGGAACAGCGCGCGGCGCGGGCGCGGATGGCACAGCGCACCGACCAGCATGGCGCGCGAGTAGTCGTACTCCAGCCAGCTCGGATCACCCGTCAGCACGCAGCTCTGCTCGACCTCGTCGCCGAACTCCAGGTAGCGGAAGGCACCGCTCTCCACGACACGGATCACGCCGAAGTCATCGCGCTCCTCGACGATCAGCAACTCTTCGCTCAACTGTTCCTCGCTCATCACCGGCTCCGGGAGGAAACTGCCATGGCAATGCGGCTCGCCGGATACGGCGAACGGCACGGATTGCCATTGAAATACAGGGGCTCGCGCACGCAATAATCCTTCGAATCAAGACGGCCACCCGCGACCGCCAGGTCGGCAAAGCCGCAAGAATAACAGCCCAAGAGGCACAACCGAGCATGCGCCAGCGTAGCGCCCTTCGCGAATCCGCCAACCGTCACTGTCTTTCGTCGGTATTCCTGCGTCAGCGCACACCTGTGCGCTGCGCGGGCGGCTGATCGCCCACCAGTGTTCCCCAGGACAAGGATGTCCCTTCTTTTCCAGCGCAAACCGCCACGGCGACCTCGCGCGAGCCATATGCCGAGCTGATACCATGGGCGGATACCGTCCATAGCCGCGAAGACCCGCCAATGAGCCTGCCCTGGAGCCCCGATAGCTGGAGAAGCAAACCGATCCAGCAACAGCCCGCCTACCCCGACGCGAACCGCGTGAGCGAGGTCGAGCGCACCCTCGCCAGCTTCCCGCCGCTGGTGTTCGCCGGCGAGGCCCGCGAGCTGCGCCGACAGTTCGCCGAGGTCACTGCTGGTCGCGCCTTCCTGCTGCAGGGCGGCGACTGTGCCGAGAGCTTCGCCGAGTTCTCCGCGGCGAAGATCCGCGACACCTTCAAGGTGCTACTGCAGATGGCGGTGGTGATGACTTTCGCTGCCGGCTGCCCGGTGGTGAAGGTCGGACGCATGGCCGGCCAGTTCGCCAAACCGCGCTCCTCCGGCGATGAAACCATCGGCGGCGTGACCTTGCCGGCTTACCGCGGCGATATCGTCAACGGCATCGGCTTCGACGAGAAAAGCCGCGTGCCGGACCCGGACCGGCTGCTGCAGGCCTACCATCAGTCCACGGCCTCGCTGAACCTGCTGCGCGCCTTCGCCAATGGCGGCTTTGCCGACCTGCACCAGGTGCACCAGTGGAACCTCGATTTCATCGCCAACTCGGCGCTGTCCGAGCGCTACCAGCAACTGGCCGACCGCATCGACGAAACCCTCGCCTTCATGCGTGCCTGCGGCCTGGATACCGCGCCGCAACTGCGCGAGACCAGCTTCTTCACCGCCCATGAAGCGCTGCTGCTGAACTACGAGGAAGCCTTCATCCGCCGCGACAGCCTCACCGGCGGCTGGTACGACTGCTCCGCGCACATGCTGTGGATCGGCGACCGCACCCGCCAGCTCGACGGCGCCCATGTCGAAATGCTCCGCGGCGTCGGCAACCCCATCGGCGTGAAGGTCGGCCCGAGCATGGACAGCGAGGAGCTGATCCGCCTGATCGACATCCTCAATCCGGACAACGAGCCCGGCCGCCTCAACCTCATCGTGCGCATGGGTGCCGACAAGGTCGGCGACGGCCTGCCGCGCCTGATCCAGACCGTGCAGCGCGAGGGCAAGCAGGTGCTGTGGAGCTCCGACCCCATGCACGGCAACACCATCAAGGCCTCCAGCGGCTACAAGACCCGCGACTTTGCGCGCATCCTCGCCGAGGTCCGGCAATTCTTCGAAGTACACCGGGCCGAGGGCAGCTACGCCGGCGGCATCCATATCGAGATGACCGGGCAGAACGTCACCGAGTGCATCGGTGGTGCGCGGCCGATCACCGAGGCCGGCCTGAGCGATCGCTACCACACCCACTGCGACCCGCGCCTGAACGCGGACCAGTCGCTGGAGCTGGCCTTCCTCATCGCCGAAACCCTGAAGCAGGTCCGTCGCTGAACCGGACACGCGTCTCAGCAAACACCTGAGAGCTCTTCCCGCAATTGACGGGTACCAGGCGTCTACCTAGAGTGGCGCCCCGCGCGGCAGCCGCCGCGCCATGGAAACCGTCAACCAAGGAAGATTCCCGATGCAACTGCACCGCTCCCTCCTCGCCCTGCTGATCGGCGCCAGCGCCGCACTCTCCGGCTGCCAGAACATGAACACCGACAGCCTCGTGCAGTCGGGCATGATGGCCATGAAGGCCGCCACCCTCAGCGAGGCCGAGATCAAGCAGGTCGCCGACGAAGCCTGTGCCAAGCAGGATGCCGAAGCCCAGATCGCCCCAGCCTCCAGCCCCTACGCGCAGCGCCTGGACAAGATAGCCGCCGCCCTGGGCAACCCGCTGACCGGTACCTCGATCAACTACAAGGTCTACCTCACCGAAGACGTCAACGCCTTCGCCATGGCCAATGGCTGCGTACGCGTCTACTCCGGCCTAATGGACCTGATGAACGACAACGAAGTGGAAGGCGTGCTCGGCCACGAGATCGGCCACGTCGCCCTCGGCCACGTGAAGAAGGCCACCCAGACTGCCTACGCAACCGCCGCCGCCCGCGGTGCCGTCGCAGCTTCGGGGAATGCCACCGTCGCCGCCCTGTCGCAATCGCAGTTGGGGGAAATCGGTGAAGCGCTGGTCAACGCGCAGTTCTCCCAGTCCCAGGAGTCGGCGGCCGACGATTACTCCTTCGACCTGCTGAAGAAGCGCGGCATCGACCTCAACGGCCTGGCCAGCGCCTTCGACAAGCTGGCCAAGCTCAGCGGCGGCCAGGAAAGCAGCATGTTCGACTCCCACCCCGGCTCGCAGCAGCGTGCGGACCACATCCGCAAACGCATCGCCAGCGGCAAGTGATCACGGACGGGCCTCTGCGGAGGCCCGTTTCGTTTCAGGCCTGCGCCAGCAGCCCCTGCAGGCGCTCGCCTGAGGGCCGCCTGCAGTTCACCGCCACCCGTTCCAGCCCGAGCCAGCGCGCCATCTCGTTCAATTGCTGCGCCAACGCGGCGTGGCCCTCTTCACCCAATCCCTTTTCCTCTTCGTGGACGGCATGCACCACCAGCTTTCCCGCGGCGCGATCGGAGCGCAGATCGACCCGCGCGGCCAGGTGCTCGTTGAACAGGAATGGCAGGACGTAGTAGCCGTAAACGCGTTTGTGCTGCGGCGTGTAGATCTCCAGGCGATAACGGAAATCGAACAGCCGCTCAGTGCGGGCGCGCTCCCAGACCAGCGAGTCGAAGGGCGAAAGCAAGGCGCTGGCGCGCACCTTGCGCGGAATGACCGGTTCCGCCAGGCAATAGGCCGGCGCCTGCCAGCCCTGAACCTGTACGACCAGCAGATCGCCCGCCTCCACCAACTCCGCCAGCCGCGCCTTGCTGTCGGCGGGGTCCAGGCGGAAGTAGTCGCGCAAGTCCTTCTCGGTGGCCACGCCCAGAGCCTGGGCGGAATGCAGCAGCAACTGGCGCTGCGCCTCGACCTCGTCCAGCTCGGGCTGCCGGAGCAGATCGGACGGCAGTACGCGCTCCGGCAAGTCGTACAGACGCTCGAAGCCGCGCCGCCCGGCGACCGTCACCTCGCCTGCGGCGAACAGCCATTCCAGCGCATGTTTCTCCTCGCTCCAGTCCCACCAGGGGCCGGCACGTTCCACGCGGGTACTCAGGCTGCCGGCGCCCAGCGCGCCCTGCTCGCGAACGGCATCGAGCACCCGCTGGATCACCGCCTGTCGCTCACGCCCGAAGCGCGCCAATTGCTGATAGATACCGCGCCCTTCGGCTGCGCGACGCATGCGCCAGCGCATCAGCGGATACAGCTCGAGCGGCAGCAACGAGGCTTCATGCCCCCAGTATTCGAACAACCGACGATGCCGCCCGCCACTCCAGGCCGCCTCTTCCAGCAGCGTCGGCGAGTAGTTGCCCAGGCGCGAGAACAACGGCAGGTAATGCGAGCGCACCAGCGCGTTCACCGAATCGATCTGTAGCACACCCAGGCGCTCCAGCAGGCTGCGCACATGGCGACGCTGCACCTCGCCACCGGGCCTGCGCAGGGCAAAGCCCTGGGCGGCCAGGGCCAGGCGGCGGGCTTGCTTGAGGGACAGGGATTCTACGGTCGGCATCGTGGACTCCAGGATGGGGCAAGCCCTAGAGCCTAACGCCTATTGCCGGAGCTGGCTGCATCAGGCCGGCACGGCAATTGTTTCAGGCACTGGGAAAGGTCGAGCAAAGGTGAAGACGTCCGCCGAAGGCCCCTCCAACCGCAAGCGATCCAAGCGGTCGCGGGCCATCTGTACATCGGGCAACTCGCCTGCAGGCAACCACCAAAGCGCGAGGCTGGGCGCCGACAGGCGCTCCATCCAGTCACGCTTGTTGCGCAGCACCTGCAGGTGCTCGCCGCCATAAACGTAATCCTTGAGCGCTTCCACCGACTCCCAGACGGACAGATTGACGATGATCAGCGGGTCGTCGAAGACGCGGATGGAGGTGGCATCGCCTTCCTCCGTCTGCAGGCGCCAGACGAAACCAGGGCTGCGCTCGGCGAGGGCGTTGATGTGATCGAGCTGGTCAACGAAGCCCTTCATCACGGGTTGATCCAGTGGTGCGCGGGCCTTGGCGATGTTGACCTGGGCGAGGTGGTAATGCGTGGACATAGGCTTCCTTGTCATGACGCTGATCAGACTTGCAAGAGCGGGCGACACGGTGAGGGCCCGTGTCGCCCGGCAGGCTCAACGACGAACATAGTCGGCCCAGAACGGGCGCTCGACTTCCTGCTGGATATCGGCGCGACTCAGGCCAATGTCCTTGAGCGCTTCATCGCTCATGGTCGCCAGCTCACGGCGCTGGCGGGCCAGTTCGTGCCAATGCAGGACACGTTGCAGGGCACGCTTCCACAGCGGTGCGGCCGCGATTTTGTGAACATGGTAGGACGCTGCTACGAAACCGATTTGACCTTTCATCTTGCTTCCTCCCTGTGGGGTTGGATGCAGTTTCCTGCTCGCGCTAAGATCAATCCAACGAATCATTCTTATGCGACCCATCTCGGAGATTGATGAATGAGCAGTTTCCCCAGCATCGACAGCGAACTGCTGCGCACCTTCGTCGCCATCGCCGACCACGGCGGCTTCACCCGCGCCGCCGAGATGGTCAACCGCACCCAGTCGGCGGTGAGCATGCAGATGAAACGGCTGGAAGAAGACGTGCTGGAACGCAGCCTGTTCGAGCGCGACGGCCGCCAGGTGCGCCTGACGCCGGAAGGCCAGATCCTGCTGGGTTACGCGCGGCGCATCCTGCGGTTGCAGGGCGAGGTGTTCAACACCTTCCGCCAGCCGCACATGGTCGGCTCGGTGAAGATCGGCACGCCGGACGATTATGTGATGCGCTTCCTGCCCAGCATCCTCTCGCGCTTCGCCGAGGCCTACCCGCTGGTGCAGGTCGAGGTGCATTGCGACTCCTCGGCGCAACTGCTGATGCGCAACGACCTCGACCTGTCCATCGTCACCCGCGAGCCGGGCACCGAGATCGGCCAGCTGCTGCGCCAGGAAGACTTCGTCTGGATGGCCGCGGAGAGCTTCTGCCCGCAGGACCAGCGCCCGCTGCCGCTGGCGATGTTCAACACCGCCTGCTTCTGCCGCGCCTGGGCCTGCAACGCCCTGGAGGCGATGGAAGTGGACTATCGCATCGCCTACAGCAGCCCGAGCCTGTCGGCCCTGTTCGCCGTGGCCAATGCCGGACTGGCGGTGACCGCGCAGTTGCGCAGCCTGCTGACCGGCAACCTGCGCATCATCGGCGAAGACGAAGGGCTGCCGGTGCTGCCCAACGCCAGCATCGTGCTGCTGCGTGGGCAGAAGATGACGCCGGTGACCGACAAGCTCGCCGAGTACATAGTCGAGGGCTTCAAGTCCTGACGATCAACACGCAGGGACTCAGCGCACCGCCAGCAGCACCGCACAGACGATCAGGAAGGCACTGAAGGCCATGCGCAGCTGACGTTCTGGCAGCGCGTGGGCCAGCCGCACGCCCCAGGAAATGCTCACCAGGCCGCCCAGCGCCAGCGCGCTGCCCATGCGCCAGTCCACGTGGCCGTGCACCGCGTAGGTTGCCAGCGCCACGCCCGTGCTGGGCGCCGCCAGGGCCAGCGCGAGGCCTTGGGCGATCACTTGGGTCAGGCCGAACACCGAGGTCAGCACCGGCGTCGCCAGAACGCCACCGCCCACACCAAACAGGCCGCCCAGCGAACCAGCCCCCAACCCCAGAACGCCCATCCAAGGCAGGCCGTAGCGCGGCGTGCTGCCACCCTGCGGCACGCGCTGGAACAGGCGCACCAGCAGGTACAGCGCCAACAGCACCAGGAAAACCACGAAGGCCGTGCGCATGCTGCGCGCATCCAGGTTGACGGCAATGCTGGAAGCGAAGAACGCACAGACCAGGCCGGTCAGCGCCAGCACCCCGGCCTGGGCGAAATCGATGCGATTGCGCTGGTGATAGCGCCAGATTGCCAGCAGCACGTTCGGCACCACCATCACCAGCGCGGTACCCTGCGCCAGTTGCTGATCCAGCCCGAACAGCACGCCCAGCGCCGGAATCGCCAGCAGCCCGCCGCCGATACCGAACAGCCCACCCAGGCTGCCCAGCACGACGCCGAGCAGAAAGTCCACGACCAGATCCCACATCACGCACCTCCACAGCAGTGCGTCCATGCTAGAAAAGCCCGGCTGGATGGGAAACGCAAAGCGCTGCACAATGGTTTTGCCTTTCTCGCATAGCCAATGAATGCCATGACGCCCTCCAACCTCGAGGACCAGCTCGATCTTTACCTGGACGTGCTCGACAACGGCAGCTTTTCCGCTGCCGCCCGCCTGCGCCAGCTCACCCCTTCCGCCGTGGCACGACGCATGGACTCCCTGGAGCAGGGGCTGGGATCGACCCTGCTCGTGCGCAGCACCCACAAGGTGCGCGCCACGCCGGCTGGGCTGGCCTTCGCCGAACGGGCACGGCGGATCGTCAGCGAACTGCGTCAGGCGCGAGCGGAGGCCGTGTCCCTGAGCACCGCGCCGGAAGGCCTGATCCGCATCGACGCCCCGGTGCCTTTCGGTCGTCGCCACCTCGCACCGGCGCTGGTCGACTTTCTCGCCGCCAACCCCGGCCTGGACGTGCAACTGCGGCTGATCGACAGCTTTACCGACACCCGCGGGGAGAACCTCGGCCAGGTCGACCTGGTCCTGCGCATCGGCACCCTGCCTGAAAGCCGCCTGGTCGCCACACGCCTGGCGTCCATGCGGCGGGTCGTCTGCGCCAGCCCCGCCTACCTGAAGCACCACGGCAAGCCTGCCTCCCCCCTGGAATTGCCGGAGCACATCGGCCTGGACTGGGAAGGCCTGGCGCCGGCACTGGCGTGGCGCTTCCTCATCGATGGGAGGCTGCAGCAGCTCCGGCCGCGCCGCTTGCGCATGACCGCCAATAACGCGGAAACACTGGTGGAAGGCGCGCTGCAGGGCATTGGCCTGGCGCACCTGCCGACATGGCTGTGCAGCGAGTACCTGATCAGCGGCCAGCTGCTGCCTCTGTTCTGCGAGAACGGCCTCCCCGAACCAGAGCCCGGCGTCATCCACGCGCTGCGCCTGCAACGCGGTACCCACCCGCGCAGCGAACGCCTGCTGGCCTTCCTGCTGAAGCGCTTTGGTTTCCCTCCCCCCTGGGACACGGCACTGGAGGAAGCGCTGTTCAAGAATTAACCATCGCGCTAAATTAATGCGCAATTACCTCTTCGCCTCGAGCGCCCAGCCCGGAGCACGCCATGACCAAGCCAGACCCGACCTGCGAAGCCCTCAAGCTGGATAACCAGCTGTGCTTCGCCCTCTACTCCACCTCCCTGCAGATGACCAAGGTGTACAAGCCATTGCTGCAGGAACTGGGGCTCACCTACCCGCAGTACATCGCCATGCTGGTGCTCTGGGAAGAAGACGGCATCACCGTGGGCGAGATCAGCTCACGCATGCTCACCGACCCCGGCTCGCTCACGCCGCTGCTCAAGCGGCTCGAAACCGAAGGCCTGATCACCCGCACCCGCAGCCAGGCAGACGAGCGCGTCGTGCAGTTGCGCCTGACCGACAAGGGCCGGGAACTGCGCCGACAGGCGGAGCGCCTTCCGGCCTGCATCCTGGCCAGCAGCGGTCTAACGTTGGACAGTCTGAAGCGACTCCAGGAGGAGCTCGTGGACCTGCGCGGACATTTGCAAGCCCCGTAAATCGGGGCTTATGCCCAAGCTGCAGGTTCCTTAGTCAGAAATCTTCCAAGAATTAACTTGCGCACTAAATTAAATAGAACTAACTTTCTCCTCACGGACTGCTTAGCGCACAAGATATTAAGCAGCAAGGCATTCTCAACCAGACTTACCTGACAGCGAATCGGAGACCACCATGCAAACCATCAAAGCCCTCTACACCGCCACCGCTACCGCCACCGGAGGCCGCGACGGCCGTGCCGTTTCCTCGGACGGCATCCTCGACGTAAAACTGTCCACCCCGCGTGAACTGGGCGGCGCCGGTGGCGAAGCCACCAACCCGGAGCAACTGTTCGCCGCTGGCTACTCGGCTTGCTTCATCGGCGCCATCAAGTTCGTCGCCAGCCAGAGCAAGAAGCAGATCCCGGCGGACGCCTCGATCACTGGCAAGGTTGGCATCGGCCAGATCCCCGGCGGTTTCGGCCTGGAAGTCGAGCTGAACATCAATCTGCCGGGACTGGACCAGGCCGAGGCGGAAGACCTGGTCGCCAAAGCCCACCAGGTCTGCCCCTACTCCAACGCCACCCGCGGCAATATCGACGTGCGCCTGAACGTCAGCGTCTGACTCCAGCGCCGACAATCCAGAACGCCAGAAACGAAAAAGCCCGGCATCAGCCGGGCTTTTTTGTGTCTCGAATCAGGCTCAGGCCTTGACGCGGGACTTGTACTCGCCAGTGCGGGTATCGATCTCGATCGAGTCGCCGATTTCGCAGAAGGCGGAAACCTGGACTTCAGCACCGTTCTTCAGGCGAGCGGTCTTCATCACTTTACCGGAGGTGTCGCCACGGACGGCCGGCTCGGTATAGACGATTTCGCGAACGATGGTGGTCGGCAGTTCAACGGAGATGACTTTCTCGTTATAGAAGACCGCTTCGCAGACGTCGGTCATGCCGTCTTCGATGAAGGTCAGCACGCCTTCCAGATCGTCTTTCTCGATCTCGTACTGGTTGAACTCGGTGTCCATGAAGACATACAGCGGGTCCGCGAAGTAGGAGTAGGTTACTTCCTTGCGATCGAGGATGATCGGCTCCAGCTTGTCGTCGGCCTTGAACACGGTCTCGGTGCCGGCACCGGTCAGCAGGTTCTTCAGCTTCATCTTGACGACCGCGGAGTTACGGCCGGACTTGTTGAACTCGGCCTTCTGGATGACCCAGGGGGCGCCATTGATGTTGGCAACCTGGCCAGCGCGGAACTCTTGTGCGGTTTTCATACGATTATCCGATTGGATTGGAGACAAAAATCAGGGGCCATATCATAGCCAATTTGTATAAAAACGCACCAGCCCCGCAGCAAGATCGGTTTGTTCGCCCAGGCGCCGTTGCCAATTGCCAATCCACGCGGACCACTCCGGCAACCGTCTTTCCAGCTTTTGCCAGGCTTCCCCGGCATCACCCCGGCCATTCCAGGCCATCCAGAACGCCATCAGCTCGGTCCGCAGCGGCTCGTCCATTCCGTCACTGAACAGGGCCATGAAGGCCTGCAGCTTCTCCAGGTGAACATCGTCATCCTGCTGGTAAATGTGCCAGACGAATGGCCGCCCCGCCCACTGCGCCCGCACGAACGAATCCTCACCACGCACCGCGTTGACATCGCAACTCCACAAGAGCGGGTCGTAGTCCTCCTGGCGCACGAAGGGCAGTACTTGCAGGCGCAGCGCACCGCGCTGGAACTGCCCCCCTGCTTTTAACGTTCTCTGCGCCCAGCGCTCGACATCGGCCAGCACCCTGCCCTCCGGTACCAGCAACAAAATGCTGTCGGAGCTGGCGGCCAATGCGTCGAGCCAACTGCCCAGCGCGGCATTTTCATAGGCGAACAGGGAAATGCGCCGCTCATGGGCACGCGGGTGCACGCCCAGACTTTCCAGGAACCGAAGGCTGGCCGCCGGGTCGGCCTGGAAAGCGTCGCGCCGTGCAATCAGGTCGCTCTCGCGCAACAGCCCGCCGGTGGCCGGAGTGAAACCGGGGAAGTAGAAGTACTTCTGCAAACCGTTGGCCTGCATCGATGGCAAGCCATGGCAGGACTCCACCCACGGCTCGGCGCTGAGGTATTCCAGGTTCAGCCACAGAGGCGGCTGCCGGCGTTGCTTCATCGCTTCTATATAGGCAGGCGGCATTTCGCAGGCAAAGGCCTCGATCACCACGTCCGCCGCTTGAGTATCCTGCCAGGGCTTCGGCCACAGGCGTACCTCCACGCCGGATTGGTGTTGCGATTCGGCCGCGCCATCGGCGGCCGGGCAGATACGCACAAAGGCCGCCAGATCGTCGACCCATAGCCGAACCCGCTGGCCATGTTCGCCGGCCAGTTGGCGAGCCAGTCTCCAGGTGACACCGATATCGCCATAGTTGTCGACTACGCTGCAGAAAACGTCCCAGCTGGCCATGCGCTCTCCGGAGGATCAGATGGCGCCAGTGTACCCGCGATCCAGGCCGTGCTCCTTAAGCCGATGAATCCGTTGGGAAAAATTTTCAAAAAACATTTGCCAAGGAGGAAACCTTTGAGTAAAGTGCGCGCCTCGACAGACACAGCGCTGTCGAGAAATCTGGTGAGGTGTCCGAGCGGTTGAAGGAGCACGCCTGGAAAGTGTGTATACGAGAAATCGTATCGAGGGTTCGAATCCCTCCCTCACCGCCAGATTCTTGAAAAGCCCGGCTAAGCAATTAGCCGGGCTTTTTCGTTTTCCCCCTTCACACTTTCTTCACCTGTTGCGACCTAGTTGCAAGTTGTCCGCTGGACAAATGCACAACGGCGATTAAACAGTTGTTCGACCATAGGCGACAGTCATCTGACGGCTTGGTTCCGCAGGCCGGAAAGCGGCCTCGGAGCTTGCCTGACGCACTTTGGAAACACTCCTTTGCCAGATTGGACAGTTTTTGCCCAAATCGGCCTCGCACAACTGCGAAGAGCGACCTAACATGAAAAAAAAGTGCCGTACTTGCGCTTGGTCAGTTTACTTACTACAAGTAATGGGTACTATGTAGTCCGGCTAATTTCCCAGTCATGGGAGATTGCTTTTAATGGAAATGTCCACCTTAAGGGGAACACGATGAACAACGTTCTGAAATTCTCTGCTCTGGCTCTGGCTGCTGTTCTGGCCACCGGTTGCAGCAGCCACTCGAAAGAAACCGAAGCACGTCTGACCGCTACTGAAGACGCCGCTGCTCGCGCTCAAGCCCGTGCCGATGAAGCCTATCGCAAGGCTGACGAAGCTCTGGCCGCCGCTCAGAAAGCCCAGCAGACCGCTGACGAGGCTAACGAGCGCGCACTGCGTATGCTGGACAAAGCCAGCCGCAAGTAATAGATCTTCGGATCTGTTCGAAAAAACCGACCCTTCGGGGTCGGTTTTTTTATGCCCGCAGGAAAGTAGCTGGCAAGAAAAAGCCCGCTCGCGGCGGGCTCTTTCGCTGCAGTAGAAAGTTACTGCAGCGGCATCGCATCCTGGTCGACAGTGGCGGCAACCGAACCGCCCTGCTGCACTTGCTGCGGCTGGGCAATGGCAACCGGCAGGCCATCTTCGGCGGCAACCACTTCACGCACCACGTTCCAGTCCATCTGCATCTGGCTGGCGATGTCTTCGCGCTTGAGCAGCGCGTTGATCACGGCGGTATGCTTGTCGACGACCGAAGGATCACCGTTGTCATCGATCGGCGCATGGGCTTCGAGGTAAATCTTGCCTTCGCTGCGACCGAACTTGTACGGCTCGTTGATGATGCGCACCTTGGTACCCACCGGGATCATCGAGAACAACTGGGTCACGTCCCAGTTGTACATGCGGAAGCAACCGTGGCTGGTACGAGTACCGATGCCGAACTTCTTGTTCGAACCATGGATCAGGTAGCCGTGGAAGCCCAGGCTCATCTTGTACGGCCCCAGCGGGTTGTCCGGGCCTGGCGGCACCACGGTCGGCAGCGGATCACCATCGGCGGCGTGCTCGGCGCGGATCGACGCCGGCGGATACCAGGCCGGGTCCTTGGTCTTGGCGATCACGCTGGTGCTGCCCACCGGCGAACCCCAGCCTTCACGACCAATGCCCAGGGCGTAGGTGTAGACGACGTTCTTGTCCTTGGGGAAGTAGTACAGGCGGTATTCGGCGAGGTTGATCACCACGCCCTCGCGCGGACCTGCCGGCAGGACGAAGCGGGTCGGAATGATGATCTCGGTGCCCACACCCGGCAGCCAGGCATCGACGCCCGGGTTGGCGGCGATCATCTCGGAGTAGCCGAGGCCGTATTTCTCGCCGAGGTCGGCGAAAGTGTCTTCGTACTTGGCCTTGATCACCTGGACCTGGCCGACGATATCGTCACCCGGCGCCGGCAACGGCAATTCAATGGCGGAAACGGGGCCGGCCGAGAGCAGCGCGGCGAGGGACAGCGAGCAGGCGGCAATGACGCGCGACAACATCCGAGGATCCTTGACGTGGGCAATGAGCAAAGGGTGATCAGTTTACCACCGCAAGCCCCGTCAACGGGAGATATCAGACGAGCCAGGAACCGCGCGCGCCGCGCTTTTCCTCTTCCAGTTGTTTCAGGCAGGCCGCGCAGATGCGCCGGTCGCGCAGCAGCGGCCTCTCGGCGCCGCGCCAGAGTGGCTGCGCCGGCAGCAGGCTGCCGCACAGGGTGCGGTCGGCCGGGGTTCCCAGCTCCAGTTGGCGCGCAACCAGGTGCACCCGCACTTCGCGGCAGGCGAACAGGTCCAGCTGCTCATCGGGTTCGATCAACTGGTAGGCGAAGAGGGTCCAGGCGTGGCGCGACATAGGGGGTTCCAGAAGGGTGCGCAAACATAGCCGAAAGGCCGGGCGCGGGGAAGCCTCGATTCAGTGGTTTATTACTGCAACCGCCCATCACAGCAAGGGTTTGAGCGTCGGCCACACGTTGTCGAGCAGTTTAGGCTGTGCCGCCACCGCCGGGTGAATGCCATCCGCCTGCATCATGCCCTGTACACCGCCGACTCCTTCGAGGAAGAACGGTACCAGCGGAATCTTCTGCTCGCTCGCCACGCTGTCGAAGACCTTGGCGAATGCATCGGTATAGCGCTGCCCGTAGTTCGGCGGCAGGCGCATCCCCAGCAGGATGACCTTCGCGCCCGCCTGGCGCGACTGATCCACCATGGAGGCAAGATTCTGTTGCAATTGCGCCGGCGCCATCCCGCGCAGGCCATCGTTGCCGCCCAATTCGATCACCACCAGCTTCGGCTTCTGCTCCGAGAGCAGCGCCGGCAGGCGCGCGAGGCCGCCTGCCGTGGTGTCGCCGGAGATCGACGCATTCACCACCTGGTAGTCGAAACCCTGCTCCTTCAAGCGCTTGTCCAGCAGGCTGACCCAACCCAGGCTGGTATCCAGCCCCAAACCGGCGCTGATACTATCGCCGACGACCAACAGCGTCTGCGCCGCGGCCTGCTGCGTGATCAGAAGCAACGCCAGGCAGCCGCCCATTAGCCATGCACGCATCGGATTCTCCATGAGCGAAAGCATTCTCACCGCGCGGAACCTTAGCAAGGTTGTTTCCAGCGCGGAAGGCAAGCTGACCATCCTCCACGACCTCTCCCTCGACCTCTCCCGCGGCGACAGCCTCGCCATCGTCGGCAGTTCCGGCTCGGGCAAGTCCACCCTCCTCGGCCTGCTGGCCGGGCTCGACCTGCCCAGCGGCGGCGAGATCGTCCTGCTCGGCCACACCCTCGGCAGGCTCGATGAGGACCAGCGCGCCCGCGTGCGTGCCGCTCATGTCGGCTTCGTCTTCCAGTCGTTCCAGTTGCTCGACAGCCTCAATGCGCTGGAGAACGTCATGCTGCCGCTGGAGCTCGATGGCCGCAAGGACGCCGGGCAACGCGCCCGGGAACTGCTGGAGCGAGTCGGCCTCGGCCAGCGCCTCACCCACTACCCGCGCCAGCTCTCCGGCGGCGAGCAGCAGCGGGTCGCCATCGCCCGCGCCTTCGCCGCCGAGCCGGATGTACTGTTCGCCGACGAGCCCACCGGCAACCTCGACACCCATACCGGCGAGCGCATCAGCGACCTGCTCTTCGAGCTGAACCGCGAGCGCGGTACCACCCTCGTCCTGGTGACCCACGACGAACGCCTCGCCCACCGCTGCCAGCGTCACATCCGCCTGGAAAGCGGCCACCTGATCGACCACGTCGAACCCTGACGGACGAGCGCCGATGAAGCCACTGTCGCTGCCCCACCTGTTCCGCCTGTCCCTGCGCCAGCTATGGCGCGAAGGGCGCAGCGGCGAACTGCGCGTGCTGTTCTTCGCCCTGCTGGTGGCGGTGGCGGCCAGTTCCGCCATCGGCTATTTCAGCGCTCGCCTGAACGGCGCCATGCTGGTGCGCGCCGCCGAATTCCTCGGCGCCGACCTGGTGCTCACCGGCACCCAGCCCGCGCGCCAGGAGCAGATCGACAGCGGCCTCAAGCTGGGCCTGCAGCACGCGCAGAGCGTGGAGTTCTCCAGTGTGGTGGCCACCGATAACGGCATTCAGCTGAGCAGCGTGAAGGCCGTCGGCGACAGCTATCCCTTGCGCGGCGAACTGAAAAGCGCACCCGCGCCATTGCAGCCGGAGGTCGAAGGCGGACGCCCGGCAGCGGGTGATATCTGGGTCGAATCGCGCCTGCTCGCAAGCCTCGACCTGAAGATCGGCGACAGCGTCGACATCGGCCGCAAATCCCTGCGTATCGCCCGTGTTCTGACCTATGAACCGGACCGGGCCGGCGACTTCTACAGCCTTACCCCGCGCGTGATGATGAGCCTGCAGGACCTGGACGCCACCGGCGTGGTGCAGCCCGGCAGCCGGGTGCGCTACCGCGACCTCTGGGGCGGCGCGCACGACGCACTGCAAACCTACCGGCAGGCTACCCAGGGCAACCTTGCCGCCAATCAGGAACTGCAGGACGCGCACCACGGGAACCGGCAGATCGGCGATGCCCTGGGCCGCGCCGAGCGCTACCTCAACCTTGCCAGCCTCGCCGCCGTACTGCTCGCCGGCGTGGCGGTGGCGCTGTCTGCCAACCGCTTCGCCACCCGACGCTTCGACGCCAGCGCGCTGTTGCGCTGCCTGGGCCTGTCACGCCGCGAAGCGCTGCTGCTGTATGGCAGCCAGCTGTTCGTGCTGGGCGTGGTCGCCAGCCTCTTCGGCGCCTTCCTGGGTTGGCTGGCACAACTCGGCCTGATGCACCTGCTGGGTAACCTGCTGCCGCCGGAAATCCCCGACGCCGGCATCGTCCCGGCGCTCGCCGGCATGGCTACCGGGCTGGTCGCGCTGGCCGGCTTCGCCCTTCCGCCGCTGGCTGCCCTTGGCCGCGTACCGCCGCTGCGGGTGCTGCGCAGCGACCTGTTGCCGGTGCCGATGCGTACCTGGATGGCCTACGGCTGCGCGCTGCTCGCCCTCGGCCTGATCATGTGGCGGCTGAGCCTGGACCTGAAACTCACCCTCGCCCTGCTCGGTGGCGGCGCCATCGCCGCAGTGGTCCTCGGCTTTATCCTGCTGCTCGCCCTGCGCGGCCTGCGTCGCGCGCTGCAAGGGGCCAGCCTGCCGTGGCGCCTGGGCCTCGGCCAATTGCTGCGTTACCCGCTGGCGGCCGCCGGGCAGAGCCTCGCCTTCGGCCTGATCCTGCTGGCCATGGCGCTGATCGCCCTGCTGCGCGGCGAGTTGCTGGATACCTGGCATTCGCAGTTGCCGCCCAATGCCCCGAACCATTTCGCGCTGAACATCCTGCCGGCCGAGAAAGACGGCTTCGAGCAGCGGGTGAAGGCGCTGTCGCCCAACGCCGAAGACCTCTACCCCATGGTGCCCGGCCGCCTGGTGGCGGTGAACGGCAAGCCCGTCCACGCGATGAACGAGGACATCCGCAGCGAGCGCGCCCTGCAACGCGACCTGGGGCTGACCTGGTCCGCACGCCTGCCCGCAGGCAACCAGATTGTCGCCGGCGAGTGGTGGACGGCAGGCGAGAAGAGCGAACTGCCGGGCGTCTCGGTGGAAGAAAAGCTCGCCGGCAACCTCGGCCTGAAGGTCGGCGACCACCTGAGCTTCACCGTTGCCGGGCAGACCCGCGAGGCGCAGATCCGCAGCCTGCGCTCGGTGAAGTGGGACAACTTCCAGCCCAACTTCTTCATGGTCTTCGAGCCGGGCACCCTGACCGACCTGCCGGTGACCTACCTGACCAGTTTCTATCTGCCGGCCAGCCAGGAGCGCCAGTTGATCGAGCTGGCCCGTGCCTACCCCACGGTCACCCTGCTGCCGGTGGACGCGCTGCTCGCGCAGCTGCGCAGCATCCTCGACCAGGTGACGCTGGCCGTGGAGTACGTGCTGGTGTTCGTCCTTGCCGCCGGCTTCGTGGTGCTGTTTGCCGGTCTGCAGGCGACGCTCGACGAGCGCCTGCGCCAGGGGGCGCTGCTGCGTGCCCTGGGGGCCGAACGCAGCCTGCTGATGCGCACGCGGCGCAGCGAGTTCGCCCTGCTCGGCGCGGTCAGCGGCCTGCTGGCGGCACTGGGCTGCGAGCTGATCAGCTACCTGCTCTACCGGCTGGTGTTCGACCTGCCGTGGAGCCCGCACCCCTGGTTGCTGGCACTGCCGTTACTGGGGGCGCTGCTGGTGGGTGGCGCCGGGCTGCTGGGAACGCGCCGCGCGCTCAACGTGAGCCCGTTGCGCCTGCTGCGCGAGAGCTGATCGGGTAGACTCGCCCGATCACTTTCGCCGCCCTGGATACCATGAGCCGCTATCGCCCGCCCCGCCCTGCCGGTACCCCACTGATCACTCCCGAAGGCGAAGCGCGCCTGCGCGCGGAACTGCATGAACTGTGGAACGTGCGCCGGCCACAGGTGACCCAGTCGGTCAGCGAGGCCGCCGCGCAAGGTGATCGCTCGGAGAACGCCGAGTACACCTACGGCAAGAAGATGCTGCGGGAGATCGACAGCCGCGTGCGCTTCCTGCGCAAGCGCCTGGAAAACTGCAAGGTGGTCAGCGAGCGCCCGGCGAATCCGAACAAGGTCTACTTCGGCGCCTGGGTCACCCTGGAAGACGAGGACGGCGAGCAGGCCCGCTATCGCATCGTCGGCCCGGACGAACTGGACCTGCGCAACAACCACATCAGCATCGACTCGCCGCTGGCCCGCGCCCTGGTGGGCAAGGAACTGGACGCCGAGGTGATGGTGCGCAGCCCGTCAGGCGAGAAAATGTGGTTCGTGATCGAGATCGAGTATCCCTGATCCATCGTCGGCCCGATGGAGCCTCTGCTGGGGCGACCTTGTTCCCGAACGGAGTCACCGGCAGCGCCGAAGCCCAAGCAGGTTCGCGAGCAAGATCGCTGCAACAAAAAGGGACTCAGGGCAACTGCTGGCACTGGTGAACGGATGCTTGTCACCGTTTCGCCACTGCCCGCGCCCTGGTTAAGGCATCGCCTCGGAGTAGCGCTGACCAGTCGATTTTTTGTGTCGGCCATAGAGAATGACCGTAGCGGTAAGCCCGCACACGGCGGCGAACATCAGCCAATACGCTGGTGAAGCCTTGTCGCCGGTGGCTTGTACCAACAGCGTCGACACTGCTGGCGTGAAACCGCCGAACAGGGCCGTGGCCAGGCTAAACGCCAGGGAAAATCCGACTACCCGCACGTTCTGCGGCATCACTTCAGTTAGCGCCGCAACCATGGCGCCGTTGTACAGACCGAAGAACATTGAGAAGTACATAAGCACCGCAAGCAGCCGCTCGAAGCTCGGCGCCGTAGCCAGCCAGTGCATCGCCGGATAAGCGCTGAAGATGCACAGCAAGGTGATCCCCAGCAGTTGCGGACGGCGGCCAATGCGGTCAGACAGGGCGCCGCCGATAGGCAGCCAGATGAAATTGCTGACACCGACCAGCAGGGTCACGACCAGGCTGTCGGTAGTGCTCAGGCTCAGCACCGACTTGCCGAAAGTCGGGGTGTACACGGTGATCAGGTAGAAGGTGGTGGTGGTCATCGAGGCCAACAAGCCACCGGCCAGCACCGTACGCCAGTTGTCGCGCATTGAGCGGAACACTTCGCCGGCACTCGGGTGGTGATTACGCGCCTTGAATGCTTCGGTTTCCTGCAGCGAACGGCGAATGATGAAGATGAACGGGATGATCACACAGCCGATGAAGAACGGGATGCGCCAGCCCCAGGCAGCGACGTCGGCAGCCGCCATGGTGGCGTTGAGCGCGTAGCCCAAGGCCGCCGCCACAACGATGGCGACCTGCTGGCTGGCTGATTGCCAGGCGGTGTAGAAACCGGTGCGGCCCGGCGTGGCGATCTCGGAGAGGTAGACGGACACGCCGCCCATCTCCGCCCCTGCCGAGAAGCCCTGCAGCAGCCTGCCCAGCAGCACCAGCAACGGGGCGAACAGGCCGATGCTGGCGTAGCCCGGTACCAGGGCGATCAGCACAGTACCGGCGGCCATGATCGACAGGGTGACGATGAGGCCCGTGCGGCGCCCCGCCTTGTCGATGTACGCACCCAGCACAATGGCCCCCAGCGGGCGCATCAGGAACCCGGAGCCGAATACCGCGAAAGTCATCATCAGCGAGGCGAACTCGCTGCTGGCCGGGAAGAACGTCTGAGAAATGTAGGTGGCATAGAACCCGAACAGGAAGAAATCGAACTGTTCAAGGAAATTGCCGCTGGTGACACGCAGAATGGCGCCCAGCTTGGAGCCTCTGCCTTGGGGGGTCGTGTTCATCATGGCTACCGTTGTGCTCTTAATTGTTGTTGTAGAACCGGGTGGTCGAGCGGTCAGTCGCTTCCCGCGTTTATCGGATTGGGTTGGCGCTTTTCGATGGCGTGCTTGAGCAGCGCGGCACTGCGGAAAATGCCGTGGGCGAACTTGCTGTAGGGCATGGTCAGGAAGAACGCCATGACCAGGCCCAGGTGGATCGCCAGCAGCAGGCCCAGGGCAGCGGTCTCCCGGAAGGCCAGCAGAGCCAGGCCACTGGCACTGACCAGGAACAGCAAGGCGATGAAGCCGCGATCCATGGGTTTCTGCTGGTCGTCGCCCTGGGCGGGGTTGCGGCGCAGGTTCAACCAGAGAAGGCCCGCTGGGCCAACCAGCAACCCCAGGCCGCCGGCTATACCCAACAGCACCGGCAGGCTCAGCACCGGGTAAGGTGCCGCCGTGCCCAGCAAGTAGTGATAGAGCGTCGCGGTGCCAGTGGCGGCGAAGCACAGCAGGAAACCGTAGAAGGTCAGGTGGTGAAAGCGACGACGCCACAGGGTGAAGCGGTCATCGGCGTTATTGCAGCCTTCGCCATGTCCGCCGTCCAGATACTTGAGCGTGGCCACGCTGGTCGTGGCTTCCAGTACCGCGGCGGTCTTCAGTGGCGTGGGCGCCGTAGCCGGCGAGACCGAGCGCCAGAAGCGGCGCACGCCCAGGGTCAATGACAAGGTCGCAAAGCCGAATACCGCGCCGAACATCAGGGCCAGGGTGTTGTGCGGGAAGATGCCGTAGAAGTTACCGCCGGGCATGGCGGTGAAAAGGCTGCCCATCACCAGCAGGGTCAGGCACAGGAACAGGACCAGCCCTGCGCAGGACGCCAATGCCAGGGTCAGCCCGTTGCGCTGGTAGAGCTTGCCCAGCGCTTGCGGCCAGGCGTACTCGGCGTAGGTGTCAAGGCGCACCTTGGCCATGGCCTGGGGTACGTTGACAGCGAATTCATGAGGCGCGGCGTACTGGCAAGCGTGCAGACAAGCACCGCAGTTGTGGCACAGGTTGGCCAGGTAATGGATGTCCGCCTGGGCGAACTCAAGGCGGCGGGTCATGGCCGGGAATACGGCACAGAAGCCTTCGCAGTAACGGCAAGCGTTGCAGATGCTCATCTGCCGTTGTACTTCTTCCTCGTGCACATTCAGTACGGGGATCAGATTGCTTGAGGCAGTGGGATCAAACAGTTGCACGGCGGGCCTCCGAAGTATTCTTTGTGTTGCCAGCCACTGCGCTGGCAGCCGCCTGCACGCCAGCGATGCGGCCGAACGCCGTACCGATCGCCATGCCGATACCGGCGGTATACCCCTTGCCCAGGACGTTGCCGGCCATCATTTCTCCGGCGACGAACAGGTTGGGGCTGGGCTTGCCGTCGAAGTGCACGGCAGCTGTCTCGTCGGTGGCTAGACCGAGGTAAGTGAAGGTGACGCCCGGCCGCAGTGGGTAGGCGTAGAACGGCGCCTTTACCAAGGGGCGCGCCCAGTGGGTCTTGGCCGGTGTCAGGCCCTGGGTGTGGCAGTCGTCGAGCGCGGTGTGATCGAAGGTGCCGGGCTGGCAGGCGTTGTTGTAGTCGTCGATGGTCTTGAGGAAGGCCATTTCGGGCAGTCCCAGCTTGCGCGCGAGCTCGCCCAGGGTCATGGCGGTAGTACTGGGGAATACCGGCGGCATGAAGCGACCGATGGCCTGCTGGTCGATGATCGAGTAGGCCTGCTGACCTGGCTGCCCAGCCACCAGGCGCCCCCAGATGGCATAGCGCTTGGGCCAGAAATCCTCACCCTCGTCATAGAAGCGTTGGCCGTCGCGATTGACCACCACCCCCAGGGACACGCAGTCGATGCGGGTGCAGATGCCGCCGTCGTAAAGTGGCGCGCGCGCATCAATGGCAACCATGTGCGCCTGGGTCGGATCTCCGATCACGTCAGCGCCCAGCTCGCCCATGCGCCTGAGCAGTATCCCTGTGTTGAAGCGTGTGCCGCGGATCAGGAAATTGTCCGACGGCCATTCACCACGCTCGTTCTGGCCCCAGGCCTCACGCAGCCATTCTCGGTTGGACTCGAAGCCGCCTGCCGCCAACACGCAGGCCCTGGCCTGGATGCGCTCGGCGGGCAGGCGCTGGCCGTCCACCTCGCGTTCGGCCAGGCAGGCCGCGACGAACCGACCGTCCTGCAGCTCGATATCGGTGACCTGCGCGTTGTAGCGGATCTGCACGCCCAACCGCTCGGCACTGCGAAAATAGGCATTGACCAGGGCTTTTCCACCGCCCATGAAGAACGCATTGGTGCGCGCCACATGCAGCGCCCCGGACAGCGGCGGTTGAAAGTGCACACCGTGGCTGCGCATCCAGTCACGACAGCTGGACGAGGCGCGGATGGTGATCCGCGCCAGCTTTTCGTTGGTAAGTCCGCCCGTGACTTTCAGCAGGTCCTGCCAGTACTCCTCTTCGGGGTAAGCCTCGACCAGCACGTCCTGCGGGGCATCATGCATACAGCGGAGGTTGCGCGTGTGCTGTGAATTACCGCCACGCCAGACCCTTGGGGCGCCCTCTAAGAGCAGGACGCTGGCCCCGGCTTCCCGGGCCATCAGTGCCGCGCACAGAGCGGCATTGCCACCGCCGATTACTAGAACATCGATCATCTTCGCTCCTCATTTCACAAGGAAGCCGAAGACCTTGTGAGTGGGGAGGAAAATAGGGGAGCAAGCGGATCGCAGAAAGGCCGCTTTTGGCATGAGGTGTTTAGTTTTCGTAAAGGCTTTGCCCGTGCCTTTACCACGCGGAGGACGCTAGCCTTACTCTGCCATGTCTTGAAGCCAGGTTGCTCCCGGCCACTGGCCTGCTTCCACCAGTTGGCGGGCCACGTCCGTGATGACACGCCGAGTTGCCAGGGCCGCGGGAGAGAGCTCATCGTCCGCGAGCGTTGCAAGCAGGTTACGCCGCCCTACATGGGGATTGGTGATTTCAGCTACCAACAATCCCGACTCACCTTTCAACGCAGCTGCAGCGCCCGGTTGAATCGTCGCCGCATGCCCCGCACGCGCTGCGTTCATGAGAACCGCGAGGCCATCGATCTCCATAATGATGTTCGGCGCCAACCCCTCTCTTTCAAAGGCGCTGGTAAGCGCTGAACGCAAGCCATGCTGTGCGCTGGGCATCACTAACGGCAAGTTGCCCAAATCTGCCAACTGCACCCGCTCCCCACGGGGCGCTCCGGCCAACGCCGGGGAGCAAATCACGAACAGTTTCTCGTCAAGCAAGGGTGTCACGCTCCAGCGCTTCCCCCCCTCCAGCTGAAAAAGTATGGCCAGGTCGATCTGGCGTGAATTGAGTTGTCCGGCCAGATGACCGGACAGCATTTCCACAAGGTGCAGCTGAATATCTGGATACCGAGTGCGCATCGCACTTATGAGAGGCAGAGCCAGAACGGTCGCGGTGGTTGGTGGCAAACCGACACTCACGTAGCCACTCATTCGTCCACGATGAGCCGCCATGATCGCATTGTCGGCCTGACGCAGGGATAGTTGGGCATGGTGCAGGAACGCCATGCCCGCACTGGTAGGGGTGACGCCGGTCGTGGTGCGGTTGAGCAGGCGCGTCGAGAGCTCGCTTTCCAGTTTGCTGATCTGCTGACTCAACGCCGAGACACCTACCTCCAGCTCAAGTGCGGCACGACCTAAACTGCCATGCTCGATGATTTTGACGAAGTAACGTAGCTGTCTTAATTCCAAAATGGTAAGGCTCCGCATGGGATTGGAACTGTCTTAACGACCAGCCTGAGCCAGCTCATTGCTCATGATGGATCAGCGATCAGGTGGAAGAGCATTGATAGTCCGACCGACTTGCCGCAACTGCCAGATCCCAGTTTGTCTGATCTGCCCCGCATCGTCGGCCCATATGAACTGAACGTGCGCAACAACCCTGTCAGCATCGACTCGCTGCAGACCCCGCACCTTGGTGGACAATGAGCTGGACGCCGAGGTGAGGGTGCGCCAGCGACTGGCTGTGGTTCGTGGCGGGAATCGAGTACCCCTGGGCAACGCCAGGCACAACACTGGCGGGAGCGCCCCCATCCAGCCAGAGCGCCGCCAGGGAATCCGTTCCAGAGCGGCGTCGCTCCTGCAAGGGTCAGAGCGGTTGCGGACGCCGGGTGATCAGCCCTTGCCGGGCCACACGGGTGAGTTGGTGAACAGCCGGTTCCAGCTGCTCGGCCACCGGCGACTGGACCACCGCGAAGTCAAAGCTGTCGGAGGGGAAGCGCGCCAGGTCGGCAAAGGTTTCGGCAAACTGGATCAGGAAGGTACGCGAGCCGTTCCAGCGCTTGGGCCAGCCATCGAGGTAACGGACGAGGGTGGGCTGGTGATTGCCGCCCAGGAGAATCTTCGGATTGCGACGAACCAGGCCGGTGGTGATCGGAGCCAGGCGCACATGGGGATTGGGACAGGTCATGGTGTCATGTCTTCCGCCTCTTTGGTCCAGCTGGACGCGGCGAGAGGCACACCGAACCAGCGCTTTAGCGGTATTTCGATGCCAGCCATCGCTGCATCCGCGCCCCGCAAGTTGCTACTTAAATCGGCGCTGTGCGGCATCCTAGAGAAGCCCCGTCAAAGCTGTCAAGGAGACTTCAGTCGATGACCACACCACCCCTGCGGCTGTTCTTCGCCCTGCCCTGCCCGGCGCCGCTGGCAGCGCAAATCTGCGCCTGGCGCGATGGCCTGCACCTGGACGGCCAGCCCGTTGCCCAGGCCAATCTGCACCTGACCCTGGCTTTTCTCGGCGCCGTCCCGCGCGGCCGCAAGGCGGAATTGCGCGCCATCGGCGAACGCCTGCCGCACCGGGGCTTCAACCTGGAACTGGACCACATCGCGCGCTGGAGCAATGGCATCCTGCACCTGGCGCCGAGCAGCGCACCGGCCGCCCTGCACGAACTGGTGCATGCATTGCGCGAAGAGTTGCGGACAGGCGGATTCGAAGTCGAGCACCGCCCCTTCCATCCCCACATCACCCTCGCGCGCCACGCCCACCAGACACCGGCTGCCACGGCGTCGTTTCTGCTACCGGCCCAGGCCGTGACGCTGTTCAGCTCGGAGAACAGCCCCGCCGGCGTGCGCTACCGCGCCATCGGCGAGTGGCCGCTAGATAGCGTCTGATCGAGTCGCCCAGCCCTGGGCATAATCGAGGAAGCGTCGCAGGCCCGCCGTGGGGTATTTGTCGATGTGCAGCGCACGGAAGAAGGTGCGCCGCAGCGGCCCCAGCGGATTA
>NZ_MACM02000070.1:0-6282 GCF_001675465.2 Pseudomonas sp. AU12215
CCAGCGGGTTGCTCAGGCGCGCGGTCAGCACCAGCGCCTTGATCGGCCACTGGTTGGCCGCCAGCTGCAGGGCTTCCAGGCTGATGCCGGTCAGCGGGTCGCTGGGGATCTCGATGACCTTCAGACCGAGGATGTCGGCCAGCTGCAACAGGCCGTAATAGCTCGGCGACTCGGTGGCGATCAGGTCGCCCGGCCGGGTCATCACGCGCAAAGCCATGTGGATGGCGTCCACGCAACCATGGGTGATGGTTACCTGGGTCGGATCGACCACCACACCGGCATCGCGCATGCGGATCGCCACCTGGCGGCGCAACGGCTCGTAGCCGGGGCTGAACATGTAGCTGAAGGCACGCGGGCTGGAGAAGCGGGTGACCTTGGCCAATTGCTGGTGCAGCGCACGGACCGGGAGGTAATCCACGTGCGGCACGGCGGCGCCCAGCGGGAACACGCCTTCGCGGCGCGCCTCGGCGAGCACCTGATTGATGATGCTGCTGCGGGTGACCAGCCCCGGCCGCTCGACACGGGCGATGTCCGGTGTCGAGGCAGTCAGCGCCGGCGTGCGGTGCACGTAGAATCCGGATTGCGGGCGCGCGCGGATCAGCCCCTGATCTTCGAGGGTGGCATAGGCCTGGAGCACCGTGGCATGGCTGACGTTGAGCTGGGTGCTCAACTTGCGCACGGACGGCACGCGCTCGCCCGGCTGGTAGACACCACGACGGATGTCTTCCGCCAGTTGCTGGGCGATGCGCTGGTAGAGCAGCAGATTGGACATGACGGCCATCCCTCGGTCATTGAACCGAAACAGTAGCCAAAAAGTGCAAACTGTTCCAGAACAGTCGTCAGCATTCCGTCCGATACAGTTGCGCTGTCCTCTGCGCTCAGATCTCCCCGAGCCAGTCCAGCAAACCCGCCACCACCAGTTGCGCATCGGTGGTCAGGCCGAGCTTCTGCATGGCGTTGCGCTTGTGGGTACTGATGGTGGAGACACTCCGATTGGTCCGTTCGGCGATCTCGCCCACCGTGGCGCCATGGGCCAAACGGCGGATGATGTCGATTTCCGTCGGGCTCAACGGTTTGCCGGTATGCCGGGGGGGCCGCAGCATCGGGTCTATATAGGTCTCGCCCTTGCGGATACGGGCGAAGGCGTCGTCCAGCAGGCTCAGCGGGTTGCGCTTACAGACATAGCCCACTGCACCGCATTTCACCGCTGCGCTGGCCAGCAGCGGTGCGCCCATGACCGAGTAGACCAGCACCGGCACGTGGGGATAGTGGCGCTGCAGCCATTCGATCAGGTGCACCCCATCGCGACCGCGGGCGCCGGGCAGCGCCAGCTCGACGATGGCCAGGTCGACCTCGGGATGGGCAGTGAGGACATCCAGCAGGCTATCGGTGTCGCTGACGAAGGCTTTCACCTGCGCCAGTTCGCGCTCCAGCAGATAGCGTTCAAGGCCCCAACCGATCATCGGTTGCGGATCCGCCACGATTACATTGAAAAGCTTCTTTTCCGATGACATCACATTCTCTCGTTTACAGCTCCCCTGAGGGGATTAGTCGCACCCGGCCATTTTCGCCAAGCTGCCACTCGAAAGATTTCGAGATGCCCCTGATGAAAAACCCCGGAGCCGAGGCTTCCGGGGTTTTCCTGTGACGGGATATTGCGAGTTGGATCAGCGTTCGGCGCCGAGCTGGCCCTTCTCGTCGGAGAAGACGATCTCCACCCGGCGGTTCTGCGCGCGCCCCAGCGACGAAGCGTTGTCCGAGATCGGATAGGCCTCGCCATAGCCTTGTACCTGGACGCGCTTCTGGTCCACCCCCAGGTCGGTCAGCGCATCCGCCACGGCCTGCGCACGATCCTTCGACAGCTGCAGATTCTGCTCGCGGTCGCCTTCGGCGTCGGTGTAGCCCTCGATGCGGATGATCCGCCGCGGGTTGAGCTGGAGGAACTGCACCACCTTGAGCACAGTGCGGTTGGCCGCGGGCTTCAGGTCGGCTTCGCCGCTGTCGAACAGCACGTCCCCCAGGGTCAGCACAAGGCCGCGCTCGGTTTCGTTGGTCGCCAGGCTGACCATCTGCTGCTCCAGCCACTTGCTCTGCTCCTGCACGCCCAGCAGGCGGGCTTCGCGCATCGCCAGTTGCAAGCGTTCGCGCTCCATCTGCTGCTTGGCCAGGCGCTCCTGATTCAGCGTCAGGTTGCTGTGCTCGCGGGCAATCTCGCTGTAGCGCTGGCTGAGGTAGGAGTACTGGAGGACGTCATCGCTGCTGCCCCAGTAGTTGGACAGGCGTTCGGCACGGGCCAGCGACTCGCCGGCACGGATCACGTCCTTGGGCGCGCTGCGCAGCACGGCGGAGTCTTCCTTCACCGCCTGGAACTGCTGGCGGGCCTGCTCCAGGGATTTCTCGCTGAGCTGGCTGTTGGCGCAACCAGCCAGCAGGACGGCACTCGACAGTGCAGCCAGACGCAACAGTTGCAGGGAAGTCATTGCACTTCCCCCAACTGTTTACGCAGGCGGTTGATGCTCTTGCTCTGCTCGGCCAGTTGCTCGGCGCTCTTGCGTGTCAGCTCCTTGGCCTCGGACAGGCGGGCATCGAGTTCAGCCTGTTCAGCCAGTTGCCGGGCCTTCTTGTTCGAGCCAACCGCCAGGGCGCCCTTGGCGGCCTGGTACTTGTCCTCGGCGAGCTTGAGTTCGGCCACGTCATCGGTCGCACCCACGGCTTTGGCCTGTTCCAGCGCCTGTTCGGTGAGGCGCATCTGCTCGTTGGGTGCCGGGTCGTTCGTCGCACAGCCGGCCACTGCTAACAAAGCCAGGCCGGCGACCATCATCCGTCGATTGATCACGAAATCTATTGTCCTACTCGGTGGGAGTGCTGGCAGGCCGAAGTTGCTGGGCCTTCCAGCGGGCCAGGTTGTCCTGCAGCAGGCGCTGCGGGACTCCGGCGGCCGTCAATTCTGTCATTTTTTTCGCCAGTTGTCCGCGCAGCCACGGGTCGTTGCAAGCCGAGTTGTGCGCGACTGTCAGGTACAGACCCTCGCTGGAGATCGGCGGTTCCAGCGGCTGCAGATCATCGGTCATGCCGAGGGTATCGGCGACCGCGAGGCCGGGATAGTGCTCGTAGATCACATAATCCGAGCGTTTTAGCAGCAGCTTCTGGAACGCCTGGGTCAGGCTGGGCACTTCCTCCAACGTCAATTGTTCCTTGGCGAAAGTGTCGAAATCCGCGCCGAAGCTGTTGTTCACCAGGGTTCCGCCCTTCAGGCCCTTCAGATCGTCACGGCCGCTGTAGGCCACGACGGCATCCCTGCGCATCCAGACGACGTTGTCGGTGGTGAGAAAAGCCGGATGGATATAGTCCATGGTTTCCAGACGCTCCGGCGTTAGAAATGCGCCAGCGATCAGGTCGACCCGACCCAGCCGCGCTTCTTCCTGCGCTCGCGCCCAGGAGCCGGTGTAGATCACCCGGATGTTCACCCCGATGGCCTTACCGATCTGCTCCAGCAGGTCGGCATTGGCACCGATCAGCCGTTCCGGCTGCGCCGGGTCGCGCCATAGGTAAGGTGGGTATTCCGGATTGCCGGTGGCCACCAGGCGCTCGCACTTGCCGGCCGCGAAACCGGCCAACGGGATGGAGAAAGTCACCAGCAACAGCGCCGCACGGATCAACGTGGAGCAATCAGGCATCGGTAGTCTCACTCACCAGAAGAAGGTAAGGCCCTGCTTAGAGCCGCAAAATGCTAGCGTAAAGCACACCGCCCCGATTTGGTAATAAGGACTTCTCATGAAGAAAGCCCTTCTGGCCCTTCTCCTGCTGATTGCTGTCGCCGCAGGCGTTCTGTATGCCTTTCCCTCCACGCTGCTGGCCACTGCGCAATACGTCGAAAGCGCCCGTGCCCGGCTCTCGACCAACAGCCTGCAGGTCGACAACCTGGACATCGCCTATTACGAGGGAGGCCCGGAAAAGGCCCAGACCATCCTGCTGATCCACGGCTTCGGCGCCGACAAGAGCAACTGGCCGCGCTTCGCCCGCTTCCTCACCCAGGACTACCACGTCATCGCCGTCGACCTGCCTGGCTTCGGCGATAGCAGCAAGCCTGCGAACATCAGCTACGATGTCGGCACCCAGGCAGAGCGCCTGGCCGACTTCATGCGCGAGCAGGGCATCGGCCGTTTCCACGTGGTTGGAAACTCCATGGGCGGGCACATCGCCGCGCTGCTGGCCGCCCGACATCCGCAGGAGGTGCTGTCGGTCGGGCTGTTCGACAACGCCGGCGTGACGGCGCCGCACCCGAGTGAATTGTTCGAGCGCCTGCTCAAAGGCGACAATCCGCTGGTGCTGCGCTCGGTAGAGGACTTCCCCGCCCTGCTCGACTTCGTCTTCGTGCAGAAGCCACCGCTGCCGTCGCGCCTGCGGGACTACCTGGCAGAACGCTCGCTGGAGCGCAGCGAGTTCAACGGCATGGTCTTCCAGCAATTGCGTGAACGCTATATCCCACTGGAACCGGAGCTGCCGAAGATCACCGCGCCGACCCTGCTGCTGTGGGGCGATCGCGACCGCGTACTGGACGTTTCCAGCATCGACGTGATGAAGCCGCTGCTGAAGAAGCCCAGCGTCGCCATCCTGCGCGATTGTGGCCATGTGCCAATGATCGAGCGCCCCGAGGAAACCGCACGCCTTTACCTGGATTTCCTCAAACAGAGCCACGGCCCCGTCACTGCGGCGAACTGATCGCCGGCGGCAAACAAAAACGGCGCCCTCGGGCGCCGTTTCTGCTGATGCGAACTCAGAGCTGGATCAGATTCGGAATCTGCACGTCCGGATTGACGTCCTGCTCGTAGTCCACGCCGGCGATCTCGAAGCCGAAGAGACGCAGGAACTCGGACTTGTAGCCGGTGAAGTCGGTCAGTTGGTACAGGTTCTCGTTGGTCACCTTGTTCCACAGATCCTTCACGGTGTCCTGCACGTCCGGCTGCAGCTCCTTGTAGTCCGCGCGCAGGCGACCATCGGCGTCCAGATGCGGCTCAGCACCGTACAGGCTCTCGCGGAACAGGCCGTCGACCTGCTCGATGCAGCCTTCGTGGGTGCCCTTCTCCTTCATCACCTTGAACAGCAGCGACAGGTACAGCGGCATCATCGGGATGGCCGAGCTGGCCTGGGTGACCACGGCCTTCAGCACGGAAACGCGGGCATCACCGCCAGTGGCAGCCAGTTTTTCACGAATACCCAGGACTTTCTGGTCCAGGTCCTTCTTGGCGGCGCCGATGGAGCCGTTCCAGTACAGATCGTGAGTGATCTCTTCGCCCAGGTAAGTGAAGGCAGTGGTCTTGGCGCCGTCGGCAAGGACACCGGCCTCCTGCAGCGCATCGATCCACATCTGCCAGTCTTCACCGCCCATCACCGCTACGGTGTTGGCAATCTCGGCCTCGGTGGCCGGTTCCATCACACTTTCCTTGATCACTTCCTTGTCGGTGTCCAGCCCACGGAAGTTCACGGTCTTGCCGACCGGCTTGAGCACGGAGTTGAAGACTTCGCCGGTCTTCGGATGGGTACGGCGCGGCGCGGCCAGGCTGTAGACCACCAGGTCGACCTTGCCCAGGTCCTGCTTGATGGTGTCGATGGTGACTTTCTTCACTTCATCGGAGAAAGCGTCACCATTGATGCTGCGCGCATACAGGCCCTTGGCCTTGGCGAACTTCTCGAAGGCAGCGGAGTTGTACCAGCCGGCGGTGCCCGCCTTGGTTTCACTGCCCGGACGCTCGAAGAACACACCCAGGGTATCGGCGCTGGCGCCAAAGGCGGCGCTGATGCGCGCGGCCAGGCCATAGCCGGTGGAGGAACCGATGACCAGGACCTTCTTCGGACCGTTGGCGATGGGGCCATGCGCCTCGACGTACTCGATCTGTTCCTTGACGTTGGCTTCACAGCCGGTCGGGTGGGTAGTGACGCAGATGAAGCCACGCACGCGCGGTTTGATGATCATGAAAACCTCGGTAGCAGGTGTCGTTGAAACACGTTCAGGAACTGAAGACGACGCGCATTGTAGATGAGACACCTTCGCCCGTGGACTTCTCGGCAAAGATTCGTGACCAATGGGTCACCCGCACGGCGAAATAGTTCTTTCCGGAGGAAAATCAAGGCCCTGAAATGAAAGAACCCGCTACGGGAGCGGGTTCCTTCATCGAGCGAAAAAGGCTTAGACGGCCTTTTCCAGCTCCGGTACGGCTTCGAACAGGTCGGCGACCAGGCCGTAGTCGGCGACCTGGAAGATCGGTGCCTCTTCGTCCTTGT